>CAZLGP010000226.1:0-41771 GCA_964558905.1 uncultured Thermoanaerobaculia bacterium | reverse complement strand
CAGCCCCAGCTCCCGCATCAAGACCCCGAGCGACCACCCGTCGCTCACGATGTGATGCATGTTGAGCATCAGGATGTGCTCGTCCTCGCTGAGCCTGATCACCTTCCCTCGGATCAGCGGTCCATTCGCCAGATCGAACGGCGTGACCGCGTCCGCCTGACACAGCGCTCTCGCTTCACCTTCCCTCTCGTCCCGATCGCCGGAATGACTCAGATCGATCCGCTCGAGCCTGAAATCCAGACCATCCAGGATCCTCTGCTGGGCCTGACCCTCCCCGCTCGGGAACACCGTCCGCAGGTTCTCGTGCCGCTCGATGATCTGTTCGAGGGCCTGGTCCAGCTGATCGACATCCAGTTCCCCCCGCAGCAGGACCGCCGCCGGTACGTTGTACCCGGCGTTGTCAGGCTCGAGTTGGTTGATGAACCACAGCCGCTCTTGCGCAAAGCTCAGCGGGAGCACCTCGAATCGTCCCCGCTCCACCGGCCGGATCGGCGGAATCTCGCTCTTCTGGGCCGTGGCCACGAATTCGCCCAACGCGGCAAGCGTCGTGCGTTCGAACACGGTCCTGAGCGGCACCTCGACGTCCAGCCGGCCACGAATTTTCGAAACCAATTGCGTCGCCAAAAGCGAATGACCGCCCAGCTCGAAGAAGCTGTCGTTGACGCCGATCTTCTCGGCGGCGCGATTCAAGATCTCACTCCAGATTTCCACAAGATGCCGTTCCGTCTCGTTGCGCGGCGCGACATACTCCCGGCCTGAGTCCAGGGTCACGTCCATGCGCGCAAGCGCACCACGGTCGGCCTTGCCGTTTGTGTTTACCGGAATCGCAGCCAGGCTGACGAATGCGGCTGGGACCATGTACTCCGGTAACACAGCCGAGAGATACGACCGCAGCTCGTCGTGCGCCAACTGAACGAGCTGCTGGGCGCTGGTATCCTTCGCGCGATAAAACGCTACGAGCCGCTTCTCGACGTCTTTCCCTTGCGCCACGACGGCACTATCCTTGATCGCGGGATGCTGATTGAGGCGCGCTTCGATCTCACCCAGCTCGATCCTGAAGCCGCGGATCTTCACCTGCGTGTCGATCCTACCGAGATATTGGATGCTGCCGTCATCGAGCCAACGCGCCAGATCGCCGGTCTTGTACATCCGCGCGCCCGGCACGAACGGGTTGGCGACGAATTTCTCCTCGGTCAGCTCCGGAAGGTTCAGATAGCCTCTCGCCAAGCCGTCTCCTGCGATGTGCAGCTCACCCGGCACGCCGACCGGCTGGAGATTGCCGTATGGGTCGAGGATGTGGATCTGGATGTTGTCGATCGGTGAGCCGATCGGGACATAAGGCGCCGTCAGCCGCGAGCAATCATAAGCGGTGACGTCGATTGCAGCTTCCGTCGGGCCGTAGAGGTTGTGCAGCGCCGCATTGGGGAAGCGGCTCCGGTACCGGTCCACACCCTTCTTGTCTAACGCCTCGCCGCTACAGAACACCTGCCTGACGCTGGGGCACTCGATCCCGGCATTCTCCAGAAAGCTATAGAGCATCGACGGGACGAAATGCAGGGTCGTCACCTTTGAATCGTTGATCAGCGCTTCCAGGTAGCCAACGTCCTTGTGACCCTCCGGCAACGCAAAGACGATCGCCGCGCCGGTCATCATCGGCCAAAAGAATTCCCACACCGACACGTCGAAGCCGTAGGGCGTCTTCTGCAGAACGACATCGCTCTCGTTCAGTGCGTAGCACTTCTGCATCCAGGCGAGTCGATTCACTAGACCGCGGTGTTCGTTCAATACCCCTTTCGGCTTGCCGGTCGAGCCCGACGTATAGATGAGGTAACTGAGATTGTGTGGCGCCACATCCCGGCGCAATGCCGCGCCCGATTCCGCCGCCCAGGCACGAACTTCCTGCCACTGGGTGTCGAGCGCAAGGCACGTGGTCTTTCGATCCGCTAACGAGCGAATCCGCTCGTCCCATCTCTGCTGCGTCAGAACGACTGCGGGATTGCTGTCCCGGAGCATGTAGGCCAGCCGTTCGTCGGGGTACGTCGGATCCAGCGGCAGATAAGCGCCTCCGGCCAGAACTGTCCCCATGATGCCCACCATCATTTCCGTGGACCGCTCGAGGCACAGCCCGACGATTCTGTCCGGGCCCACTCCGCGAGACTGCAAATACAGCGCGAGCTCGCGACTCCGATCATAGAGCTCTCGATAACTCAGCTTCTCGTCGCCGAAGACGATCGCCGTCCCATCCGGGTTGACGGCCACCCGCTCCACGAAAAGCTCGTGGATGCATTTGTCGCTCGGATACTCGGCGCGAGTGTCGTTGAAGGAGACCAGCAGCTGGCGCCTTTCCACTTCGCCGAGGTATTCGAGGTCGCAGATTCTGGCGGCAGGCGTGGCCGTGATTGCCTGACACAGAGCGGCGAGATGCTCGAACATCCGCTCGATGGTCTGCGGCTTGTACAACGCCGTGCTGTATTCGATCGATCCGCCAAGCCCCTCCGGCGTTTCCATGAACTCGAACGTCAGATCGAACTTGCTGATCCCCGTGTCCAGGGGATAGCGCTGAACGTGCGCATCCGGCGTCCCCATGTCGAAGTTCTGCAGAATCATCATCACCTGGAAGATCGGGCTGATCGCCAGGTTGCGCTGCGGGCGAACCGCGTCCACCACTCTCTCGAACGGAGCATCCTGATGCTCATAGGCTTCGAGGCACGTCGCTCTGATGCCTGACAACAATGCGACGAAGGATTCGTCACCCGCGATCCGACTGCGCAGCGCGAGTGTGTTGACGAACATCCCGATGAGGCTGTCCGTCTGTCCATACTGCCGGTTCGCGATTGGACTCCCGACACAGATGTCGTTCTGACCGGTATAGCGATGCAGCAACACTTTGCAAACCGCCAGGAGCACCATGTAAAGCGTCGCGCCCTCTTGCTCGGCCAGGCGCTTGAGCCGCTGGGTGAGCTGTGCATCGAGCGAAAAGGCACGCGTGGCGCCGGCAAAGGTCTGCACACTGGCGCGTGGGTAGTCTGCAGGCAGATCCAGACTTTCCGGGATGCCAGCCAGTTTCTCCCGCCAATAGGCGAGCTGCCGATCGAGGATGCCGCTCTCCTCCAGCGTTTGTCGCTGCCAGACGCTGTAGTCGGCGTACTGGATCGGCAACGGAGGCAACTCCGGCTGCCGACCCTGCCGGAGGGCATCCGTGACGACACGAAGCTCATTCACGACGACGGCAAGCGACCAGCCGTCACTGATGATGTGGTGCATATTGAGCATGAGAATGTACTCATGCTCATCGAGCTTGATGACCTTGCCCCGGAAGAGCGGACCGTTGGCAAGATCGAAAGGCGTCGCGGCATCAGCCCGGCAAAGCCGCTCCGCCTCCTGATCGCGTGCTTGCTGGTCCGTATAGTGAGCGAGGTCGATGCGCTCGAGCACGAACTCCAAACGATCGAGTATACGCTGCTGGGCACGGCCGTCCTGGCTGGGGAAAACGGTGCGTAGCGTTTCGTGCCGCGCGATGATCGCATTGAAGGCCTGATTCAGTTGATCGACATCCACTTCACCGCGCAGGAGGACCGCTCCGGGTACGTTGTAGCCGGCGCTGTCCGGCTCGAGCTGGTTGAGGAACCAGAGCCGTTCCTGCGCGAAGCTCAGCGGAAGTCGCTCGAACTGCGCTCTGTCGGCCGGTGTGATCGAACGAACCTCGCTCTTCTCCGCCGCGGCGACGACGCCAGCCAGTTCCGCGACACTGCCGTGCTCGAAGAACGCTACGAGCGGCACGTCGGCACCGAACTGCATCCGGACCGCGGCGATCACCTGTGCTGCGCGCAGGGAGTGGCCGCCAAGCTCGAAGAAATTGTCGTGGACGCCGATCGACTCAGGCGGCACGTTCAATACCTGCGTGCAGATGGCAACGAGCCTCGCTTCCGTCTCGTTGCGCGGCGCCACATACTCATGGCTCGCGATCATCGCCACGAACGGATCGCTCGTGTCAGTCGCCACCTCGAGCCGGGGCGTGTCGGTTTGCGGTACGTCGAGCACCGTGTCGACCCAGTAGCGCTCCGCCGCGAAGGGGTAGGTCGGCAGCGGAATCCGTCGCGAGTCGACGGAGAACAGCGTCTGATACTCCAGTGTTTGGCCTTGGACGTACAGGTCCGCGAGCGTGGACAGGCTCTCGACGTAGCTCTCGGCGCTCGTCGCGTTTGTACATTCCTCGATGCAGAAATTGCCGAACTTCCTCAGTGCCGCGTTCTCGCGCCGCCGGCCATGGTGGATCTCCGACGCGTAAACCTGGCTCGCTGCTCCGGTCGCGATCCACTGATCGAGAGCCTTCACGAGCTCATGCTGATTGCGGGCGACACAGGCCAGGCGATGGGGGAAATGCGTTCTGCCCGTGAACAGACTGAAAGCCAGATCGTTCATCGGCAGATCGGGCGTGCGCTTCGCAAATGCCGCGAGGTTCTGCACGTGCTGCTTCAACTGTTCCGCGGTTCGTGCAGACAGCACCACCAGGGATGCCGGCCGCTGCGCCGCCGGCTGCACGGCGGGCGGAGCTTCGTCGATGATCAGATGCGCATTGGTGCCGCTGAACCCGAATGAGCTGATCGCCGCGCGCCGCCTCTCGCTTCCGTTGGTGCTCCATTCCTGGAGCTGTGTATTGATATAGAACGGACCGGACTCGAGATCGATGGCCGGATTCGCCTTCTCGAAATGAAGGGAAGGCGGAATCTGGCGGTGCTTCAGGGAGAGAAGGAGCTTTAATACACCCGCGACCCCGGAGGCTGTCGCGGCATGACCGATGTTCGTCTTGACCGTGCCGAGAGCACAGAATCGCTTTCTGTCGGTATACTCGCGGAACGCGCGGGTGATCGCGGCATACTCGATCGAGTCGCCCAGTGGCGTTCCGGTGGCGTGGCCTTCGAAGACCTGGATCGTTTCGGGATCGATGGCGAAGCGGTCATAGACAGCGCGCTCCAGACGTTCCTGCGCGCGACCGTTCGGCGCAATGAGGCCGTTCGACCGACCGTCCTGATTGAGTCCGCTGGCCGCGATCACGCCATGGATGTGATCGCGATCGCGCACTGCGTCGCGCAACCGCTTCAACACGACCACGCCGACGCCTTCGCCGGGCACGAAACCGTTGGCCCTCGCGTCGAAGCTGTAGCATTTGCCGTCCGGCGAGAGCATGCCCGCACGATTGGCTACCTGATAGAAGCCGGACGTGGCCTGGATGAATACGCCGCCGGCCAGCGCCATCTCCGTTTCCCGTGACCACAGACCCTGGCAGGCCAGATGGATGGTTACCAGAGAACTGGAGCAGGCCGTATCGAGCGCGATCGCCGGTCCATGCAAATTGAGGTGATAGGCGATCCGGGCCGGAATGACCGCTTGTGAATTGCCCCAGAAAGCGTGGGCGGGCAAATCCCCCGCAGACGCGAGACGGTCGTAATTCGAACTTCCGCAGCCGACATAGACGCCGCACTGTTTGTCCTGCACGTCTTTCCCGGCGTAGCCTGCATCCTCCAACGCCTTCCATGATTCCTCGAGGAAAAGGCGCTGCTGCGGGTCCATGCAAACGGCTTCCTCGGCCGAGATCCCGAAGAACGCCGGATCGAAGCGATCGAACGAATCCACGAAGCTTCCGTGGTAGCAATACGCGCCGCTCTGCGACTCCGACATGACGCATTCCGCCGCGTCCCACCGCGTGACCTTCTTTACCAGGTTTCGGCCTTCCGCAAGGTTCTGCCAGAATGCCTCCAGGGACTCTGACTCGGAAAAGCGTCCGCTCATGCCGATGATGGCGATCGGCTCCAGAACGGGGTCACCAGTGAGGCCTGCATCGCTTTCGGCGCGATTGAAGGCTCCCGTCGTCACGAAGCGATGCGTCCCGAGCGCCTCGACCACGACCGGGGCTTCGACGACGGCGGCGCTGGTCGGGGCGAGCGTGCCTTCCGCAGCAGGAATCTGTGCGGCGATCTGTTCCCGAAATTCCCTCTGGATGTATCCGGCAAGCTCGTCGACGGTGCTGTACTCGAACAGGCGTGACGGCTCGATCTCGACCTGCAGCTTTTCACTGAGCGCTCGCACGAAACTGACGCCGACGATGGAATCGACTCCGTACTCCGCGAATGGCACATCGGCGCGGATCATCCCGGCATCGAGCCGAAGAGCCTCGGACAGCTTCTCCAAGAGGAGGTGCCGGACATGATCCACGCCTCTCTGTTCGCTCGGTGCTGCCTGTGGTGCAGGCACTGCCGCTTTCGTGGTGCTCAAAGCAGGAGCGACAGGACGGGGATCTGTCACAATACGCTGTCGCGTCCAGCCGTTGCTGGCGGCTACCACGATCTGTTGGCCGAACCGGTGAATCTCCCGGGCCGGGAACTGGACCGACTCGAAGCCCTCCTCCGTCAGAATCTCCTGCCACCTCTCCGTAGCCAATCCCGGGCTTCCCGGCAGACGGACCGCGGTGTCTTCGGCCAGCCACCATCCCTCGAGGAGCCCGAAGGTCAGATGATTGAACAGAGACCACTCCGCGACTTCGTTGAGCAGCAGCACGCCGCCGTTCTTCAACACGGCCTTGGTGTTGCGCAGGGTCTCGCGGATGTCTGGTGTGGCGTGAAGGACGTTCGCGGCGATGGCAAAATCGTAGCGAACAGCGGCGATCGACTGCGCGGCCAGAGGCCTGGTCACATCGAAGATTGCGGTCGTCAACGGCGGGAGATCGGCCTTGAACTGCTTCTCCGCAACCATCAGGAACGCACGGGAAATGTCCGTGTAGCAGTACTCCGCGATCGGGAACCGCTTGAGAAATGGTATCAGCCCCGCAGTCGTCCCGCCCGTACCGGCTCCGATCTCCAGGATCCGGATCTCGCACTGCGGGTCGTCGCTCATACGCTGCTCGATGCACGCGATCAGCGTCTCGGCAAGGATCTCATTGAAGCGGTCCACCACGGCACTGCCACGGTAGATTCCCTCCACCAAATGCATGGAGGAATTCGGAAACATGACCTCGGTGGCGAGCTGCTTTGCGGTCAGCACCGACGGCAAAGCCTTCAAGCAGGTCTCGAGCAGCGTCACCTGCGCCTGCACGTGCGCAGCCGTGGCCCGGGACGAGCGACCGCTCTCCCATTCGCTCCAGAGATCGGCGAGCGGTTTGACCTCGCGCGTGAGAGTCAGATCGCCGGCGAGCAGGTTTTGAGCCTGCAAATGATGAATGCTCGCGCTCAGCCATCGCTCGTAATACGGCGCCGGCTCATTGTCGAGGGACAACCCAGCCAACGTGCGGACGCCGTTTCTGAACAAGCCCAGCGAGACGAGGGTCGATGCCAGCATCTCGGTGACGAAGTCGCTCATCTCCGCGCTGGGCAGTTCCGCTTCGAGCACGGCGATCGGTTCAGCCGACTTACGCACTTGCAGCGGGGTCCTGGGTGAGGTCTGCGGGTGATACGCAACGGTTTCCGATAGAGCAGAACCGAACGGCGTCTGACTGTTGATCGTCTTGATCAACGCCATCTGATGCAGACCGGAGCTCCCCAGCACCTGCAGTGCCGCCATCCCCTCATCAGCTTCGATGGAACCGATGCCCATCTGTGCCATCGCCTTCTTGTGGAGCTCGTCCGCGACGACGCCGACATTGCCCCAGTAACCCCAGTTCATGACCTTCACCGGGTAGGAGCGCCGCTGCTGCAGGTCGTGAGCGAAGCTGTCCTTGAATGTACAGCCCGCCGCGTAGTTGGACTGTCCGGGCGACTTGACGAAGGAGACGATCGAGGAGAAGAAGAGGATGAAGTCCAGCGCCTGCATGCCGAAGACGCGATCGATGTTCACACTGATGTCGAGCTTGGCCGACAGGCTGGCCCGGAACGTCGCCTCGTCCATTCGGGCAAGGCTCTGGTCCTGCAGAACGATCGCGGAATGAACGACGCCATGAACCGCGGGATACGATTCCAGGATCTTCCTGCTAGCCTGCTCCAGCGCGGCCGCGTTAGTGGCGTCCGCCGCAATGTACAGAGGCGCCGGCCCGAGCAGCGCGAGTGCATTGATCTTCTTCTCGATGGAGTGGTCGAGCTCACGCCGGCCGATCCAGACGATGTTTGTCTGGAAATTCTCGATCATGAACCGGGTCCACACCTCGCCGACTCCACCCGCGCCACCGATGACGACGTAAACGCCGTTCGGTCGATAGGCGGGTGTCCCTTCAGGCAGAGCGGGGAGGACGGCGAGCTTCTGCTGGAACCATTCACCATTACGATGTGCCAGGACGTCGCCCTGCTTGTTCCACGGAAGCGACAGGCATTCGCGAGCAGTGACCGATGCCAACGAAGCGACGTCGAGCACCCGCAGATCCCATTGTGGGTATTCTTTGGCCAGACTCCCGACGAGACCGACGACTGCGGCATGAGCCGGCTGCATCGACTCGCCCTCGACAACGCGCTGCGTCCTGCCGAGAACGAACGTCCATTGGAGCTTCCGGCCGGCATAGCCGAGCCGCTGGAGAGACTTGATGAGGCGGAAGACGGACAGAACTCCCTTGTTCTGTTGGGCGATGAGGTCTCCGCCGTTTGCAGCGGGCGCGATCCAGACCAACTGATCGAACGAGCGGCTGGCGAGCTCGTCGTCAATGGCATCGGCATCGAGGCCAACTGATTGCACGCCCAGGTACGACGCGCGCAGCCAATCGAGCTGTGTCCGGTCGTCTCCGAGGAGAAGCAGACTGACGGGCTCCGGAACAGTGCTTGACGGGAAGCGCACGGTGCTCCAGACCGGAACGAGGGATTGCAGGTTGGAATCGGCCGCTTTCGTTGCCGCCGGCTGATTCACCGGCAGCGATACGAAGTCCTTCATCCGCACCAGCACTCTTCCATTCTTGTCGAGGAGATGGAACGTCGCCTTGGGGATCTCGCGGCTCGATTTCGGATGATCGGCCGGCCATGTGGCGTATCCGTAGTGAAGATCGCGGACCGGATGGAAGATCTGCACTTCGCCGACCGAATACGGGAGGCCGAGAGTGATGTCCATCCCGCTCTTCTTCATCAGGCCGATGGCTGTGTGCAGGGAGCCATCCATCAGCGCCGGATGCAGCCAGAATTCGCCGGCCTCGTTCTCTAGGTGTTCCGGCAGTTGCAGAACCGCGAGTGATTCCAGCTCGGTGGCGTGAATGGTTTGTACGATCCGGAAGCTGCGGCCCAAATCGAGACCGCCACCACTCAGGAAAGGATAGAGATCCTTCCCGGCCATCACCTGCTCGCTGCAGCGTCGTTTGATCGCCGCGATGTCGAGGACTTCGGAAACGGCATCGGTCTGATAGCCGAGTCGTCCCGTGCAGTGAGTCAACGCCTGATCGCCGGAGCCTGTTCTGACAGTGAATCTGATCTCGTTCTTGTCCGGGGCAAGCACGACCTCGACTTCTTTGCCATGCCCGTCGACGACGAGCGGACGCTCCCACGTGAGGTTGCGAATGACGCGCACCGGGGTGTTCGCCGCGAGCTCCCCCGCGGCTCTGGCCATTTCCATGTAGGCCACGCCGGGCAGGATTTTCTGCGTCTGCACCACGTGGTCCGCCAGAAAGAACTCCGCTCCCGAGAAAACGGAGGAGAATTTCTGTTCCTGCAATGTCGACGTATTGCGGTGAACGAGAGGATGCAGGAGCTGAACTGCAGCCACGGCGTGCGTTTGACGGCTCGCGCGCGCCGGCCTCCACCCAGTAGCGCTCCCTCGCAAAGGGATAGGTCGGCGCCGAGATGCGCTTCGGCGTGCCGCCCCTGTAGAGGACGTTCCAGTCGATCTTTCCGCCGGATACCCAGACTTCCGCCATGGTCGGGAGGCCCTGGATAGCCCCTCCCGACGGGAGCTCCGCCAATCGCGCCTTCGTCTGCTTGCTGGCAGCATTGGCGTGATAGTAGTCAGGCGGCGTGGCACCGTCGAGAACGTCGTTGAGCTTCTGTTTGAGGTCGGCCCGGCTCGAAACGATCACGGCCAGCCGCTCCGGCATTTCATCCCGGCCCACCTGGAGCGTATACGCGAGGTCGGTCAGCTCGACGTCTTTATCGTCGAGAAACTCGACGATCGATCGTGCATAAGCCTTCAACCGGCTTTCGTTCTTCGCGGACAGCACGATCAACTGCGGACCGTCCACCTTCACCACCGGTTTCGGCGGCGCGATGTATTCCTCCAGCACGATGTGCGCGTTGGCGCCGCCGAAGCCGAACGAGCTCACGCCCGCCCTGCGCGGCGCGGGCAAACCGTCCTCACCGACCGGAGCCGCCCACGGAGTGAGCTTGTCCGCGATGTAGAACGGAGTTCCGGTGAAATTGATGTAGGGATTGAGCTCCTGGAAGTGGACATTCGCCGGGATCTGCTTGTGCTGAATCGCCAGCAGCGTCTTCAGGATGCCCGCAATGCCAGCCGCGGTCTCGAGATGGCCGATGTTGGTCTTGACCGAGCTCAGACCGATATGAGGGGCGTCGGGACGCTTGCCGCGCCGCTTGTACAACTCGCCGAAGGCCTTGGTCAGCGCCTGGATCTCGATCGGATCGCCAAGGCTCGTGCCGGTGCCGTGGCATTCGATGAAGCCGACGGTGGCAGGGTCGACGTGTCCCTTTTCATACGCCTCGACGAG
Organism: uncultured Thermoanaerobaculia bacterium; assembly: GCA_964558905.1. Classification (GTDB taxonomy): domain Bacteria; phylum Acidobacteriota; class Thermoanaerobaculia; order Gp7-AA8; family Gp7-AA8; genus QHVT01. The sequence continues at coordinate 31,153 of CAZLGP010000226.1, read as the reverse complement.
AAGGTCGGCCTGTTTGGCGGAATTCGGCGCCGTTAGCATCGTCGCCTTCCCGCCATGATTCTCCGCCGTCGCCCGGATGATGGCGTAAACGTGATTTCCGTCGGCGATGGCGTCCGAGAGCCGCTTGATGAAGATCGCGCCGCTGCCCTCGCCACGCACATAGCCGTTCGCACTCTTGTCGAAAGTCTTGCACTTTCCGTCCGGGCTCAACATCCCGGCCGCGGCGAACGAGATGAACGCCGCCGGGGTGAGCATGACCTGCACGCCGCCGACGATGGCCATGTCGGAACTGCGCGTGTGGATCGACTCGATGGCGCGATGCAGCGCCACCAGCGAACTGGAGCACGCCGTGTCGATCGGCGCGCTCGGCCCGTGCAGATTCAGCAGGAACGAGACGCGGTTCGCCAGTACCGAGTGGGAGTTGCCCGACGCCGAGTAGCCGTCCAGCGTAGCCTCCGAGGTGCGGAGAACGTCGATGTAGTCGTTCGTGGCCGCGCCGACGAACAGACCGGTCTTCGTGCCCGACAGGTCCGAGACTTTCTGTCCCGAATCCTCGATCGCCTTCCAGACCGTCTCCACGAAAATCCGCTGCTGCGGATCCATCATCTCCGCCTCGCGCGGCGAGATCCCGAAGAACAGGGGGTCGAACTTGTCGACCTCCTTCATGAAGGCGCCCCACTTCGCGTAGGTCTTGTTCGGCTCCTTCAGCGGGTCGCCGTAGTACTCCTCCCAGCTCCAGCGGTCCGCCGGGATCAGGGTGGCCATGTCCGTGGAGCTCTGCAGGTTGTCCCAGAACTCGTCGAGGTCCTCGGACTGCGGCATGACGCCGCTCATGCCCACGATGGCGATCGGCTCGTTGATGAAACGATCTTCCGGAGCGTAGCCGCCGCCCGAGATTCGAGCTGCCGCGCCATCGACGGCGGCGGGATTCCAGCCCTTCCTGATCTCGAGCTTCGCGTCCTGTACGGGCGGCGCGGGCGCGGAAACCGTCGGAGCCGGCTGGCTCGAAGAGCCTCCATAGACGCGGCGCACCTCGGTTTCGCGCTCCGTACACAGGTACTTCGTGATGTCATCGAGCGACGGGTAATCGAAGAAGAGAACCGGCGTGATGTCGGTCTGGAACTTGTCGTTGACCGCGTTGGCGAACGTCGTCAGGCCGATCGAGTCGAAGCCGAGCTCCATGAGGATCTGGTCCGTGGCCACGTCCTCTTCCTCGAGCTTCAGGAACTCCATGACGATCTTCGTCAGATCGTTCAGCAGCTTCGCCTGCAGATCGGCATCTGCCTGACTCGCGGCTGGCGCGCTGGCCGTCTGCATGCTCGGCGCAGGTGCATCAGGCGCGGGCTCTTTCCTTCTCAGTCCCCACGCCAGCTCGACCTTGTCCTGCACGCCTTCGAGGAAGGCAAACTGCGTCCGCGAGGAAGCGAGGCCGCGAACGAATGCATCGAGGCCGGCTGTCGCGGACAGCGGGGAGATGCCGAGGTTCTTCTTGAAGTAGGCGGCGGTCGCTTCGTCGAGCTTCATTCCGCCGTCAGCCCAGATCGACCAATTGATGCTGAGCGTCTTGCCGGACTTCGCACGGCGAGCGGCAAATGCATCCATGAAGTGATTGGCGAAGCTGTAGTCGCACTGACCGGCATTGCCGGCGACCGACGCCAGCGAGGAGAACGTGACAAAGAAATCGAGCGCCTCGTCCCTGGTCGCCTCGTCGAGATGAAGCGTTCCGTGGATTTTCGGCGCAAAGACCGCGCTCATCTCTTCCGCCGTCTTGTTGCGGATGAACGAGTCTCTCAAGACGCCGGCCGCATGAATGACGCCATGAAGCGCGCCAAAACGGGCTTTGGCTTCGCCGACGACGCCGGCAATGTCTTCGTACCTGGAGACGTCGGCTGGCAGGTACAGAACCTCTGCGCCCACGTTGCGCAACTCGTCCAGTCTCGCCTCCCGCTCGGGCGAGAGCGCCGAGCGGCCGGTGAGAATCAGCTTCGCCTTGTGCTCCTTCGCCAGATACTCCGCGAAAACCAGGCCCAGACCACCCGCACCGCCGGTAATCAGATAGACGCCGTTCTCGCGAATGGATGCCGCGCCCGCCATCTCTTCGAGCTCGAAGGCCTTGAGCTTCTTGATGAAACGCTCCTGGCCCTCGTACCGAACTGCCACCGCATCCTGCGTACGGGCGTGAAGCTCGGCCGTAACGGCCTCGAGAATTCCGTCGGCCTCAACCTCGACTGCCTTGCAGAGCAGCTTCGAGTGCTCGAGACGGAGGGCATTGATGAAGCCGCGGATGGCTTCGTGCTCCGGTTTGGAAGGATGAACGTAGAGCAGCTGGACGGCCGTATCCAGCTTGTACTGCATCAACGCCTGGCAGACGTAGAGGAAGGGATAGACGCCTCTCTCCAATGATTGGTCCAGCGAATCACCGTCACCGAGCGGCCACGCGAAACAGATGGAGTCCACAGGCCGCTGCTGCTCGACGAGCGTTCCGATGAGCCGCGCGAAATCTTCCTTGCTTCGAGGATCGACGGTGTAGGACAGATTGCCTGAATCCGCAAAGGCTTCTCCCGGCCTTACCAAGATGACGTCGTCGCCGAGACCCGCTCGCAGTGTTTCGTTCGTATCAAATACGAGGATACGCGGCTTGCTCTGCGCCGCAGCGATTGCGGCCAGCGGCGCCTTTTCCCAGTCATACGCGTAAAAAAGCTTCGAAAAGTCGTCTACTTCCGGCTTCTTGAAGATATCGCCTAGAGGCACACCGACGGAGTCGCGGATTTTAACAAGAACCCTACCCGTGTCGTCGACGATGAGCACATCGCTCTTCACCACGCGGGAGCTCTTCTTGTCGTCCCTCATCTCCGGGACATAGCTGAAGCAGTTCGTCACCAGAGGCGCAAGGATCTCGACCTCGCCGATCGAGTACGGAACGAACATCTCGCCCATCTGTCCGCTGAGCACTGCGGCGACGCCAGCCTGCAAGGAGCCGTCGAGCAGCGACGGTGGCAAAGCCATCGTCAGCAGGTCGGCTTCGCGGAACTCCGGCAGCTTCAGAACTCCGAGAACCTCGGTGTCGCTCTTGTAGACCTCCTGCAGGACCTGGAAGCTGGGACCGAGGTTCAGGCCGAACGATCTGAAGCGCGGATAGACCGCATTCCCGTCGGTTACTCTCGCAGTGCGCGCGCGGATCGCCGCCAGATCGACCGTTTCCGGCTCGGCCGCTGCCTCCTGCGGCGTCTCGTATTGAAGCGTACCCTGCGAGTGGAGGGTCTTGCCCCCCTTGTCGTCGTTGCTGAAGACTTCGAAGCGCACAGTGGCATCGCTGGGCTTGAGCTCGACGAACACTTCCTTCGGCGTGGAATTCTGAACTGCGATCGGGCTCACCCAGAGGATGTTTTTGATCCTCCGTACCTTTCTGCCGGCTGCGATCTCGCCCGCTTTTCGCGCCAGCTCCAGGTACGCGACACCGGGCAGCGTCGGGATGTCCGACACATGGTGGTCGTATATGAAAAAATCGCGGTCGTTGAAGGTCTTTCTGAAGAGCTCGCGCTCGAACGTCGACTCGTTGCTGTCCAGCATCGGGTGGATCGCCGCCGTTGACGATGCAGTACGTCGGACGGCCGTCTTCTGAAACGCCCAGTGACGTCTGTCGGCGAAGGGATACGTCGGCAGCGAAACCTTCCTCCGCGCGCCGTTCGACTCGTACCCTTGCCAATCGGAAAGCAGTCCGTCGGCCCAGAGCGACGCGATCTTGCGTGGATCACCGCTCTCGGACAGGATCCGTAGGAATTCCTCTTTCTCCCGCCGATTGAGTAGTCGAATGACCCCGTCGGCGTTCTGGGCCTGGCCGACGATCACATCATCGGACTTCTTCGCTGCAACGAACGCCGTCAAATTTTCCAGTAGATGTTCCTTCGTGCCGGCAATGATCGCGAGCCGATGATCGAAGGACTTGCGACCGATCGCCAGGGTGTGAGCGATGTCGCCGAGATCGTCGTCGCTCTCGCGTAGGAACTCCGCCAGACGAAACGCCGCCTCACGCAGCTGGTCGTCGCTTCTCGCGGAGAGCGGGAAAATCAGCGCACCGGCCTCGGGCTGCGCTCCGACGAGCTTCGGCGCCGGCTCGAAACCCTCGACGATGATGTGCGCGTTCGCCCCGCCCGCGCCGAAAGAGCTGATGCCGGCTCGCAGCGGCAGGCGCACGCCGTCGACTTCCTTTTCCTTCCATTCCTGCAGTTCTTGTGGGACGTAGAAGGGCGAGCTCGAGAAATCGATGAACTCGTTCAATTCGGAGGAGTGCAGCGACGGCGCGATCTGCCGCTGCTTCATCTGCAGAAGCACTTTCGTGACACTGACGACGCCAGCCGCCGCTTCGGCATGGCCGATATTGCTCTTGATCGAGCCAATCGCGCAGCTCTCATCGGCAAGGGCGTCTGTACTGAAGGCGTTGGCGAGACCGGTGATCTCAATCGGATCGCCGAGGGCGGTGCCGGTGCCGTGCGCCTCGATGTACCCGATCGTGGACGCCGGGATGTTCGCCTGTTCGAGAGCCTCCGAGATGAGACTGGCCTGCGCCTTCGGGTTCGGAACGGTATATCCGCTCGTCCTCCCACCGTGGTTGACCACCGCGCTCTTGATGACGCCGTAGATGTGATCACGGTCCTGTATGGCGCGGTCGAGAGGCTTGAGATAAAGCGCGCCGATCCCCTCGCCCATCACATACCCGTTCGCACCCTTGCCGAAGCTGCGACAGACACCATCGGGCGACAACGCACCGCCGGTGTGATTGATGTCGAACCGCGCCTGATGCAAGTCGAGGTTCACGCCACCGACGATGGCCGACGAGCACCGGCCGGCATAGATCGCCTCGCATGCGAGGTAGAGAGCGGTCAGGCTCGAGGAGCACGCCGTGTCGACCGTGAGGCTGGGACCGGAGAGATTGAGACAATAGGAGACGCGGTTGGCGACGCTCCAGAGGAACGAATTCGGGATGATGAAGTTGCCGGCGTGCTTCTCCTCGACGCCCAGCATCTGGTACATCGCCCAAACCGCACCGACGAATACGCCCACTTTTCGGGAGCCGTCCGCGAGCGCCAGCGTGTCCGGATGGTAGCCTGCGTCCTCGATCGCCTCCCACGCCACCTCGAGGAACAGCCTCTCCTGAGGATCCAACATCTCCGCTTCGCGGGGCGAAATGTTGAAGAACAGCGAGTCGAACTTGTCGACGTCGTCGATGAAGCCTCCGCGGTATTTTGCGGTGCTCCCGTGCCGTACGCGCCATTCATAGCGGTCCGCGGGGATTTCCCCGATGCAGTCTCTCCCCTGGGCCAGGTTGTCCCACAGCTCTCGCAGCGTCCTCGCCTTCGGATAGCGGCCCGCCATTCCGACAATGGCAACGTCCTGCTGGCGGCGAGCGTCCTCCCGCGGAGCATGGCGACCTGAGTCGCCCGTGTCGGTCGCGATTGCGGCGACGTCGCTGCCGCTCTCCAGATGGTGATACTGAAGGAGCCTGTAGGTCGCGTGGACATTCCCTGGAAGCGCGCTGCTCTCCAAGACCACTTCAGGGATGTTCATCATCTCCCCGAAGGCGGTGACCAATCGATCGATGATCTCGTCAATCTCGTCGCCCTTCAGACCGACGGGGATTGCCAGCCGCACGAGGCCATTGATCGGCGTCCGCTTCTGCATGCCGGCGCTGTGCGCGCCCGCCCGGATTCCTGTGTTGAGATACAACCACGCCAGGAATGACGCGACCGGTTCGGTGAAGTGAGCGAATTCCGGAATCTGCTTGACATCGATCAAAACGCAATGTCCGCCGGCAGGATGCGCGAGCGGCACACGCCGATCCTTCAACGCCTGCCAGATCAGGCGAACGCCTTCCATCCTTCGCGAGACTCTCGCCTCGATCTGCTTGCGGTTCCGGAGGGCGAGAGCGATCGCTTTCTTCTCGATCAGCTCGAGGCCGGCGCCTTCCTGATCGGCGAGATCCTGCACTCGCTGAAAGACCTCGGCATCACTCGTGGCGATGATGCCGCCCGTGTCGACGCAGAAGTCCTTGGTCAGGCTACCAATGACCACATCGGCGCAGACGAGAATCTCGCGAACGACCGCCCACACGCTCTTGCCGGCATGTTCCCGGTCGCACTCGATCAGAAACTGCGCGTTCTCGACGACTCGCGTGGCGTCGATCACCAGCGGAATGGAACGGTTCGCCAGACGCGCCTTGACACTCCTCAGATGCTGCAGCGAAACCGGACACCCTCCGGCAGCGTTGTCACCGACCTCGATGAGGACCAGGGCGATCGCCTCAGGATCGCGCTCGAGCTCTGCCTCGAACGCATCCCAAGACAGGTTGCCCTTGAACGGCTCCTCTGCATTGAGCTGAAAGACTGCCGGATGCGGGATCTCCACCGGCGTGAAACCCTTGTCGATCTGATGGAAGATGGTGCTGGGAAAGAGCAGGTTCTGCGGGACGCGGCCCTTGTTCGGCCAGGCCTTGAAGAAGATGTGCTCGGCCGCCTGCCCCGAGCTCGTGAGCAGGAAGTGATCGAACGGAAAGATCTCACGCAACGCCTCTTCCAGAACGACGGATTCCTGCAGGTTCCGATGAAGATGCGCCATTTGCGCATCGATGGCGGACATCTCCAACTGGGCCCACGAGTCCGTCTTGAGGTCGAAGTCGACTTGCGCGGCCGGGATATTGAGCGGGTTGAAACCCGCCTCCGAGAGGGCGCGGGTCCGGTCACCGTGTGGAGGGCGGAGGACCTTGCCTGATTTCACGACACGCAGGCTCGCCTGTTTTCCGGTGCAATTGTGATTCTCGGCGTCCGAGGTCTGGAGCTTCTCCGGATCGGCAATCATCATGATGATGTCGATGACATTGTCCGGATTGCCCGCGTCGACGGGACGGCAAAGGAAGACCGTGTGATTTTCAGGGCGGAACTTGTTCTTGAACTGCAGGTTGCCTGCGTCGTTGAACACGTTTCTCTCACGCAGCTCGTCGAGGATCCTATCGATCTCCGGATCGGCGCTCTCGGCGGACTCCAGCTTGCAGCCGTAAGTGCCGCCGAGGCTCAGGACGTCGCATCCCTCCGCGACGAGGCGCTCGATCATCCGTACGACGGTGAATTCCAGGCCTCCGAGCGGCATCTCCGGCGGATAGAACTCCAGATCCATCAGGTAGCCGTTCTCCATCGACGTAATCAGGATCACGTTCTGCAGTACGTCATCGAGATACGTCACGAAGACGCGGTGCTCCGGCGCGAGCGCGCCGGCGAGGATTTCCGCTTTGAAATCGTGCACGAGCGGATTGACCATCGTCCTGGGGGCGCACCAGCGATCGATGATGCCGGCGATCTGCTCCGCGGTCCCGCCGCTAGCGCCCCATCGATACTCTTCGGTTCTGCATGCTCCGGACTTTTGAAACTTCGCGACCTGATAGCGCAAGCGGCGCATCGCTCCGCCTTCCAGATGGAAGCCCTTGAGATTGACGATGCGCTGCAGAACGCCGTACGGTGTCGCCGAAAACGCCGTGCCGCCGATGGGAGGAAGCACTTCGCCGGCGAGGAAGTTGAGCTGGAATCCCTTCGCCGCACAGTGCCGGTACATTTCGTCGGCGACGGCCTGGAAATAGTCTCGCGGTCCCGTGTAGGCATACACGAGGATGATGTCGCCACTGCGCGCGTAGTTGAAATACCCGCGTCGCGCACTGCCGATGAAGAGGTTCGGAGCGATCTTCCGCGTGCCGCGGGAGACACTCCCCTCGTTCCTGTAGCGATCGAATAGCGTACGAAGGAGATCCTTCAACTCCGGATGCGCATACGCCTCGTTCTCCAAGATGAGGATCGGCGCGGCCTGGGAGACCGGGATTGGCTCCTCCGTCCTTCGCGGAGGGACGCTACGAACGACGGGTCTTGGGGCGGTTTCGCCATGGCCATTTCCGAATTTCGCCGTCAGTCTGCCTTCGTGTTTTGCAACGAAGTAATTCGCCAGATCAGCGACATTGAAATTCTCGAAAAGCAGGCTCTTGGGCAGAGTGCCGAAATCCGCCTCCAGAACTTTCATGATCTGTAGCACCCGGAACGAGTCGATTCCCAGCTCTCCGAATGGAGCAAACGCATCGAAGTCCGCGTTCAAAGCCTCCGCGGCCTCGGCGATCACGGATTTCAGATACGACTGGGTCAAGGCGCGCAGCTGTTCCTGGTCCATCATGGGTTTCTTGCCGGTCCGTTCGACTGCATGAGAGAGGTGAGGCGGTGCGCGGCCTTCAATGGGCAGCGCATTCGGGGCGGCGACACGAGCGTCACGACTATCTCGCCTGTTGAATTTGCTGCACCATCCGCGTGAGCACGTTTCCCGGGCCCATCTCGCTGAACTGCGCGACCCCCTGATCGATGAGGAAGCGAACGCTCTGGGTCCATTGCACCGAGCTCGTGATCTGCTTCGCCAGCAGCGATTTCGTCGACTCCGATGCGCCGTCCGTCGGATACGTCTGGGCCGTGGCGTTGGCCACGACCGGAATCTTCGGCACGGCAAACGACAAGGGCGCGAGAAAGTCGGCGAATGCCTTCGCGGCATCGGCCATGTAGCGGGAGTGAAAGGCGGCGCTGACTTGCAGGGGGATGAACATCTGGGCGCCTGCTCTCTCGAACGCCGGGCCGGCGCGCTTGACGTCCTCGACCGGACCAGACACGACCGTTTGTGAAGGCGTATTGAAGTTGGCGACGTCGAGACTCGACAGCCCAGCGTCGTTGATCACCTTCCTGATCGTGTTGGCGTCGAGGCCGATCACGGCCCCCATGCCGCCGTTCCTAGCCAGCGACATCAGCTCGCCGCGCTTCTTCACCAGCTTTAGTCCGGTCAGGAAGTCGAACGTGCCCGCGGCGAGCAAGGCGTTGTATTCTCCGAGGCTGTGTCCGGCGACGTGCGTCGGGCGCAAGCCTTGCGAAATGGCCTTGTAGTAGTGGAGAGCATTGACCACGTAAAGACTGGGCTGTGTGAACTGCGTCTCTTTCAGGCGATTCTCCGAATCTTCGAGACACAGCTTGCGCATCGAGTAGCCGACGATCGCATCCACGTCCTTCTCGACAACCGCATACTCTGGCACTTCATCAAACAGGCCTTGACCCATCCCGCGCTTCTGTGAGCCCTGCCCGGGGAAGACGAAAGCAAGCATTCAACTCTCCTGTTGCACGTGTTGTGATGCAACCACCAGAAATCGTAGGAAGGTGAAGCCATTCTCGAGCGCACGCCGGGCTCGTGGAGCGACAAAACGTCGCTCCACTGTCGTGATCCCGCCACCCACGCCGCGCTGACGAACCCGCCTAATCGAGAGGGGTCAAGACGTCGCTGCGGCCGGCTCCGCGGCATTGGCTCGAACGCGCGGATGTCGGCGCCCGTTGAGAATCGCGCCGACCCACGTGAAGCGAACGAGAACGTGATAGCTCAGCAACAGGACCGCAGTCGAGCCAGCGATGGTCAACAGATACTTGATGCTCCAGTGCCAGTCGAAACGAATGAACAGCGTGGCGAAGAATACGATCACCGAAAGGTGCATCAGATACAGCCAGTATGACGAGTCGGCAATGTAGCGGCGCACGGGGCTCGCTTCGGACAGAAACCGCATCGCGGCACCGATCAGTCCGAATGACCAGCACCACGTGCCCGTCATGTACGCCATCGTATAGACGAGAAGCAGGCGCCCCTGCAGGTAAGGTTCCCATATGGGCGTCGGGCCGGCGATGCTGCGGCAGACGATCAACAGCACGAGCGCCGCGCCCAGGTAGATCGGCCAGCTCTTCGCCAGCGCAAACAACAGGTGGGCCTGCCGGTGCAGCAGCCAGCCGAATCCAAAGATGATTCCGTAGGCCAGGAGTGCATCTGCCAAGGGGACGATCGTCCAGCCCGGCGAGGGCAGACCATGCCAGCTCGGCCACGCTTCGTTCTGGTAATAGTACGCAGCGATCGGCGCGCCGAGGAGCAAGGGCGCCCAAAAGCCCCCCATGATGAGTCGAACGACCGCATCCGCAAACGCAGCGAACCGTCCGAGCAGCGCGCGCACGACCAGAGCGCCGCCGTAGAACATCGCAAGATAGTACAGAAACCAGAGATGCGCGAGCTGGATCCCGCCTCCGCCGTTCGCTTGCTCCGCCGGCCCCTGCATTCCCCTCTCCATCCCCCCCTGCACCTGCTGCAGCGTCATGCCGGAAGCGAGCGCACCGAGCACGTACGCGATGACGACGGTGATGAATACGAGGGGAAAACCGAGAACCAGCGGCACCAGAATGCGCTTGGCGCGATCTTTGAGGAACGGCTTCAGTCCCACGCGTTCCAGCACCATGCGTCCGAAGAAGCCAGCGATGAGAAAGAACACGGGCATCCGAAACATGTGAATGACGTACATGACCGTCGGCAACGTGTCGTTCGGCCTCTCGATGATCGCCCAGCCCGGAACGTCTTTGATGTACGGCAGCGTCGCGTGCAGGGCGATACCGAGCAGCAGCGCCGACGCGCGGACGGCGTCCAGGGCGTGGATCCTGTCATGGGTCGGGGTTTGCGTGGCGATCGAGGCGATCTCGGAGTGCCGACGCTCATCAGGCTTCATGCGTTCCTCCAGGGCGGGTCATAGCGATTTCTCATGCATATCGTCCGCGCTCGGCGCGCGGTCGTCCGAGGGTGATTCCGAGGCGCGCGGGATCTCGAGAGTCAAAGGTTCTTCACTCAGCAGCGGAACGATCTTTCGAGCAAGGACCGTGGGAGATCGTGCGCCAAGACGCTCCGCGCATAGTGCCACCAGATATTCGGGCGCCGGGCGGAACTGCCAGAACTGCCACCGCGCTGCGTCGTCGGCCAGTTCCGCGTCGATGGCGATCTCCACCGCACGATCGTTGGGGTAGTGGAACCCGAACTTGTCGAGAGGCAGCGACAAGCCCATGCCCCGAGCTTTGATGTACGATTCCTTGAACGTCCAGTATTCGAAGAACCGATGCTGCTGTTCGTGCTTCGGGGCGGCGCTCAGCACCGCCACCTCCTGCCGCGAAAAATAGCGATCCGCGACATCGAGCGGCGCGGCGCGGGCGGCGACGTTCTCGACGTCGATGCCCAACTCGCGACCCCTCGTCACTCCCAGCACGATCAGACTGTGGGTGTGCGAAATGTTGAAGGACAGGCTCGCGGCTGCCGCCTCCGCGTTGATGATGTCCGGGCGCCCGTACGCATTGGGAGAGAAAAGGCATCGTTTCGGATCGATACAGATGTAGCGGGACAGTACCGTCCGCACCAACGCACGTGTCACGAGATACCGCCGCCGGTCTCTGGCGAAGTGGAACCGCGGCTCCTGTACTCTCTCTTCACTGCTGAGCAGCTCGCGGTAGGCCACATGCAGCCGCTCGTCGTCGATTTGGTCATAGAACGCCAGCCACACATGGATCTCCGCAGACGTGAGGGGAATGGGCCCCTCCACCGGATACCACGACCCTCGGACGGGCTCTCTAGCACTCATGGATACAGACCAGACGCTTCGACGTGATGAACGTCTCGCTGGGATAACCGAAGGCGTTGTTGATGTACGTCACGCCGTCGATGGTCACCTGCCGGTTCACATGGCTGTGCCCGTACACGTGGACGCTCGAGTTGAGCGCCCGCAGCTCCCGGTCCAGCCCCGTGGATCCGAGGACCGGATAGAGCTGCCGGCTGACACAGGGAATGTACGAGGGCATCAGATCGAGGCGCGGAAGAAAGTGCGAGTAGGTGATGATCTTGCCGCCATTCGGAGTGAAGGTGTCATTCAACGCAAGAAAATGCGCGGTGACGTCCTTTTCCGAATACTCGCTCGGCCAGCGGCAGGCGCGATAATCCATCCATACCGCACGCAACTCGTCGCTCGGCTCGCCGAACGAATAGTCGTACCAGGTCAGGATCGGGACGATCGACACGCCCCGCTCGATGAACGTCCGCATCGACGCGCCACTCGATTCGACGACCGCGGCGACGTCGTCGAATTTCTGCAATGAGCTCTTGGTCGGCCCGTCGCGAATCACCCACAAGTCGTGGTTACCCGGCACGAAGAGCACCTTCTTGAAACGTCTCGCCAGTGTGTTCAGGCACCAGTCGAGCTTGCGCAGCGCATCCGTGACGTCGCCCGCGAGGATGAGCACGTCGTCCTGATACTCAGAGACGGATAGATTCGCGACCCATTGCGCATTCGCCTCGTAGTCGATGTGAAGGTCCGAAACGGCAAATACGCGCATGGTCAGTGTCCGCTGGACGACAATACGTCCGCCAGGTTCTTATGATCGAGGCCGAATGGCGTGAGGATCGCGCGGACCGTCGAGCCGGTCGTCTTGGGCAGGCTGTACTTGAGAAACGTCGCCAGCGTGCCGGCCGGACCAACATCGATGAACCGGCGGGCCCTTTCCTGATCGAGACGCATCGCCGCCTCACGAAACCGGATCGGGTTCCGGACGACGTTCCAGAAGTAGTCGGCCGGCAGATCGGAAACAGCGCTCGTCCGCTCGGAGCAGATCAGCGGCAACTGCCCTTGCTTAAAGCGGATGGAATGCATGAATGCGTCGAAGGTCGTCTTCGCCTGATCGATCCACCGCGAGTGAAACGGAAAGGACACCGGCAGCCGCAGATGGACGATATTTCGCTGCTTCAGGGTGGCCTCGATCTGCGCGAGCTCCGTTCGCTTCGCGGACACGATGAAGTGCGAATCGAAGTTGACTGCCGCCAGCACACTGTGCTCGCTGAGGAACTCCTCTTCAAACAGCGCCGGGTCCGTCAAGATGGCCATCATCCCACCTGGCTCGCCGCGCTCCTCCAACGACATCGCCTGACGGATCACGGCGATCAACGCGTCTTCGGCCTCGAGGAGCCCGGCCACGGCCGCCGCGGCGAACGAGCCCATGCTCGCGCCGAGAACCATGTCCGGCCATACACCCGCCTGCATCAGCGTCCGCGCGAGCGAGTACTCGACCATGAAGATCGCCGGATGCGTCAGCAACGTGCGATCGAAGCGATCTCCCTTGGCATTCGCACTGGAATAGAGAGTCGCGATCACCGATCCGCCCACCAGACCTCGCGCAACGTCGTCGAGCCGCACCATCCAGTCGCGGAACTCCTTGTTGGAGTCGTACAGGGCTTTGCCCATCTGAAAGTACTGCGACCCCTGGCCGGAGAACATGAATACGGTATCGGTCACGGGCAACGAGAGCTCCTATGCCTTCTCCCACGGAAATACGCCACGCTCGACGTACCGGGTGATTGCCCGCAGATTGTCGACGTCCGAGAACACCTCGAGGTTCGCGGCAAGAGCGGCCGGCTTCAAATCCTGCAGAGGCGTGCTGATCCGGCCCATGTAGGTTTTGTACCGGCGGATGGCCGTCTTCGACAGACGGCGCAGGCGCTGCAGATGACGGCGCAACAAGGACTCGCTATTGCCTTCCAAGGCGTCGACCAATCCCCATTCCAACGCTTGCTTTGCCGAAATGGGCTGCGTTGTCAGGGTCAAAAAATTTGCCTTCTGGAATCCGATGCGCCGAATCAGGAACGGCAGCACGCACGCGGGGTAGAGTCCAAATAGCAGCTCGGAGAGACTGAACTGCGCGCTCTCGTCGGCGAGAACGATGTCGCTCGCGGCGACGAAGCCGACGCCGCCCGCGTTCGCCTGCCCGCGAACATGCGAGATCGTCACATAGGGACCGGTGGCCATGCGCATCCACAAGTCGTACATCGGTCCGGGGCCGCCGCCCTGTTCATACGAGGTCGCCGGGCCATTGGCGATCGTCTTGAAGTCTGCGCCGAAGCAGAATACTTCGGGAGAACCGCTCAATACGACCACGGTCACCGATTCGTCGCACGCGGCCAACACCTCACGGCACTCGGCGATCAGTTGACCGTTGATCGCGTTCTTCGCCTCCGGCCGGTCGATCTGGATGAAGCAGACCGACTCTTGGAATCGGACTTTGATCGTCTCGTAGGAGCAGGCCTCGTAGGTCGCAACGCTCATGGCCGGCACCTTTCCCAACACATGGCCGTGTTGATTCCTCCGAACCCCATGCTCAAGGTCAGAGTATTCTCGATCTGATGGTCGACGGGGGCGTCTCTCACCCAGTCAAATGTCTGATCGATCGGATGATCGAGGTTCCGAGTCGGATGCAACCGGCGAGACTGCATCTGCAGCAATGTGGCGATGACTTCCACCGTGCCGGCCGCGCTCAGACCGTGACCGATAAGTGACTTGGTTGCGTTTAAAAAAAAGCCATCAAGGCCGGCCGCCCGCAGCGCCTTCAACTCCGTTTCGTCGCCCACCGCCGAGCCCGTGCCGTGCGGGTTCACATAGTCGATCCGCTCGGGCGCCCATCCCGACATGTCGAGCGCACTCCGAATCGCGTGCATTTCTCCCTCGACCGAGGGATCAGGATTACGATTGCCGTCCATGACGATCCCCCACCCGCGCAGCGCCGCATATGGCTTCCGACGGCGACGTTCGCTGGATTCCCATGACTCGATGACCACTGCACCGCACGATTCGCCGTAGATGAAGCCGTCGCGATCGCGGTCGAAGGGACGGCACGCAAGGGACGGCGCTTCGGCATAGCGATCCGATCCCATCGCACCGATCGCTCGCAGTCCGCGGCATTCCCAGTGCGAGAGATCCATCAGTGCGCCCACCGCGATACAGACATCGACTTGCTTGGCGAGCACCGCCTTCGCCGCCTCGATGATTGCCAATTGGCCGCTCGCCGAGGCACCGCCCACCGTATGCGCAAAACCGCGAATCCCGAAGTGCGCGGTGCAGAAGCCGCAAAGATCTGAATCCAAGAACGACAACGCGTACGTCGGTCGCAGAAACGCCGATGAGTCGCGATAGGCTTCGTGAAGCTGCGTCAACTCGCGCTGCTGGATGTTGGAGCCACCGACGATCAATCCGATCCGACGAGGATCGACATCCGAGAGCCGGGCCTCGCTCCACGCTTCTTCGAGGACGGCCAGCGCAGCCTGCGCGGACAGCGAGGCCGCGCGCAGCGTCTGTCTCGAGATCCCGTTGGGAATCGCGATCTCGCGAATCTCTGCGCCGAGATAGGCCGAATCCCGCTGGCGACCAGGCCTCTGCATCACGCCGAACGCCGATTCGCCGTCGAGCAGAGCGTTCGCAAACGCGGACTTCCCCTGCCCGATGGCCGAGATGATGCCCATCCCGGTCACGACCGGTTCACGCGGCATGGAGCTTCGTGAGAAACAGATCGGCCAACTCGCCGATGTTCTTGGGACCGAACAGCTCGACGCGTGGAACCGACAGACCCAGAGACTCCTGCACGAGCATGGCGATCTCGGCGCGATCGATCGAGTTGGCGCCGAGGTCGACGAGCCGGTCGGACGCGACGAATTGATGCTGGTCGAGGCCGGGCACGATGTCCCGCGTGTGCCGGGCAATGAGGTCGAGCAAGTGCGGTTTCGTCATGACACACTCTCAGCGGACGCATCCACCGTCGAAGGAACGGATGAATCCGCGTCGGGTTGATACTTCGCGTAGAGATTCAGCGTTTGCCGGTGAGTCGGGTTGTCCCACTCGAATCCCGTCAGCTTCTCATCGAGGCGTATCGAGTGTTTAAGGCGAGGGGCCAGAAATGCGAACCGCTTCCTGACCGCTTCCGACACACCAGGGGCATCGATGTTCATCGCGAGACCATAGGGCTCGAGGCGCCCATAATGGTGCGTCGAATGTTGGTTCGTCTCCACGACCACTCGCTGGAATTGAGGAAATACGCCGGGGATGTATTGGTGAAGGTCGATGTCGTGCTTGACTTCGAACCCATATACCAGCGCTGCACCGATAGGGTTGTAAAAGGGAGCCGGAACGCCGATGGAGTGTCGCAAGATGCCTTCCAGAAACCCATTTCCGGATACGGCAATCATCGCGGAAGGGATCGCGTCGTGATGACTTCCATGTAGATACACGAACTCGAGCTCCGAATTGTGACCGAGCCAGTGATCTCTGTAGAACCACGAGTTATGGGTCAACCCCATCCAGTACATGTAGTTCATGAAATTGATCACGGCGACGGGCAGCAGGAAGATCAGGGAGAACCGGGCATGCGTGATCACGAAATACCACGGAGCGATCAGGACGATATGGGTCAACAGTCCTGTGCCGTAGGCATGGACGAGCTCCACCGCAATTTTTGTCCTCTCCGTGATCACTCTTTTCCACGGCGTCTGCATCAAGACCTCGCGGACCAGTTCCCTCTTCCGCCAATGGTCTGCGAGAATGATCGTTCTGTAGATGGAGATGCCGACGAAGTGCAGGTAAAACAGGCCGAGTGCCAGCTTGCTCATCCACTCGACGTGATGGGGAAGACCCGGCGTCGCCGCGATCGCTAGGTTCTCCAGCAAGAGCACGCCGAGGCCGACGAAATACAGCGCTCTCAGGTTCTTTAACTTGTACACGAACATGTAGAGAACGTCTTGCGGGCGTCTCAGGATCAGCGGCACCCGCAGCTCGACGCCGTGCCGGACTGTGAACATGATCAGAGCCATTCCGCACAACACATACGCGACCAGCGCCATCGGATGACCATGGCCATACAAGACGCCGGCCCCGAGCGCCGTCAGCGCGAGCATCAGCACATAGTCGAGAAAGTCCTTTGCGTAGTAGTTCGCGCGCGGCTTCTTGATTCCGTACAGCTTGTGGTAGATCGCGGGATCGGCCGGTCTCATGACGGGCTCCCCTGTACGGGCGCGGACGATAGCTCGGCACCAGGCACCGCCTTCCGCTTGTTGTACCGGTCGAAGAGGCTCAGGATGTTCCGGTAGGTCGGATTGTCCCACTGAAAGCCGGATAGCTCTTCGTCCAGCTCGATCGCGTTCGAGAGCTCTTTCGGCAGATGCCGCAGACTCGAGCTCTTCACCTTTTCGGCGACGCCGGGTTGGTTTGTCTTTGTCGCAAAGCCATAGGGCGCAAGCTGTCCGAAATGATGAGTCGCGTGCTGGAAAATTGCGAGGAACAACTTCGGCAGTCGCGGATAGACGCCGGGAATGTACTGGTGGGTCAGCATGTCGAACCAGACCGTGTGCGAGATGAACAAGAACGCCGTGAGAGGATGGTAAAAGGGAACGGGGGGCCCGATGAGGTTCCGGAAGAATCCCTCCAGGATTCCTGTCTCACCGACGGCGATCATCGCGGATGGAATCGCATCGTGATGATTTCCGTGAAGATACAGGAATTCCAGCTCCGAGTTGTGCCCTACCCAGTGTTCTCGGTAGAACCACCGATTGATCGTCCTCTGCCACTTCAGTTCGACGAATACGTTGATGACGCATACGATCGGAAGGAGCAGCAGCGAGAACCGAACGTGCGTGATCACGAGGTACCACCCGGCGAGGAAGAGGATGTGCGTCAGCAGCCCTGTGACGTAGGCATGCACGATCTCCAGAGTGATGTTCGTCTTGCGATTGATGGTCCGCTTCCATGGCGTCTGCATCAAGATCTCGCGGATTAGCTCCCTCTTTGCCAGGTGGTCGACCAGGATGGCCGTTCTGAACAGAGTAATGCCCGCGAAATGCACGTAGAACAGCCAGAGCGCCCCGGTTCGCATCCATTCGGCGTGATGGGGAAGGTTCGGCGTCGCGGCGATCAGAACATTCTCCAGCGCGAGGAGTCCGACGGCGATGAACCAGACTGGCTTCAGGTTCCGCAGCTTGTAGACGACCATGTAGAGAAGGTCCTGGGGCCTTCTCAAAATCAGTGGAGCTCTGAGCTCGGCGCCATGCCTTGCGACGAATGTGGACAACATGACGGCACACAGGACGAACGAGGCGAGCGCCATCCAATGACGAAAGCCGAAGGACAGCCCGGCGACCAGTGCGGTCCCGAGGAGCATCAGCGAATAATCGGCGAAGTCCCGCCGATAATAGCAAGTCCTCGGTTTTCTGATGCCGTACATCTTGTGGTAGACCGCCGGATCGGCCGGACTCATGATCGGCTCCCCTGCACGGGCGCGGCGGCCGAGGGCTCCGCTGCAAGAACTGCCTTGCGTCCATTGTACCGCTCGTAGAGGCTCAACGTTTTCCGGTAGGTGGGATTATCCCACTGAAAGCCCGTCAGTTCCTCGTCGAGCCGGATCGAGTTGTTCAGCTCATCGGGCAACCGATGCAAGCCCGAGCTTCTGACCCTTTCGGCGATGTCGGGCTGGTTCGTCTTCATGGCAAAGCTGTAGGGAGCGAGCTGGCCGAAATGATGCGTCGCATGCTGGGCGATCTGAAGGAACCACGTCGGTAGTCTCGGATACACGCCGGGAATGTACTGGTGGGTGGTCATGTCGACCCAGACCGAGTACGACGTGAACAGGATTGCCGCCAGGGGGTTGTAGAAAGGAGTGGGCGACCCGAGGGTGTTGCGGAGAAAGCCTTCCAGGAACCCATTCTCACCGACGGCAATCATCGCCGATGGTATGGCATCGTGGTGCATACCGTGAAGATACAGGAACTCGAGCTCCGAGTTGTGTCCGAGCCAATGGTCTCGATAGAACCATCGATTGATGGTCCTAGACCATCTGATCTCGACCGCGGCGTCGATGAGGAATACGACCGGAACGAACACCAAAGAGAAACGGGCGTGTACGATGACCAAGTACAACGGTGCGATGTAGATGATGTGAGCCAGCAGTCCCGTGACGTAGGCATGCACGATCTCCAGCGTGATCTTCGTCTTTCGATTGATGATCCGCTTCCACGGGGTCTGCATCAGGATCTCGCGGACCAGCTCTTTCTTAGCCAGGTGATCGGCCAGGATGGCGGTTCTGAACAATGTGATGCCAGCAAAATGCACATAGAACAGCCAGAGGGCCCCGGTGCGCATCCATTCGACGTGGTGGGGAAGCTTCGGCGTCGCCGCAATCAGAACATTCTCCAGCAGGAGGAGGCCAACGGCGATGAACCAAACCGGCTTCAGGTTTCGAAGCTTGTAGGCGGCCATGTAGAGAACATCCTGCGGCCTTCGCAGGATCAGAGGAACTCTGAGCTCGACGCCATGCCTCACGATGAATGCCGAAAGCGTGAAGGCGCACAGAACGAAGGTAACGAGCGCCATTCCATGGCGAAAGCCGTAGGCCAAGCCGGCGACCAGCGCCGTCACCACGAGCATCAGCCCGTAATCGACGAAGTCCCGCCGATAGTAGCAAGTCCTCGGCTTTCGAAGCCCGTACAAGCGATGAAAGACTTCCGCATCGTGGTTCGCCATGTCAGCCTCCTGATCCACCACCGAAATACGTCGGGATCCCGATCAGGAGTGCCCTTGCGCGGAGATCACCTCGCTGTTCGAGAGGCGCCGATCGTCGACGATTTTTCCGTCGAAAAGGGAGACCTGCCGGTCGGCCTGCTCGGCCCAGTGCGGGTCGTGGGTGACCATCACGATGCTGCTGCCCTGTTCGTGAAGCTCGTTGAGCAGATCCATGACCAGTTGGGCGTTCTTGGAGTCGAGGTTTCCCGTGGGCTCGTCGGCGAGCAACACGTTCGGCCTACCGACCAGCGCGCGGGCAATGGCCACGCGCTGCTGTTGACCGCCGGACAACTGTGCCGGGAAGTGCTTCCGGCGGTCCGCGATGTTCACCCGCTCCAGCGCCGTCGAAACCATCTCCCGGCGCTGTTTGCGATCCAGGTCGTCGCGATACGTGAGCGGGAGCTCGACGTTCTCGAATACGGTCATGTCGCCGATCAGGTTGAAAGCCTGAAAGATGAAGCCGATCTCTCGGTTGCGTACGGAGGCCTGCTCCTTCGTGCCCAAACCGGTCGTTTCAGCGCCGTTGAGGAAATATTTTCCGTCTGTCGGGGTGGACAACAGCCCCATCACCGACAAGAGCGTGGATTTTCCGCACCCCGAAGGACCCGTAATGGAAACATACTCGCCTCGATCAATGGTGAGGCGAATGTCGTCGAGGGCCCAGGTCTCCACTTCATCGGTGTAAAACACCTTCTTGACGCCTTGCAGATCGATGAGGCATTGGTCGGTCATTGGCTAGCTCCCCCGTTGCGATTGATCTTGATGACGGTTACTCGTATCGCAGTGCCTCGCCCGGTTCGAGGGCGAGGGCGCGGCGGCTCGGCAGATAGGACGCGGCAAAAATGACGGATGACAGGAGAAGAACGACGCCGAGGGTGATCAGCAGCACGTTGTCGAGGATGTTCGTGATCGTTCCGCTGAGTCCATTCGTCACCAGCAGCCCGAGGCCGAGGCCAACGACCGACACGGCGAGGTACAACGCCCCCTGCCGCATGAACCTCGAGGTGGCCCGCCAGGGCGTGGCTCCCAGCGCGCGGCGTATCCCGACTTCCTGCGTGCGCTGCACCACCGTCCGGCTGATGAGCCCGAACACTGCGGACGCTGCGAGGAATGCCGTGAGACCCGAAACTACGATGAAGGTCGGGATGATTGACGTATAACCGAGATTCACCGCGGCCAGATAGTCATCGAACATCTGCAGGTTGCGCAACGGGACATCCCGATCGACGCCAAACGCGGCGCCTTGAAGCGCGGGTCGGCTGTCGGCGGACGTACCCGGCAATCGGACCAGCAACCGGAACTGGGGTGGCGCGACCTGGCGTAGGGACTGATAAACGATGCCGTTGTCGCGGACATAGGGTCGGCCTCGCACGGCAGAGACGACGCCCACGATGGTGAGCCAGGTACCCTTCTCGTCCGTCTTCAATTGGATGCGCTTGCCCAGGACCTCCTGCTCCGGCCAGTAGCGCGCGGCCATTTGCTCGTCGATGATCGCAACCGGCAGCGAGTCGAGATTGTCCGTGCTGTCGAACAGCCGCCCGGAGCGGAGATTGATTCCGAGCATCTCGAAATAGCCGTCCGACACTGTTGTCGTATCCAGCCTCAAGACCCCTTGGCGATCTGCCCCTTGCTGCGTCTCAATCGCCGCAGCCGTCCGGGAAGGGATGCTCGGCGCCGCCGTGGCAAAGGTCACCTCGGCGCCCGGGAGCCTGCTCCTGATTCCGGCCGTCAGATCCTCCCAGTAGCGAAGGCGGCTCGCGGGCTCGGAGTAGCGATCGCTGAACGTGGTGGCATACGTGGTCATCATCACGTTCTCGGTATTCAGGCCCGTCCGCTTGCTCAGTTCGAGCTTGACGGCGACGACCATTCCCCAAGTCACTACGAGCACGAGCGACGAGACTATGACCTCCAGTCCGACGAGAAATCTCGCGCTTCGGTTCCGGCCGGAACCGGACGTCCCTTTGCCAGAGCCCGCGATCACCAAGGCCACGTCCTGCCGGGCAATGCGCCAGGCAGGGATCAGTGTGCTGAGCAGCCAGATCACGATCGCGGTCGTGACGGCAACGGCGATATCAACGGGCCGCATGACCGCGATGACCGGCTTACCCTGTCCCATGATCTGCGCCGTGAATCGATACAGACTATTGATCCACCCGAAGAGAAGGAGGGCGATTCCATAGCCGGCGAGGAGGGCCAGCGGGAGGATCAGTGCAGACTCCAGCAGGCATTGCCGGAGCAGACGCGCGCGCGATGCACCGAGAGCGCTGCGGATGGCCAGCTCGCGGCTGCGCTCCAGCAGGCGGGCGAGAAAGACCATGCTGACGTTCAGGCAGCCCAGCAGCAATACCGCTGCCGCCAGGAAGACCAGCAGCGCCGCGACGGGTCTAAGAGGATGAGTGAACATCCGCACCGCAGGAAACAGCTCGAGGTGCCGCGCGGGATTGAACAGGTCCGAATCGTCGCGATTGACGGCGCCGACGATCGCTTCCATCTCGGTCCGAACGCTGTCGAGGTCTTGATTCTCGCCCAGTACGATGAAGGGGGTCAGAGTCCTCGTCGAGTCGCGCGGCGCCGCCACCTGTGGCATCTCGAGCGGAAACCAGACCTCGAAATCCTGGAAGGCGATGAAATCCTTCGGCATGACGCCGATGATTCGCACGGGTGCGGCATCGATTCTGGCGGTTTTGCCGATGATCGCCGGATCGGCAGCGAAGTACGTCTGCCAGGTGTCGAAACTGAGGATGGCTGCCGGAGCCGCATCGGGCTGACGATCGGAGTCTTCGAACACACGGCCGAGGTGGGGCGCCACCTGAGTAGCCGCGAGCAGGCGAGGACTGATCGCTGCGGCGCGCAGAGTCGTGCTCGCCTGTCCTTCACTCAGGACGGCGGCGCGGTTGGCATAGGCGCCGAGATGATCGGCCGAGCGATTCCGCTTCAACAGCTCCTGATACGTATAGGCATCGACGGCGGGTTGTGCTGGGGTGACGGCGTCGGCGGCGATCTGGACGCTGTACCAGCGTTCGGAACCGGGGAATCCCGGCGATCTGAACAACAAGTTGTACGCGACCAGGCTCGCCCAACCCCCAAGTCCCATGCTGAGCGCGACGACGCTCGCGCACAGCAGGGTATAGCCCCAGTTTTTCCTCAACAGGCGCCACGCGTATTTCAGTTCCAGCAACATAATGATGATTTCCTAGTTGAGATCAGAGTGCCGGCGACGGATCGGTTCACTTCAGGAGGATGCGTTCCTGTCCCTGCCACTCGGCGATTTCGGAGGTGATGATGCGGTCCCCCGGCGCCAAGCCCTGCAGAACTTGCAGGTAATTCAGTGAAACCTTGCCCGCCTCGATGGTGACCCTCGTCGCATAGCGCCCTTCAGGATCGAGCTTGTATACGGCAATCGACGCATCGTTCTTCACATAGGAAGGCTTCCCGACATAGAGCGTATGCGGCAACTGGCTGATATAGACCGTGCCTTCGACCTGCAATTGCGGGCGCGCGCCGGGCGGCAGCGCGCCCTGCAGGTCGACGTCGACGACGACCGTGCCGTCCGTGACGCCTGGGTCGACGCGGGTCACCACGCCGTCGACGGTCCCGTTTCGGGTGTCGACGACGGCCTTCTGTCCGGCCTGCACCTGCGTGGCCTCGCGCGCCGGCACCTTGAGCTCCGCGTACAGTTGCTCCTGCTGGGCAATGCGCCCGATGGGGCTCCCGGGCTGCAGTTGCTGGCCGACCTCGACGTTGATGGCCTGCACGATGCCGCTGATGCCGGCGACGACGTTCAGATCGGCGACCTGCGTCCTGGCGCGCTCCAGCGCCCGCGCGAACTGCGCGACGCGCGACCGCTTGACTGCCAGCTGGACCTGGATGTTGTTGCGGACTTTCATGAGGCGGCTCGCCTCGATCTCGTACGTCTTCTCGAGCTGTTCCAGATCGAGCTGCGAGCGCCGCGCTTCGATGTTCGAGATCAGGCCCTCGCGCGCCAGCGCCGCGTCAGCCTCCGCCTTCGCCTTCGCCTTTTCCGCATTGAACCGAACCTGCGTGAGCACGACTTCATGGTTCAGCATGTTGGTCTGCAGCTCGGCCTCGGCAGCCTGCAGTTCCGCCACCGCTCCCTCGTGCGCCGACTGCGCCTCTTCCGCGCTGGCGAGGAGCTGCGGGTTCGTGAGCTCCACCAGGGTCTGGCCGACGTGCACGACCGCGCCAGGTTTGATCTCCGCCCTTGCGACGCGGCCGGAGACGCGGGACGCGAGCTGCTCGATGCGCCGGGACAGCAACTGGCCGTTGGCCGCGACCTTGATCTCCATCGTGCCCTGCTGCACGGTCTCGATGCTGAGCCGGGCGCGGTCGACGCGTTGCGTGTTGAAGTCGATGTTTGCCAGCACGACACCACCCCCGATCAGCGTGACCACGATGGCGGCGATGAGGGTCGGGCGTTTGAGCTGGGACGCTACGGACTTGGTTCTGACACGATCCATTGGGGCCCGCCGGTGTCCTTATTTGTGGGTAGGGTGCGTTTCGCGACGATCGACGATCGTGTTCGCACATTTGTCCATTTGCGTGAAGGACGTATACGCAAATGTAACGTTTTGATGCGCCGCAGGAGGTTCGGCGGCCTACATGGCTTCGCCCCGTCGGTTGCACCAGGGTCGACGAGACACAAAGGCCCGGCCATGACGGGGGATCCGACGATCACCCGACCAACCGGTGCCTCAAGTTTTGGGAACCTTTTGAAGGGACCGATTACTCTGTTTTGGAACTTAGCGCACTATCGCAGAAGGCGGTTCAGCTGTCAATACGGACGGACGGCGTTGGCGATACGAACGGGTGACAGAAAGATGAAATATCCGTCGGTACCGTGACATTCCATAATCATGCAGTAATGCTCTCGCGATCCTGCCCGGCACACCGCCGCGGAAGTCACCCCTGTCGCCGCGCGCCGGTCCCGGCATGTGGTGCGCTCGCCATCGCTCCTCGGCGTTTCACCGCGGTCCGCCGCTTGCGTCACGGCGACTCTCCTCACCACCTCCAGCGCACGGCCCGCACGCCGGTTCCGCACATCCGGCATGATTGCGTTACCGGCCGGTCGGGCGGCGGCTGGCGGGCACCGGCAACGGTGACCAGCGCTTCCCATGCTGACGTTCTTGTCGAGGCGACCGGTGACTGGTCGCGTGCATTCTTCTTGTCCTGTTGCTCGGTCGCGAGCAGCCGGCCCGACCAGGCGGCGGCCGCAGCTCCCTCGGAACCCTCTCCGCCGCAACCTTCCGTCGGTACGAGGACAACTCCACGGCGGATTCAGGCGGGTCCGGACGAGCCTTCCGCGGATTCCGGCCCGTTCAAAGGTGGCGCAGGCGGGAGACCTGCTTCCACCGTCTTCGCGCGCTTCTCGTACTTGTCCCAGAGACGAAGAGTGTTTTGATAGGTCGGGTTGTCCCACTGGAAGCCGGTCAGCTCTTCCTCCATCCTGAACGAGTTCTTCCACTCATCCGGCAGCCAGCCGTATTGTTTCTTGTACGCCTCGGAAATGTGCGGCTGATCGAGTTTCATGACGAAACCATAGGGCTCGAGGCGCCCGTAGTGGTGCGTCGCATGCTGGATCACCTCCAGCACTCTCTTTCCCATGTACGGAAAGACGCCGGGAATGTACTGGTGGAGATGGATGGCGGTTTTGATATCCGACGTAAACGTCACCGCGGCAATGACCGGGTTGTAAAAAGGATTTGGGTATCCGATGGTGTTGCGGAAAACACCCTCCAGGAAACCGTTGCCTGCCGCAGCAATCATCCCACAAGGAATGGCGTCATGATGCGTACCGTGTAGGTACAAAAACTCGAGCTCGGAATTGTGCCCCAGCCAGTGATCTCGATAGAACCACTCGTTGATCGCCCTTGCCCATCTCAGATGCACCATGACGTTGATCGCACATACGACCGGCAAAAAGACCACCGAGTAGCGGAAGTACTTGATCACGAGATACCAGGGCGCAAGCAGGACGATGTGCGTCAGCAGCCCGGTGCAATACGCATGGACGATCTCCAGCGTGATGTTCGTCTTCTCGTTGATGACTCTCTTCCATGCCGTTTGCATCAACACTTCACGGACATGTCTCCTCTTGGCCAGATGGTCGATGAGGATGGCCGTTCTGAAGACGGTGATATAGAGGAAGTGCCCGTAAAACAAGACCAGGGCGATCGCGCGCATCAGCTCGACATGATGCGGGAGGCCGGGTGTCGCGACGATCAGGAAATTCTCCAGCAGGAGCGTGCCGAAAGCGAGGAAGTACGTCGGCCTCAGATTTTCCAACTTATACGCGAACATGTAGATGACGTCCTGAGGCCTCCTCAGCAGCACGGGGAGCGTCCATGCGATGCCGTGCCTCATGACGAACACTACGACTGCGAAGGCGCACAGCGCGAGTCCGGCGATTGCCATTCCGTTGCCGAGGAGCGTGGCGATTCTCGAGTACGCTATCGGCATCCCCACTGGCCCATAGGCAACGCCGACGACGATTGCCGTCAGCATAATCATCAGCCAGTAGTCGAGAAAATCACGCCTGCCATAAAAGACCCGGGGCGTCTTCAGACCATACAGCTTATGAAAAAAGGCCGGGTCGGCTGCTTTCATGACGTTTCTCCGTATCACGCAAACCCTCGGAAGGGATTCGCGGACACCTCGCCGCTAGAGCTCTCTCAGGAAAGCGAATTCCGCGTGCTGGTACTTTTCCCTGTTGAACACCCGTTCCATGTTACGCCGCATCCAGGTGTGGCCATTCCGTACTAGGCGGTTGTACAGCGGGTAGGGCACGACCGGGTCGTCATTCTGGGTGAACTCCAGCTCGATGGTGCCATTTTCGAGCGGTGTGAACCGCCAGCGATTCTTCAACTCCGTCATGCGGACGCAACACCCATCGGACGCAATCAGCTCCGGCACGGACGTGACGTCGACCAGCAGCGCTTTCGTTCGGGGATCGCGGGAAACTTGCGTCTTGAGCACGAGATCTCTCGGTGAAAACGGAGGCCCGATATCGATGCGATACGCCTGAATGTAGTGGAGACCTCGCGGATCGAACGTCTTGAAGATCCTGCCGCTGGTACAGCCGCGGATCATGGCCTGGCAGCCGTCGGTGGTCGTATCGGTCATCGCCGCAACGACGCGATCCAGCGTGGTGTTGATCCGCGTGACGACTTTGAACTGCAGCCGCGTAGACCCGGGCGCTTTCAACGTGTAAACCGCCACGCCTTTTTTGTCTCGCCACAGCTCCCACTGGTTGGAGCCGGAATACTTCCAGGCAAAATGCGCAACGGCAAGCGCTACTACGACGACCGCGCTTCCATAGGCGAGAAACTTCACGAGCTTCCGAAATATCCTTCTCGGCTGAGTCATCATGTGGCCTTTCATTCTCTCGTGCCCGACTGGAGCACTTGGTTGAGTGATATTCAGCTATTGGACGTGTGCGTCGAAGACCGCGCTCTGCACCCGGCCGGACCGCTTGATCTGGACGAAGAAGCGATAGTCGCCAGGGGCGGGAACTCCGTAGGGGATGCTGAACTTCGGGGGCAGCGACGCGTGGTGGTGATGCGCCATCGCCGTGGACGCGTCCGAGCCGCCGGCGGAGGCTTGAGCGAGGAGCCCGGCCTGGGCGAGATCGAGGGCTGCCATCGGTACCGAGCCGTTCGTATGGACGTGAGCGAAGACGCTCAGATCGGAGCGCAGCACGACCATGTGCGCTGCCATGCCCATATAGGGCTCGAGGTCGCGAGCCGGCGAACCGTCCCGCTCCTCCACCCGAAATCTGAAGCTGGTCGGGAGGTTGGCTCTCAGGGGACCGTCCACCCGCTCCCACACCATGCGGCCGCCATCTGGAAGCTGCGCGACAGTGGCCTCTGAAAAGGGAGTCGTCAGTCGAGCGCCTTCCCACCGCGAGTCATCGCCCATTGGAGGCGCGCCAATGATCGAGGGTAGCGTCACACTTCCAAGAAGGGTCCAGGGAAAGCCGTTCTTGTCGACGACGTCCGCAAAGATCCGATACTCGCCCGCCGGCATCGCCGGGAGTCTTTTCGAAAAAGCCCCCTTCTCCGCTCGATCGAAGTGGAGATGCCACACTTTGTCCATTCCCGGCATCCCGACGAGAAACACGTGCATGAGATAGCCGTGGTCCGGAATCGCCTCTTCCAGCTTCACTTCAACGGCCCTTCGCCCTTTGCCGGCGAGGGGAAGCATGAGCGGCGAAGCGAGCCGGAGCACCAGGCGGTTTCCCTCCTCGAGTGTTGCTTCGACCGGAGGGGGCTTGAGGAGATCGACATTCCGCTCGTAGACGGCGTCCTCCTCGTTCCATAGCGCTCGGGCTCCATAGACGATTCCACCGGCCGCGACGAGAGTCAAGGCCATGACGATCCGTGACGTTCGCCTGTGGGACGACCGCGGAGCTTCGCCCGGAGGAACAGTGCATTCGCGGGCGATCCCGCCGGCTACCGGAACCACGCTGAATGTCAGGCCGACGAGGACGAAGACCCCCAACACACGCATCCATGGGGCCATCGGCTTGGCCTGCCTTGGAAACGACGCGATTGGAACGGAGAGCTCCGCCTTGCCTTTGGAGCCGTCCGCTTCGATGCGGGCCTGAAGAGCGCCATACTCCATGAGCCACAAGTCGCTCACGAAGAAGTGCGGATCCTGCTTCGATCGCTGCGCGACGTCAGGAGTGGACGGATGCTGCGAGCCCGGCCCGGTCAAGCGGAGAAGCACCACCTTGATCGTGTGCACGTCCGGCGAGGCGCTGCGCACCTGGATCTCGGCGACGCCGGGAATCACCTGGGGCATGCGTACGGTCACGAAGAGAGGATACGGTCCCGCATTTCCCTCATAGTAGACGTCTGCGCTGCCCACGTGGGCATAGGTAAAGGCGCCCGGGAGAAGAACGGCGACGAGTAGGAGAAGAATCGTAAGTGGGGTTTTCATGCGGGTTCAGCCTCCGGAACAAGACGGCAACAGACGTCCGCGGTCATCTGCGGATCCTTCGCATCCAGTCCCCCCACGCCAGGCCGAACCGAGTGGTCAGGATGGAGGCCACCAGCGCCACCGCCATGGTCAGCACGAATGCGCCGGTCGTTTTCTCCACGACTGCGAATTGATAGGGATCGTACCCGGATCCGGATCCAAGAACATAGTAGGGAAGATAGCCCGTCCCGAAGATCCAATTCCGCGATGCCGGCGACATCAGAAAATCGGCAAAAGGCCACTGCACTGCGAGAAGGCTGAGTATGAACGCCGGCCCGACCAGAATGGCCTTGATCCAGGATGATCGCGACTCCAGCCTCTGCAGTAGCAGATCCGCTATGAAGCCCGGAACGATCAACAGTAGTGGAAATTGCGGCGGAATGAGATGGGTCACGTTCTGGTACACCGGACCAATCCTCGGCTGTGCGGGGATCAGCGGCAACAACCATATCGACGCGATGCCGATGCCCATGAAACTGGCAGCCACGAGCGTGCAACCCCACCTGTGCCTCGAAGCCCGCCCCGTCGCGATCAGCGTGGCAGGAATTGCCAGGGCTACGGCCAGATAGCAAACGGCCGCATGCAGGTTTTTTCGCGTCACGTAGCTCAACGTCGGCGAAAACATTACCAGGATTCCAGCGACGATCAGAAACAGCCACACCACCCGTTCCTGCAATACCCCTGTGGAACGGTTGATCATGCTGGCCATCCAGACCAGCGCGCCGATCTGGGCGGCAAACCAGCCGAGGATCATCAGCAGGTGCGGTGGGGTGATCATGTTCAGATCCAGCCCATAGGCTGTGTGCCACCAATCATCGAACGGCGAGGAAGCGAGCATCGCAAGGCCACCCCAAGTGGCAAGGAAGGCGCCCCCCGGGCCATGAAGGCCCAGGATCCGCACGGAAGCGTCACGCCTTTGTGAGGCGCCGGCCCACGTCGTTGCCAGGATCTCAGACCAGGTGGCGATTCCAATGAGCAGACCGCCCAATCCCATCATGCTGTGCCCAGGCGTCCAGAACTCGTCGCGGCCAACCGACTTGTGCCAGGAGACGTCCACGATGGAGCCGACCGTGAGGGTGATGACGCCTATGAACGCCAACCAGATCGTCCAAGGGATCGAGACCACGTCGGCCGAGACAGAGGCCACTGAACGACTCTCCAACGACGGCGCTACGGAAACGGTGTTAGTCACTGACATAAGCTACGAACCTCCTCCTAGATGGAATGAATCACCGAATGGGTGCTCCTATGGGGTCGCGACACGTCTGGTCGCGAATGCAATCACGAAAGTTCAAATTGCGCGCGATCGACGGGCCGAATCGGCGGGACCTTGCGTTCTCCCGCTGTGGCGATGAACTGGGTCAGTTCGGCGACACTGGGCCGCTCGAAGACGGTCCTGACCGGCAGGTCGACGTCGAACCGGTTGCGAATCTTCGAGATCAATTGCGTGGCCAGCAGCGAATGCCCACCCAACTCGAAGAAATCGTCGTTGACGCCGATCGTCTCCGGCGCCCGCCTCAAGACCTCGGCCCAGATGGCGACGAGGGCTGCTTCCGTGGCATTGCGCGGCGCCTCGTACTCGCCGCGCCCCGCAGCCTTCACGTCCATCCGCTCCAGAGCGCGCCGGTCGACTTTGCCGTTCGGCGTCAACGGAATCGCGGCCAGGCTGACGAATGCCGCGGGCACCATGTATTCCGGCAGCGCCCGCAACAGATGTGCGCGTAGCTCCTCGCTCGGCAGCTGGGCGATCTGCTCCGCCGTCTCCTTCGCCCGATAGAAGGCGACGAGCTGTTTGTTGGCCCCTTCGCCCTGCGCGATGACGACGCTGTCCTGAATCGCGGGATGCTGATTGAGCCGCGCCTCGATCTCCCCCGTCTCGATGCGGAAGCCGCGGATCTTGACCTGCGTGTCGATCCGGCCGAGGTATTCGATGTTCCCATCGTCCAACCAGCGCGCCAGGTCGCCGGTCTTGTACATGCGGGTTCCCGGCACGAACGGATTGGCGACGAACTTCTCCTCCGTCAGCTCAGGAAGGTTCAGATACCCGCGGGCCAGACCGTCCCCCGCGACGTGCAGCTCGCCCGGTACGCCCGCCGGCTGCGGATTGCCGCATGAATCGAGGATGTAGATCTGCACGTTGGCGATCGGCTTGCCGATGGTGATGTTCCCGGCCGTGTTCGACGAACCGCCGATCGCAAATCTTGCGGTTGTGCAACCGACCGTGGCCTCGGTCGGACCGTACTCGTTGATGATCTCGAAATCCGCCCCGGGCACGTTCAGAAAATCGACGTGGTCCCGGGTCAGCGCCTCCCCTCCCACCACGAAGACGTTCTTCTTCCGAAAGTACTCCGCGGGAAGCTCGCTGAAGTTGCTCCTCAACACGAGCAAGTGAGCGGGCGTCAGCTTGACGAAGTCATAGCCGCGATCGAGGAACTCGCCCTCCTTGAACGTGTCGATGGCATCGTTCAGATTGATGTCTACGGCCTTGCCGGCGAGGAGAGGCGCAAACAGTGAGGTCACCGAGGCATCGAACGTCAGCGGCAGGTGGATGAAGCTGCCGTAGAGATTCTTCTCCGTCGATAGATAATGCTCGATGCAGTAGGTCAGGTAGTTGACGACGCTGCGATGCTCCACCATGACACCCTTGGGCCGTCCGGTGGATCCGGAGGTGTAGATCACATAGGCGAGATGATGGGGCGCGACTTCCCGTCGGAGCGCGACGCCCGCGGACTTGAATGCTTCGACGCGCTCGCTGATCTCCGGCCACTGCGTGTCGATTGCAATTAGCCGGATATCGCCGGTGACGACCGTGGCCAGCTTGTCGCGCAGCGCTTCCTGCGTGAGAACGATCGCGGCCCCGCTGTCCCGCAGCATGTAGGCCAGGCG
>CAZLGP010000225.1:0-21003 GCA_964558905.1 uncultured Thermoanaerobaculia bacterium | reverse complement strand
CGTGTGTTTGACGGGGGTGTTTTCCCCTGGGGTCATGCTCGGGGCGCCTGGGTTGTGGGGCCGGGGGGGCGGCCGGGGGGGCGCCTGCCCGCCCCACGCGACCGCGGCCGGCTCCGTTGTCCCCAGCGTCACCGCGCAGTACTTACACCGTCTCGCGTCCAGCGGAATGTCCGACAGACACTCCGGGCACGCGCGCGTCGTCGCCAGCACCGCCGCGGCCTCTTTCCGCTGGGCCGCGTTCAGGCGTCTCACGATGAGGAAGATCGTGATCCCGATACCGCGAACTCCCTGAACTCCTTCACGAATCCCATCCTCGTCCTCCTGCTATACACTCCGCCCAATGATCCGCCAGATCTCGATTCTCGGCACGGGGACCATGGGCCGGGGCATTGCCTATCTTGCCGCGGTGGCCGGTTACGACACCGTGATGTTCGACGCCGATGGCGATGCACTCGACGCGGCACGCGCCGCCGTCGAGTCGATTCTTCGGAAGGGCGTCGAGAGGGGGAAGATCGCCGAGACGGCCGCCGCCGAGGCGGTCACGCGGCTGCAGCTCATCCCCGATCTCGAGCCCGCCGTCAATGGCGCGGACCTGATCGTCGAGGCCGTCCCCGAGAGCCTCGAGCTCAAGACCGAGCTCTTCGCGCAGGCCGACCTCTTCTGCGGCGAGCACACCATCCTGGCCACGAACACCTCGTCGATCTCCATCACCCAGCTCGCATCGAACGTCGAGCGGCGCGACCGCTTCATCGGGATGCACTTCTTCAATCCACCGCACCTGATGAAGCTCGTCGAGATCGTTCGCGGCGAGCGCACGTCCGACGCGACGGTCGAGGAGGTGCGCGGCGTCGTGGAGAGGATGGGCAAGACACCGATCCTCGTCCGCGACAGCCCCGGCTTCGCGACCTCGCGCCTCGGGCTGGCCATCGGACTCGAGGCCATCCGCATGCTCGAGGAAGGCGTCGCGTCCGCCGAGGACATCGATCGCGCGATGGAGCTTGGCTACAACCATCCCATGGGCCCGCTGCGCCTCACCGACCTGGTCGGCCTCGACGTGCGCCTCGGCATCGCCGAATACCTCGCCTCGACTCTGGATGAGCGGTTCGAGCCTCCGCAGCTCCTTCGCGACATGGTCCGCGGCGGCAAGCTCGGGAAGAAGAGCGGCGAAGGCTTCTATCGCTGGCCGGCGGAATGACGTCGGATGCGCATTCGTCCGAAGCCTACGGCGCATTCGCCTATGCGTACGACCGCGCTCTCGGCCAGCGTTTCTTCAAGGCCGCGAGCCGTCTCCTCGAAGAAACTCTCGATCGCCACCCGACACCGAAACGCACGCATCTCGACGTGGCCTGCGGGACGGGCATGACCGTTCGGTGGTTCCGCGAGCGTGGATGGAAGTCCGTTGGAGTCGATGCCTCGATCCCCATGCTGCAGATCGCGAGAGACGGCATCGCCGGCGACATGCGCCTGCTCCCGTTCCGCCGCAGGTTTGCACGCGTGACGTGCCTCTACGACAGCCTCAATCACCTGATCGAGCCGGAGGACCTCCAGGCCGCGTTTCACTCGATCCGCGCCGTCATGGGCGACGACTCTTTGTTCCTGTTCGACGTCAACCATCCCGAGATCTACCCCGAGGTCTGGGGCATGTCCGACCCGTACATCGCGAAAGGACGCGACTACCACCTCGAGATCGCAACGACCTACCGCAAGCGCGAAAAGATCGGCCGCGCGAACGTGACGGGATGGGCGAAGATCGGCGGAGAAAGGGTCGAAATCCGCGAACGACATCGCCAGCGCGCATACAGCGAGCGCGAGATCACCAGAATGCTCGCCGCCGCCGGCCTCGCGTCCATCGAGGTCCACGACTTCGATCCCTACGACGAAGCCGACGCGATTCAGGCGAGGACGGTGAAGTTGTTCTTCGTGGCGGGGCCGGGATGAACGGCATCTGGTGGAATGCCGGCTGGCGTGAGGCGTCCCCGCGCCGCAACCCGGTTGGCTGCGTGTGGAAAAGTCGTGTCAGCGTCGCCCGACGGCACCTCGCAGCGACTGCCGTCGCATGAGCGCCCGGTGTCAGTCTGACGAATGAGCATCTCCGACCGGCTTTGCGGCACGGGCAACTTCCACGATCGCGTCGAGCACCTCCCGAACTTCGGAACCGAGCTCGCCCGGTTCGACAAATTGTGCGAGCGTGTGATAGTCGCTTTTTCGCATCAGATTGGGCAAGCCGATCTTGGCGAAGAACTTTGCGAAAACCGGCTCCAAGAAGTCATCACTCGCTTTGATATCGGCCGAGAACGGTGTCGGTCTGCCGAGGGTAGCTAGAGCCGAGGTGACTTCGTCGATGGCCTCTGTCATCGCACGTCGTAGGCGTTCACGTTCGGCGTGTTCGAACAACGGTCCAGCCATGGCTCCGCTCGCAGTAGATTCCGCAAAGGCAAGCAACGTGTTCCGTGTTGCAATGTAATTTTCTAGCTCACGCTGCCGCCACATGATTTCTCGAAGTGGCTTATCAACCTGAAGTTGAGCATCAACTCGGTCGAAGATAGCGATGCCAACCAGATCCTGCTTTGCCTCGCGAATCCCATAGAAGTGATCGCGAGCTTTGGGTGGTTGATTTGCTACGTAGTGTACCAAGGGGCGCCCCAGAGTCACTATCGCGGGATGATTGAGCGCTCTCGCAAGAGCTCGGAGTATGGCGAGATCGGTTGAGCCCTCGAGGTAGAGAGCCCATCCTGTGACTTCCGCTTGGTAGTATTCTTCGAAACCGATTTCCTTGAGCGCCTTCTTGAGCTGCGCTCCTCTGTCGTCGATTCGATGTGGTCTGCCGACGAATGCGACGACGACATCGCGATCTGCTGCTTCGTTCAGGATCACCTCCGAGTGGCTGGCGGCGATGATCTGGCATCCTTGCTTGCCGGCGACATCGGTAAGTAGCTGATACATCTCCCTCTGTCGCAAGATCTCGAGATGCGCGTCGGGCTCGTCGAGTAGGAGGACCGTTTTTGGGTTTCGATAGATCTGAGCCAGCAGCAAAAGTATCTGCTGTAAGCCTCGTCCCGCTGAGGACAGATCCAATTGTGCGCCGGATCTCTCGCGATAAGTCATCCGAATCTCGCCGCGTTCGGGGATGTACTCCGGCGGGTCCAATTGGATACCGAAAAAGCGGCGCATGTGGTTCAAAAGGCTCTGCCAATCGTCGCTACCGCTCTCGTTAAATACCTGGAAACATAGATTTCGCAACACCTCGGCGGTCCGCCCTTCGCCGATGCGGACGTTGATGGCGCCGGTATCCAAACGTGTTTCCTGCGCCGCCAGCCCTGACATGGCAGGCAGAAACACCACGTTCGTTTCGCTCGCCGCATCAGGTACAGGCATACGGTTGGGCGACCGCTCGTTGCTAAGTCGCAGCGGCCGACAGTAAAGTGACTCCTCGTTTGCGTAGTCGAATTCGAAGCCGCAGCGCCATTCGCCATCGAGTGATACGCCCGTTACGGTGATATCGATGCGGACGTTCTGAGTCTGAGTTTTTCCGTTTACCTTCTGAACGTCGCGGACGTGGAGGTCTCGCCACAGGTGGTTCGAGGTGGGAACCGGCAGCGCAACCAGATCGCGACGATTGATGGTCACTCCCGGCCGCTTTTCGGGTGTGTCGCGACCGGAACGTTTTTCATTCCAACGCTTTAAACCGACGTTCCAGAGTGCCAAGGCTTGGAGGGCCGTAGTCTTGCCGGAGTTGTTGGGGCCGATGAACACGACCGTTGGCCCGATCTCTACCTGCACTTCAGTCAGCCGCTTGAAGTTACGTACGCTTAGGCTGGTGAGCATCGTTGGCTACCATACCGCACACCGCAGAATGAAGCGACTGTCCGCTGGAGGGGGCCCAGTGCCCCCCGCTATCACGAGTAGCGGGCTCGAGTTCCTACATCATCACCGTCGCGACATCAGGGCCCGCGGTCAGCAGTTGTAGGGACTGGCTGAACGGGCAGGTGCGGTGGCCTGAACCGCACCCTGCCCCTACTGCCCCAGAACGCCCTTCTTGAAATCCTTACCCGGTCCCGGCTTCGGGCCGATCCAGGTGTTCAGCATCGCGTCCGCGACGGCCTTGCCGGCGAGGGTGCCCTTCGTCTTGCCGTTCACTTCGACGGTGGTTCCGGTGCCCGGCACGTACGTGAGGACGATGCGATTCCCTTTCGGCACGTCTTCCATCCACGACTCGAGGGTCTTGAACGCGGTCTTCACGTCGGGCGACGCGTTGGGCGTGTTGTCCTCCAGCCCTTCGCTCCACGCCTCGGCCATCTGATCCTTCGAGACGTTGTAGAGGAAGTGCATGACCATGCGGCGCGGCGCGTCGGTCCCGAGGACCGTCACGGCGTTGCTCTGCTTCGCCGGCAGGTAGAGGCCGCCGACGTAGACTTTGACGACGAACTTCTTGCGCAGCGCGCCGCCGTTGAGGACCAGCGTCTGGTCGTTGACCGTGATCCTGTCCTCGAGACTGACGCCAGCGACGGTGGCGGCACCGGCGGGGATGGCCGCGAGCGCGAGCGCCGCGGCGAAGATGAGTTTCCGCATGTTGTTTCCTCCGTTGGATATGGATGGGCCGGACGGGGGATTGTAACGCCCCCTTCGGACGTTGAACTCCATTCCAATGCCTGATTTTCTCCAGCGCTCGTTCTCGATCGGGTCGGTGCACATCCCGACGCCGCTCGCGCTCGCTCCGATGGCCGAGGTCACCGACACGTACTACCGGTCGCTGATCAAAGAGCTCGGCGGGGTGGGACTCGTCGTTTCGGAGTTCATCTCGGCCGAAGGGCTGACGCGGAAGAACGACCGCAGCCACCAGATGCTCGCCTTCCACGAGAACGAGCGTCCCGTGGCCATCCAGATCTACGGCGGCGACCCGGAGCGGATGGACGACGCCGCGGCGATCGTGGAGCGGCAGGGCGTCGACATCGTGGACGTGAACATGGGCTGCCCGGTGAAGAAGGTCGTGAACAACGGCGCGGGATCGGCTCTCCTCAAGGACTTCGACAAGGCCGCGCGCGTGGTCGAGAAGATCAAAGCCGCGGTGACGATCCCAGTCACGGTGAAGGTGCGCAAGGGGTGGGAGAGCGACGACGTCATCCCGCTGCTCAAGCGTTTCGAGCAGATCGGCGTCGCGGCGATCGCGATCCACGGGCGCACGCGCAAGGAGTCATACACCGGCGCGAGCGACTGGGCCTACATCGCGAACGTCAAGAAGGAGCTGAACATCCCGGTGTGGGGCAACGGCGACGTGAAGACGCCCGAGGACGCGGTGCGGATGTTCGAGCAGACGAAGGTCGACGGCGTGATGATCGGTCGCGCCGCTCTTCACAATCCGTTCATCTTCCGCGACATTCAGGCGCACATGAACGGCGAGCCTGTGGCGGCTGCAAACGAGATCGAGCGCCGCATCGACGCCATGCAGCGCTATCTGTCGAAGATCGACGCCGCGCCCCAGATCGACCGCTGGAAGCTGCACAAGGCCCGCACCGTGATCGGCTGGTTCTCCAAGGGGATTCCGCACGGGAAGGACATCCGTAGCGGGCTTCAGGACATCACGGCCGTTTCGGATGTGCAGCGGCTGCTCGACTCCGTGCGCGGACGCGCGGAAGCCGCGGCGTAGAAAGTGCTGAGTGCTGAGTGCTGAGTGCTGAGTTAGAAGCGGAGCACCCAGCACCCAGCACCCAGCACCCAGCACCCAGCACTCAGCACTCAGCACTCCGTCATGCCCTTCCCCGACCACATCGATGCCGTCCTGACCGCGTACCGAGTGCCGGCCGACACCAGGTCGGCCCTGTACGACCTCTACCTGGCGATGGGCGATGAGGTTCTCGCGGTCTTTGCCGATCTCGCCGATGGCGTCACCTTGGCCACGATGCTCTCGCCCGACGACACGCTGCTCATTCGGGAGCGCGTCGTCGAGCGATACCTGCGGCGCAATCATCCGCGCTGGCTCGATGGGAAACCGACGCCGAGTCTGTGGCATCCACGCGTCGCGGAGGGACGCGCGTCCGGCGCGGCGATTCCGATGGACGACTTTCCGGAGCTCGCGCGCCGGGTCAGCGATCAGCCCCTTCCGGACGGCATCCTCCTGCTCGGACGCAACGCCCACTCCGGCGGGCGCGCGGAGACGGTCTCCTTCGACGTCGTCGCGCGCGAGCTCGACGACGCGATCGCCATCGGCCGCGCCGCGGGGCAGCAGCACACGATCCCCGGATCCGTCGGAGAGACCACCGGTACGTTCGACAGCGCCCGCAACATCGCCTTGATCTGGGAGGTGCAGCCGAATGTGTACAAGCCCGCGGGCGCGCGCAATCGCGAGATCGCGAAGCTCTACCGCCGCCACCGGAACTGGCATCTCATCACCCTGACGGTTGCGATCGAGTGGCTGCGCGCGCAGAAGACGGAGACGTACATCCTCCGCGGCGACGCACTCGCCGCGACGCACGAGATGAATCCCGCGATGCCCGTCTCGGAGACCATCGTCGCCCTGCACGACCGCACCGTCGAGCAGGTCGCGCGGGTCGCGGGCGCGACGCTCGTCGAGCCGACGAACGGCGACGAGCTCGTCCTCCTCGACTCCGGGGTCATGAACCACGCCCTCCGCAAACACGTTCTTGTGAACGGTGCCGCGGCGGCGATGTGGAAGTTTATGATCCCCGTCCCATGAGACGAATTCTCATCCTCCTCGTCGTAACCTTCTCGATCTCCGCGCAGCAGCCCCCTTCGACTTCGCTCAGCGCAGGCCCTTCGACTTCGCTCAACGGAGGCCTTACCGTCGACACCATCATGCGCGGGCACGGGCTCGCGGGCTGGTCACCGCGAGCGGTGCGCTGGTCACCCGACGGCAGGTCGGTGTTTTTCGAATGGAAGCAGTTCACCGATCCGGTCGAAGAGGACTGGGACACGTACGTCGTCGGACGCGACGGCAAGGGGCTGCGCAAGCTGAGTAAGAGCGAGGCGAAGGATGCGCCACCGGCGCGAGGATCGTGGTCGCGCGACCGCAAGCGCGCGGTGTTCGTCGACGACGGCGACGTTTTCCTCTGGGACGGAAAGCGCCGCGCGCTGACGAAGACGAACGACGCGGAGTCCGACGCACGCTTCACGCACGACGAGAAACGCGTGACGTTCGTCCGCGGCAACAACCTCTATGTCCTCTCGCTCGTCGACGGCTCGGTCACGCAGCGGACGAACATCGTCTCCGCCAAGGAGAAAGGTCCGCACGTTTCGCTCTTCGAAGAGGACATGAAGGAAGCCAGCGCGAGCCAGAAGTGGATCGCCGAGGAGTCGAAGAAGCTGAGCGAAGTCCTCGCCCGGCGGGCGGCGGAAAAGAAGGAAGACGAGGCAGAGCGGAAGAGAGAAATCGGCCTCGCGCCGCTGAAATTGAAGAAAGGCGAGGCCGTCGAGGACATTCAGCTCACCGCCGACGACACGTTCGCGATCGCGTTCATCAGCACGAACGGCGAGGCCGGAAAGCGAACCATCGTTCCGAGCTACGTCACCGAGACCGGCTATACGGTCGACCTGCCGGCGCGGCGCAAAGTCGGCGATGCGGCCCCGGTGACACGCGTGGTGAGCCTCTCGACGACCGACGGCAAGGCGAACTGGCTGAAGCACGGTCTCACGCGGCCGCGGACGGAGGCGGAGCAGCAGAGCGCGGAGAAGACGGAGAAGACCGAGAGTGAACAGGACGAGCGCGAGATCGAGCTCGACCCGCTTCTCTGGTCCGACGACGGCAAGGCGGCAGTGCTTCCCATCCGTGCGTCCGACCACAAGGACCGCTGGCTGTTCGCTTTCGATCCCGCGACCGCGACCGCGCGCGTGCTGCACCACCAGCACGACGACGCCTGGGTGATGTGGTACGACGAGGACTCCGCCGGCTTCGTCCCCGGTACGCACACGGTGTGGTTCGTGAGCGAGCACACCGGATGGATGCATCTGTACACCGTCGATTTCGCCGGCGGTACGCCGCGCGCGCTCACCAGCGGCATATACGAGGTGTCGGACGTAAGCGCCGACGAGAAGAACTTCACCTTCACCGCGAGCAAGGACTCGCTGCACGAGCTGCATCTCTATCGCATGCCCGTCAATGGCGGCGCGATCACGAAACTGACGACCGAGCCGGGCCGGCACAACGCGAAGGTCGCACCGGAGCCTTCGGGTCGCCAGATCGCCACGTCGTCAAGACCTTCTCGAAGGCTCGACGACTCGAAGACTCGACCACTCGCGGACGTCTACTCGTACACCAACAAGCCGCCGGAGCTCTACGTCTCCGGCGTGAAGGTCACGACGTCGCCCGCTCCGGAGTTCGCGACGTATCCGTGGCTCGACGTGCCGATCGTGAGCTTCACCGCCCGGGACGGCGCTTCGGTCCCCGCGCGCCTCTACAAGCCCGCGAACTGGAACGGCGGGGCGGCGGTCATCTTCGTGCACGGCGCCGGCTATCTGCAGAACGTGCATCGCGGGTGGTCGGGCTACTTCCGCGAGTACATGTTCCATCACCTCCTGATGGAGCGCGGCTATCTCGTCCTCGACGTCGACTATCGCGCCTCGGCCGGCTACGGCCGCGACTGGCGGACGGCGATCTACCGGCACATGGGAGGCGCCGATCTGAACGATCACGTCGACGCCGCACGATGGCTTGCCAGCGAGCACGGCGTCGATCCGAAACGCATCGGTATCTACGGCGGCAGCTACGGCGGCTTCATCACTCTGATGGCGATGTTCACGACACCTGACGTCTTCGCCGCCGGCGCAGCGCTGCGTCCCGTGACGGACTGGGCCCACTACAACCATCCCTACACGTCGAACATCCTGAACACGCCCCAGACGGATCCGGAGGCGTACCGCAGGTCGTCACCGATCTACTTCGCGGAGGGGTTGAAGGGCGCACTGTTGATCTGCCACGGCATGATCGACGTGAACGTACACTTTCAGGACACCGTCCGTCTCGTGCAGCGTCTCATCGAGCTGCGCAAGGAGAACTGGGAGGCGGCGATGTATCCGCTCGAGGATCATTCGTTCGTCGAGCCGACGAGCTGGGCGGACGAGTACAGGCGGATTCTGCGGTTGTTCGAGGGGGAGCTGAGGTAGTTGGCGGTTGGCGGTTGGCGGTTGGCGGTTGGCGTTGCCCGTTACCCCGTTAGTTCCGCGTTCCCAGTTGCCAGTCCCCAGTTCCCAGTACATTCCCGCCTGGGCGACACTGTCCTGGCAACTGGCAACTGGTAACGGGTAACGGGCAACGGGCAACGGGCAACGGCAACGGGCACCCGTCCGGTAGCGCGGGACAGTGTCGCGTGTCAGTGTTACACGTCACGATCACGGTCACGAGCCTGAGGCAACGAGAAACGCCCTTCCGACGTTACACTGCCGCAACACGTCCGAAAGGTTCCTATCCATGTCCCGAATCGTGCTCGCAGTCTCCCTCT
Organism: uncultured Thermoanaerobaculia bacterium; assembly: GCA_964558905.1. Taxonomy (GTDB): domain Bacteria; phylum Acidobacteriota; class Thermoanaerobaculia; order Gp7-AA8; family Gp7-AA8; genus QHVT01. The sequence continues at coordinate 11,554 of CAZLGP010000225.1, read as the reverse complement.
GCGCCCTCGCCGCCGCGAATGCGTTTGCCGGCTTCTCCAAGGACCAGGACTTCCGTCCCGCCACGCCCGAAGAGCTGGCCTTGAAGGACGTCGCGTACGCGCCGGGCGCGGCCGCGGTCATCCTCGACTGGGTGGAAATCGACGACGATCCACTCTCCGTCTCGTCCGAGTATTACCGGATCAAAATCCTCACCGAGGATGGGCGGAAGTATGCCGACGTCGAGGTGCCGTATCTCGCCGGCTATGACGTGGGCGGCCGGGTGACCGACATCTCCGCGCGCACGATCCAGCCCGACGGCAGGATCGTTCCCTTCGACGGCAAGGTCTACGACAAGATCATCTACAAGTCGGGCGGCCTGCGCGTCCGCGCGAAGACGTTCAGTCTTCCGGACGTCCAGCCCGGGAGCATCCTCGAGTATCGCTACCAGCGGCGCTGGGCGGACAACCTGCTGATGAACACGTACTGGACCATCCAGCGGGACATCCCCGTGCTGCGCGCGCGGATGAGCCTCAAGCCGTACGACACGAGAGGCGAGTACCAGAGCTACTTCACGTACCACAACCTTCCTCCCGGCAAGACCCCGACACTGACCCCGCGCAAGACCTACGAGCTCGAGCTGACGGATGTCCCCGTCTATCAGAGTGAGGACTTCGCGCCGCCGGAGGATTCGCTCAAAACGCGCGTGGCTTTCTACTACACCGACCGCCGTGTGGATCCGACGAAGTTCTGGGTCGCGCAGTCGGCCAAGTGGAACAAGTCGATCGAGAGCTACATCGGCAAACCCGACAAACTGCGCACGCAGGTGCAGCCGCTGGCGGGCAAGGAACCGATGGAGACCCTGCGGAACATCTACGCGAAGGTGCAGACGTTCCGCAATCTGAGTTTCGAAGACGAGACCAGCGCCAGCGACAAAAAGGATGCCGCCGCCGTCGTTGCGAAGGGCGAGGGTTACCGGACGGAGATCAATCGCGCGTTCGTGGCGCTTGCTCGCGCGGCCGGCCTCGAGGCCAATGTCGTGCGCGTGGGTCCTCGCGACCGGTTCTTCTTCTCGCCGAACGTCCCCGACGAGGGGCAGATGAACGGCGAGATCGCTGCGGTGACGATCGGCGGACAACGGCGCTACTTCGATCCCGGCACGCCGACCGCGCCGTTCGGCATCGTCTCCTGGGAGAAGTCGAGCGTCCTCGGCATGCGCATCGCGAAGGGACCGGCTGCATCCATCGAGAGCGTAGCCGACCAGAAGCCCGAGGATGCGGTCATGCGCCGGAGTGCCGATCTGCGCCTCAGCGGCGACGTGCTCGAAGGCTCGATCACGGCCACGTTCACCGGCCAGGAAGCGCTGGGCCGCCGCCTCCGTACGTGGGGTGAGGAAGAGGCCGAGCGCACGAAGGACCTCGAGGACGAGGCGAAGGGTTGGTTCCCCGATGGCGCCACGGTGAAGCTCACCGAGGTCACCGGCGCGACGTCGTACGCGGAGCCGCTGGTCGTGAAATACGACGTCACTCTGCCGAACCTCGTCTCCGCCGCCGGCAGCCGCACCGTGCTCCCGATCTCCGTCTTCGCCTCGAGCAAAAAGAATCCCTTCTCCTCGGCCACGCGCACGCATGCGATCTATTTCCGCTATCTGCGGCGCGAGGAAGACGACGTGAAGGTGACCCTGCCGGAGTCGCTGTCGCTCGCGGCGGTGCCGGAGCCGGCGAAGCTCAATGCCGGCGCGCTGCAGTACGCGAACGAAGTGAAGCAGGACGGCAGCGCGATCACCTTCAAGCGCAGCATGAGCGTCCACACGATTTTCATCGAGGCGCAGTACTACCGCCCCCTGCGCACGTTCTACAGCGCCATGGTGGCCGCGGATCAGAAGCCGCTCGTGCTGGTCTCGAAATGATCGCGCGCACACTCGCTGTGCTGCTCTTCGCCGGGGTCGTGAATGCCGCGCCGGCGCCGGACTGGGTCCGTGCCGTCATGGCCCGGCCGGTCCCGCCGCAGCCGGCTCGGACGTCGGCGGTGGTGTTGTCGGACACGACGTCGCTCACGTTCGCGGCATCCGGCGAGTTGACCACGCTGCGCCGGCGTGTGGTGAAGATCCTCTCGCCCGCAGGGCGCGACTACGCGTACGGCTTCGCGTGGTTCGACGACAACACGAAACTCCGCTTGCTGCGCGGATGGAGCATCGAGCCTTCAGGAAAAGTCCACCAGCTTCGCGAGCGCGACGCGGTCGAGACCTCGGCCGCGACCTTCGAAGTCTTCACCGACGCGAAGATGAAGTTCCTCGATATCCCCTCGGAAGTGGGCAGCGTCATCGCCTACGAGTACGAAACGCGTGAAAGGCCCTACGAGCCGGTGACGGTGTGGCGATTCCAGGAGAGCATCCCGGTGCTGCGGGCGCGCCTCGAGGCGCGCATTCCGGCGGACTGGAAGTACTCAGCGAAGTGGACCAACTACACGCCCATCGAGCCTTTGAATGCCCCCGTCTGGGAGCTCGCCGACGTTCCTGCGATCGTCGACGAGCCACGGATGCCGGCCGGCCGAGCCGTGGCGGGGTGGATGGGCGTGCACTGGAATGCATCGCGGTCGTGGGACGACGTCGGGACGTGGTTCCACGGACTGGCCGCGTCGCGGCTTGCCTCGACGCCGGCGCTGCAGACGAAGACGCGCGAGCTGACCAGCGGCGTCGAGGATCCGATCCGCGCTCTCGCGCGCTTCTCGCAGCGCGACGTGCGCTACGTCGCCGTCGAGATCGGCATCGGCGGCTATCAGCCGCACGCGGCCGGCGAGGTCTTCACGAATCGCTATGGCGACTGCAAGGACAAGGCGACTCTGCTGCGGACGATGCTGAAGGAGATCGGAGTCGAGTCGCACTTCGTCCTCGTGCACACGACCCGGGGTACGGTGGAGCCGTCGTTTCCGACGGTACACGCCTTCAATCACGTGATCTCCGCGATTCAGGTCCCGCGCGAGCGCGCGAAGGGTCTCGACGCCGTGATCGAGCATCCGCGCCTCGGCGCGCTGCTGCTCTTCGATCCGACCAGCACGACCACGCCGCTCGGCCAGCTTCCGCCCTATCTGCAGGCCAGCCGCGGCCTGCTCGTCACGGCCGCGGGCGGAGAGCTGATCGACCTGCCGTCGCACACGCCGGAGTCGAGCGCCCTCCGTCGCACCGCGAAGATGCAACTCGACATGACTGGCAAATTGAGCGGATCCGTCGAGGAAGTGCGCACCGGCGCGATCGCCGCGTCGATGCGCGGCCAGTTGCAGTCCCTGAGCGGAACCGATCGCATCAAGTTCATCGAATCGGCGCTCGGGTATCACCTCGCCGATCAGACCGCCGCGGACGTGAAGATCGAGAATCTCGATGAGCCCGAGACGGACCTCGTCATCCGCTACACCGTGGCGGCGCCGGGATACGCCACGCGCGTCGCCGGCATGGTCCTCGTCCGCCCGCGCGTTCTCGGCGCGAAAGGGGAGGGCGCGATCGCGACCGCCGAGCGCAAGCACGGCTACGTGACCGAGGGGCCGTCGGTGCATGCGGACGAGGTCGAGATCGCCATCCCGACGACGATCATGCTCGACGAGCTCCCGAAGCCGGTCGCGGTCTCGACGCCCCACGTGCAGTACGAGAGCCGCTCGACGTTCGAAAAGGGAGTGCTTCGCTACACCCGCCAGTACGCGATGAAGACCTGGTCCGTCGAGCGGGAGGCGCTCCCGTCGTTGAACGAGGCCTTCGCGAAGATCGCGGCCGACGAGAGGGCCAGCGCGGTCTTCAAGTAGCGTGACCCGTGACCCGTTGCCCGTTGCCCGTTACCAGTTACCAGTGCTGTGTCGCCCAGGCGATACTGTCCTGGCAACGGGTCACGGGTCACTGGCAACGGGTCACGGGAAGAGCACACCACCGCCCCCTGTTGCAGCCGTATCCATGAGCGCAGTCCCTGCTGAAAAAGTCCGCCGGGTGGGCATGATCTCCCTCGGCTGCCCGAAGAACCTCGTCGACGCCGAGATCATGCTCGGGCAGTTGCAGGCCGAATCGGACGTGGTGATCACGAACGACCTCGAAGATGCGGACGTCGTCATCGTCAACACGTGCGGCTTCATCGACGCGGCCAAGCAGGAGTCCATCGACACGATCCTCGAGGTTGCGGAGAAGAAGGGCCAGAGCGGAGCCGGTAGAGGAGTATCCCGCCTCATCGTCACCGGGTGCATGGTCCAGAAGTACCGCACCGACCTCCAGCAGTCGATCCCGGAGATCGACGCGTTCGTGGGGCTCGATCACCTCGAGCAGATCACCGCGGCGGTGACCGGCGAGGCATCGGATGACCTGGCGCCGACGCGCCGGAAGATGTCCCAACGCCTCTACGAGGACCTGCCGCGCGTGCTCACGCAGGGCACCGCCCATGCGTACCTCAAAGTCAGCGAGGGCTGCTCGAACCCGTGTACCTTCTGCGCGATCCCGCAGATGCGCGGCAAGTTCCGCTCGCGCGGGATCGACTCTCTCGTGCGCGAGGCGCAGGCGCTGCAGCAGGCCGGTGTGCTCGAACTGAACCTCGTCGCCCAGGACACCACGCGGTACGGCGAGGACCTCGGCATCGCGAACGGTCTCACCTCGCTGGTCAAGACCCTGCTCGCCGAGACCGACTTCCGCTGGATCCGTTTCCTCTACGCCTATCCGGGCTCGCTCGACTGGAGCCTCTTCGAGCTGATGGCGCGCGAGCCGCGCTTCGCGTCGTACGTCGACATCCCCCTACAGCACGTCTCTGCAAACGTCCTCGGGCGCATGCGCCGTCCGGGGTCGCCGGCGGAGTACCGGGAGATGGTCGCGCGGATGCGCGAGATCGTGCCGGACATGACCCTGCGCACGACGTTCATCACCGGCCATCCGGGCGAGACGCCGAAGGACTTCGGCGAGCTCCATGACTTCGTCGAATGGGCGCAGTTCGACAACATGGGCGCGTTCGTCTACTCCGCCGAGGACTCGACGATTGCCGCGAGAATGCCGGACACTCCCACGCGCAAGACCGCAGAGCGCCGCCGCGCGAAGCTGATGGAACTGCAGCAGAAGATCGCCCTCTCGCGCAACACGCAGCGCGTCGGACTGACGTACGACGCCATCGTCACCGGTATCTGCGAGGAGACCGAGCACCTGCTCGAGGGCCGCATCATCGGCCAGGCGCCGGAGATCGACGGCCGCCTGCTGATCAACGACGGCATCGACCTGCTGCCGCAAGAGCTCCCCGCGTTCGCGCGCGTCGAGATCACGGACGCGCATCCGTACGATCTCGTGGGCAGCGTCGTGCCGGCACGGCCGGCTGCGCTGGTCGCTCCGCCTTGCGGCACGTTCACGGATGGACCGACGGTCACGGCGCTCCGGGCGGCGCAACGCGCCTGACGTTTCTGCCGCGCAGGCTCAGCGAGGTGTCTCGCAAGTAGCTATCCGATCTTCAGCGCGCTGGAAATTCACCGGACCGCCGCCGTCCCGGTGGCTGACGCGCAGGCGTCTCGCCGGCGCCGCACTCGGGAGTATCCGTCGCGCCGAACCACGCGCCAGGTCCGAAGCGCTTCGTGCGCTGCCCGGCGCAGGCGTATTACAAATCTCCATATCGATCGGTAGGATCGGTGACGACATGGCCAGAACACGCGTTTCGCCAAAGTATCAGGTAGTGATCCCAAAGGAGATTCGGGAAAGGCACAAGGTCGAGCCTGGACAGGAGCTGCAGGTGATCAGCAAGGGCGATGTGATCACGCCAAGCGTTACGGTCGTAGCGCTTTGATCTTCCTCTCCACCTGCTCGCACGGCGTGCCGCCGCCGCCGATCGCGGCGTGTTCCCACGAGCCGTACATCGGATTCGGGAGCATGAACCAGCGCGTGCCCCACCAGTCCTTCATCTTGGTGATGAGCTCCTCGCGCTCCTGCCACGGCGCGCGGCGGACATTGGCGAAGTCGTTGAGGTCATCGCCGGCCATGAGGAGGACGCGGTATCGGTCCGCCACCAGTTTTCGTCGCGGCGACTTGTCGCTGATCTTGTTCTGGCGCAGGAGGAGGTTCGCCCCGGCGTCGTCGATCGGATAGCCCAGACGGCGCAGATTCGCGAACGTGCCGGCGCGCTCGTCTTCGTCGCGGTTCGTGACGTAGAAGACGGTCACGCCCCGGCTCTTCGCGTATGCGAGGAATTCCGCGGCGCCGGGGATCGCCGTGGCCGCGCCCTCGGACGTCCACTGCTTCCACAGGGCCTCGTCGTAGGTGATGCCCTTCTGGATGACGCGCGCCTCGAAGGCGGTGTTGTCGATCACCGTCTCGTCGGCGTCGACGATGATGGCCGGCGGCTGGGACGGATCGTCGTTCGTCTCCTCCGTCGCACCGACGCGCGCCGGATCGGCGAGCGCCTCGTCGAGCGCTCTTCGCGCGGCCGCGAAGGTCTGCATCGCCGCGGCGCGATACTCCGCGGAGCTCTGGACGTAGAGCGTCGCGTTGAGAATCGAGTGTGCGGGGTTGCACAGCGCGGCGGCTGTAGTCGCGGGCGTCGTCGTGGGCGTCGTCGTGGTCGCAGCGCACGCGGCGAGCAGCAGGAACAGGGGAGCGAGTCGGCGCATCCATCCTCCTTCAAAACAGAACGGCCACCCGTTGCCGGGTGGCCGTCCGTTTACCACGATGTGGAGGGGAATTAGAAGGTGAATCGGACGCCGAGGCGCGCCTGCCAGCGGGAGCGATCGTGGGCGGGGCTGAACTGGCTGCCCGGGGTGAGGGCTCCGTTGAAGCGCTCGCGGAAGATCGGCTTGCCGGTGGCGGCGTCGACTCCGCGATACGTGACCGGAGAGTAGTTCTGGTTCGAGACGAACCGGACGTTCCCGTACTCGCTGTCGACCATCGCCAGGATGTTCGACACGTCGGCCGTCAGCATCGACGCCACGCCGCTGAACGGCGGCAGGCCGAGCTCGTAGTGGAGGTCGAGCTGACGGGTCCACGGCTCGGAAGCCTCGTAGCGGTTCATCGCGCGGCCGGCAAGCGGGTCGAGACCGGCGTACGAGAGGTAGTTGCCGAGCAGCGAGTAGTCGACGACCTGTCCCGCGGCGTTCTGGATGATCAGCTCGTCCGCGCTCCCCGGGATGTACAGCAGGTCGTTCGAGCTCTGGCCGTCCCCGTTGACGTCCGTGCCGATGATCAGCGAGTAGGGGCGGCCCGACTGAGCGTTGTAGTAGAGACCGATCGCGTGGCTCACGAAGCCGGTGGCGAAGTTGACGGTGCCGCTGAGGTTGATGCGGTGCTCGGTCTCGTACGCGGAGCGCGAGAGCTCCGGCTCAAAGATGTCGCCCGTGGTGTGGTGGAAGCGCCAGTTCGAGCTGGCCGTCGACGAGCCGCCGTCGAACGCGGACTTTGCGTCCTGGTGGGCGTAGGAGGCTCCGAGGGTGAGCAAGGTCCCGAAGTTCTTGTTGAACTGGAGCGACTGCATGAGCTGCTCGCCCTTGCTCGTGTTCGTGAGCAGCAGAGCGTTGCTCAGGGTCGTGCTGTTTCGGCGATAGATCGGGCGACCGTCGATCGGGCTGACGTTGCCGCTCTCGACATAGTTGACGTTCTGGTAGTAGACGTCTTCGATGGTCTTCGAGTAGAGGACCTCGACCGTTCCGCGGATGTCCCACGGCAGGATGCGGTCATAGGCGGCCGTGGCGCGCCACAGGCGCGGAGCCTTGAAGTCGGGATCCGTGATGGCCGTTTCGAAGGCGCCGCCGCCCGAGGGGAAGTTGGTCGGCTGGTTGTTCGGATCGGCCACGAACGTCGGGGTACAGGATGGCTTGATGCACGAGAGCGAGACCTGGCCGATGCCGGTGTTGCCGTAGGCGTTCGAGACCCAGACGTAGGGCGTACGGCCGGCGAAGACCCCGATGCCGCCGCGGAGCTGCTGGCCTTCGGCAACCTGCCAGTTGACGCCGAGGCGCGGCGAGAACGTCGGGCTCTCGTCGGGCGTGGCCGAGGTCTTGTAGCCGACGGCCTGTTCGACGATCGGGTTGTAGGTCGGCGAGTCGGGGTACTGGTTCATGTCCGCGCGGAGACCGAAGGTCAGGGTGACGTTCTGCCGCATCGTCCACTGGTCGCTCGCGTAGAGGCCGAGCTGGTTGACCTGGAACTGCGACGGATTGATGCCGCCTTCCGCGTACGTGTAGAAGTACTGCGACGGGTTCTGCGCGAAGAAATCATCGAGGGTCGGGAAGTAGTAGTGGCCGAACGCGCTGGGCATGAAGACGTTGTTGAACTCGAAGATCTCGTTGTGCGTACCGACCGTGATCGTATGCCCGCCGCGGATGAAGGTGAAGTCGTCCGTGATCTCGAGAATGTCCTGATCGAGCGAGTTCGCCGTGGAGAACTGCTCGGCACCGGCGATGATGTCCGCATTGCGCGGGCCGGTGCCGCCGATCTCGATGCCGGGGAACGCGCCCGGAGAGGCGCGGCGGTCGCGGATGGTCGTGAAGTTGAGGCGGGCCTCGTTGTAGGAGCTGCCGCCGAACGTGCTGTTCAACTGCGCGACCGTGGAGTTCGTCTCGTCGGCGAAGAAGTAGGTGGAATTCGGGAAACGGAAGCGACCCGAGTTCCGGTCCGAGATGACGTCGTTGGCCGCGTCGACGAAGCTGTGGCGGATGGTGAACTGATTCGTCGCGTTGACGTTCCAGTCGATGCGGCCGAAGAGGTTCTTGCTGTATCTCGTGCGGGCGAGCGAGCCGAGGCCGCCACCATCGTAGCCGAATTGGTCATTGAGGAAATCTGAGACGGCCTGCACGTCGGCCGGATTCCTGAAGCTCTGAGCCGTGTAGGGATCTTCCTCGGCGCGGTCGCTGCGCTCACCGTTGACGAAGAAGAACAGCGTGTCGCGGATGATGCGTCCGCCGAACCGGCCCCCATACTGCTCGGAGTCAAACTGGCTGACCTCGGGCGTCCCGGGAGGACCGTCGCCGACGTAGTCCGGATCGCGACGCGAGTAGAAGAGCGAGCCGGAGTAGTCGTTCGTTCCGGAGCGGGTGATGGCGTTGATGCCGCCGCCGGTGAACCCACCCTGGCGGACATCATACGGCGAGACGGCAACCTGGATCTCCTGGATCGCGTCCAGTGAGATGGCAAGCGCATCGGCCTGACCGCCCGGCGTACCGGTGTCGGCGAGACCAAAGAGATCGTTGTTGACGGCGCCGTCGATCTGGATCGAGTTGTAGCGGTTGTTCTTTCCCGCCACCGTCATGCGGGTCGCGGAGAAGTCCTGCGGGTCGACGTTCACGTACGGGTTCGTACGCGCGAAGTCCTGCAGCGTGCGGTTGACGCTCGGCAGCGTCTCGATCTCCTCGGTCGAGACGGTCGACGTCGCACCGGTGCGGTTCGGATTGATGATGGCGTCGGTCGTCGCGGTGACCGTGATGGCCTCGCTCACCGTCGCGAGCTGCAGCGTCAGCGGCACCTCGGCCGAGGCACCGAGTGGGACCGTCACCGAGTCGTTCGTCGCGTCGCGGAAGCCCTCGAGGACCGCCGTGACCCGGTACGGTCCGCCCACGCGGACGCCCGGAATCGTGAACCGGCCGTTGCCTCCCGTGACGTCGGAATAGCGGGTTCCGGTCGGCACGTGGACGGCTTCGATCGTGACGCCGGGCAGCGCGCTGCCATCGGCGGCCGTCACCGACCCCGTCAGCGTGCCGGTGGTGACCTGTGCAAGAGCGACCGGGGCCAGCGCGAGGAGCGCACAGACCGCGGCCAGGAAGAACCTTTGAATAGATCGGTTCTGCGGATCGGACATCGAAATCCTCCTGAGCATTTGAGCGACTTGAAGTTCGTGCGTCCGGACGAAGACGCGCCGAAAAGGTTTGCGTGCGACACGTTACCGCAGTGCTGCGCCGCCGTAAAGCGGGGGAAACGTAAAGAGCGTGTAGAGAAAAAACCGGCGGGATGTCATCCCGCCGGCCGTCGATCAGAAGCTCTTGAGGAACGCCTCGTTGCTCGGGAACTTCTGCAGCCTTTCGAGCAACATCTTCATCGCCGTCATCGGATCGGTTCCGGCGAGCGCCCGGCGAAGTGTGTGAATTTTCGGCAGGACCGTCGGCGGGAGGAGCTTCTCTTCCTTGCGCGTGCCGGTCTGGGCGATGTTCATGGCCGGGAAGATGCGCCGCTCGAACAGGCCGCGGTCGAGCACGATCTCCGTGTTCCCCGTTCCCTTGAACTCCTGGAAGATGACCTCGTCCATGCGCGAGCCGGTATCGACGAGCGCCGTGGCGACGATGGTCAGCGAGCCCCAGTCCTCCGCGTTCCGCGCCGCGCCGAAGAAGCGTCGCGGCTTCTCCATCGTTCGGGCGTCGATGCCGCCGGAGAGGATCTTGCCCGAGCCGCGCTGCTCGTTGTTGTACGCGCGCGACATGCGCGTGATCGAGTCGCAGAGGATGACCACGTCTTTCTTCGTCTCCACGAGACGCCGGGCTCGCTCGAGGATGATCTCCGCGAGATGGATGTGACTGTCGGCCGTCTCGTCCGAGCTCGACGCGACCACTTCGCCCTTCTCGACCGAACGGCGGAAGTCCGTGACTTCCTCGGGCCGCTCGTCGACGAGCAGGACGAACAGGATCACGTCCGGATGATTGAGGTTGATGCCGTGGGCAATGTCCTTGAGCAGGGTCGTCTTGCCGGCCTTCGGCGGCGCGACGATGAGGCAGCGCTGTCCCTTGCCGAGGGGCGCGAGCAGATCGAGGACGCGCGTGGTCAGACGCTCCGGCTCGGTCTCGAGCTTGAACACCTCGTTCGGATCGATCGAGATGAGCTCGGAGAAGGGCCGTCGTGACTCGCGGTACTCCTCGAGCGGCAACCCCTCGATGCTCTCCAGACCGACGAACTCGAGGCCGTTGCCGGTCCTCCGCGCCTGTCCGCCGAGCAGCAGGCCGGCCTGCAGATGCAGGCGCTCGATGGTGGAGCGGGGGACGATCGGGTCGCCCGGCTGCTGGTGATAGCTGTTCGCCGGATCGACCAGGAGGCCCGCGCCGTTCTGCTTGACGAACAGGACCCCGCTCACGGGGACGAGCTCGCCCGGAGCGACGTCGATCAAAGCGGACGAGCCGTTCTCCTGCGGCATCGAGCGATCGGAGCGACCTCCGCCGGTTCCTCCCCGACGCGAGCGTCGGCGCCGGCGTCCGCCGCCGCCACTTCCTCCGCCGCCTCGATACTGGCCGGAGGGCTGTGCTTCGTTTCCTGGTTCCGGACGGTTGCCGTTCGCCGAGGACTGGCCCTCGGGTCCGGCGCCGCCCGGGCGGCGTCTGCGACGACGCCGCTTACGCGGAGTGCGATCTTCTGGTGTCATTCGAACTCAATCAAACCCTAATGAGCTTTCACCTGCGAGTCCCGGGAACCGACGAGGTCGGGGCGGAGAGTCAACTCTCGACGCCTGCGGAATGCCTTACGCCAAATCGTCGCGCGAGGTGCGAGCGTAGTATGGGGGAAGTCGTTTTTAAAAAGCAAGTGACTTGGTTGGCAGTTGACGGTTGGCGGTTGGCGGTTGGCGGGGGTACAGTTGACAGGAGGCCCCCCCGGGAAGGGCGGCGGCCTCCTGT
>CAZLGP010000224.1:0-19256 GCA_964558905.1 uncultured Thermoanaerobaculia bacterium | reverse complement strand
AGCTCCCCGACGAACCACGGATGGCGCATCGAAAGCGCCGCGCCACGCTCCAGAGCGGCCAGAGCCTCGTCGATGTCGCCGAGACAGAGCCGGGCAACGCCGAGGACGCGATACAGGATGGCGTGCCCAGGATCGCGGGCGAGCATCCGCTCCGCGCAACGCACCGCGTCTTCGTGACGCCCCGTGCCGATGTAGACCAGGCCGAGGGCGTACGCGGGAAGGGCGGCCATCGGATCGAGCTCCACCGCGCGCTGGGTCTCGCGCAGCGCGTCCTCGCCATTCCGTCTGACGAACAGATGGAGGAAGAGTCCCTTCCAGTAATGCGACGGGACGAAGCTCGGATTGATCGCGAGCGCGCGGTCGAACTCCGCGATGGCCCGGTTCCAACCCCAGTCGTGCAGCACGCTCACCAGGGCCATCGCGTTGTGCGCCTCGGCCAGACCGTCGTCGAGCTGCAGCGCCTTGTGCGCCGCCCCTTTCGCCCCCGGCATCACCTGCCGCGGATCGGCGACGCCGTACACCGCGAGAAGGCTGAGCGTCTCGGCCATCCCGGCATACGCGAGCGCGTAGTCGGGATCCGCGGCGATGGCCTGGCGGAAAAACTCCAGTCCCTTCACCAGCCCCTCGCCCCGCTGCTCCACGAGGAAGCGGGCCTTGAGATAGAGCTCGTACGCATCGAGGTTCCGCGTGGCCGGCTTCACCAGTGGCTCGTCGCCCAGCCGGTCCGTCAGCGCGATGCGGAGCTTCTGGGCGATGTTGACGGCGATGTCGTCCTGGATCGCGAAGACATCGTCGAGCTCGCGGTCGTACCGTTCGGACCAGAGGTGGTAGCCGTCCCCGACGTCGATGAGCTGGGCCGTGATGCGCAGGCGTTTCCCGGCGCGGCGCACGCTGCCCTCGAGGACCGTGTTCACGCGCAGCGCCGCGCCGATCTCGGGGATCGCGGCCGCTTTCCCTTTGAACGCGAAGCACGACGTCCGGGCCGCCACGTGCAGCCCCTCCACCTGCGTCAGCGCGTTGATGATGTCCTCGGTCACACCGTCGCTGAAGTACTCCATGTCCGCGTCGCCGCCGATGTTCATGAACGGCAGGACGGCGATGGACGTGCGTCTTCCGATCGAGATGCCCGAGGGCGTCGACGACGTGCGAAACGACCGGGGCGTGCTCATCCACTCCGACTGCGAAGGCACCGTCTGCAGCGCGACGACGATCTCGCGGGCGCTCTGGAAGCGGCGGGTGACGTTCTTTTCGAGGCAGTGGCCGATGACGTCGATCAACGCGGGAGGCACGCGGGCCTCCTCGAGGCGCCGCATCGGCGGATCGCTCTTGAGGATCGCGTGCAGCGTCTCCACCATCGTTTCCTCTTCGAAGGGACGCCGTCCCGTGAGCATCTCGAAGAGCACCGCGCCGAAGGTGAAGAGGTCCGCGCGATGATCGGCCGGCTCGCCGCGCACCTGCTCCGGCGCCATGTAGCCGACGGTCCCGATGACCGAGCCGGGCGCGGTCAGCACGGTCTTGCTGGCGGACGTCGCGGGCGAAGGCTGGTGGACGCGCACGTTGGCCAGGCCGAAGTCGACGATCTTCACGTGATCGCCTTTGGTGATGAAGATGTTCTCCGGCTTGAGGTCGCGGTGAATGATGCCCTTCTCGTGCGCCGCGGCCAGCCCCTGCGCGATCTCGATCGCGTAACGGATCACGGTGCGCGGGGGCATCGGTCCCTCGACGATGAGGTCGCGCAGATTGCTGCCGTCGAGGAGCTCCATGACGACGTACGGCGTGGAGCCGACGCGGCCAAATTCATGGATGGAGAGGATGTTCGGATGATCGAGAGCGGCGAGGGCCTTGGCTTCGCGCTCGAAGCGAGCGACCTCCTCGCCGAGCGGAGTGGAGCTCGACAGCACCTTGACCGCGACATCTCGATCGAGCATCGGATCGCGCGCGAGGAAGACGCGGCCCATCCCGCCCTCGCCGATCAGCCTGACGACCTCGTATTGCCCGATGGTTTTGAAATCCATGCTGGTCGGCTGCCCGTCCGGCGTTCCGTCGCGCTCCCTTTGTGTTGGATCGCCGACAGTATCACCTTGGAAAGCAGTGGCGCGCAACCAGCCCGGCGGGCCATTGGCGAGGCCTCGGTCGCCTGGCCCCCTGAGTTCTTCACACGATTCGACCCAGGTCTGCTACCTTGGACCCACTCATGACAAAGGAGCCCGACGTTCCGGACGACGTTCGGCGTGTCGTCGATGGTCTGGTCGAAGCCGCTCGCGCTGCATTCGGCGCGGATCTAAGGTCCGTGATCCTTTACGGATCGGCCGCCGAGGGGCGGCTGCGGGCGACCTCGGACGTCAATCTTCTTTTCGTTCTCCACCGCTTCGACGCGGCCTCCGCGAACGAATTCCGTGAGCCGTTCCGTTTCGGGCACGCGGCCGTGAACTCGACGGGGATGTTCGTGCTCGACAGCGAGCTCGCCGACGCCGGCGAGGCGTTCGCGCAGAAGTTCGCCGACATCGTCCGCCGCCACGTCGTCTTGTTCGGCGAGGATCTCGTCTCGAGCCTGGCGATTCCACGCGACGCGCTGATCCGCCGTCTGCGCCAGGTTCTGCTGAACCTCACGATCCGGCTGCGCGAAATGTACGTCGAGCGCAGCCTGCGCGAAGAGCAGAGCGCGCTCACCATCGCCGAGGTCGCGGGACCTCTACGGACGTCGGCCGCGGCGATCCTCGAGATCGAGGGGCGCGGCGGATTCGCGCCGAAGGAAGCGTTGGCCCTTGTGGTCCGCGAGCTCGGGCGCGCCGATCTGGTCGATCTTCTGCCGCACATCTCGGAAGCACGCGAGCGCCGGGTGATGCCGCAGGGTCGCGCCGCGGATATCCTCTTCGCGACACTGGAGCTCGCGCGGGCGCTCCACGAGCGTGCGCTCGCCATCGCACCATGAACCCGTTCGACCTGCGCGGCCCGGAGTATCTGCTGTTCTACGCCGCCGTCTCTGTAGTGACGGCGTTCGTCGTCGGCGTTCTGCGGTGGCGGTGGGAGCTCGAAATGGCCGGCGACCGGCCACCCCGACTCCACGATCCCTACGCCATTGCCTGTCTGCGAGACGGACAGAGTGAGGTTCTCCGGGTGGCGGTGGTGTCTCTCGTCGACCGCGGTCTCCTCGGCCTCGCGGACGACACCATCGTCGTCACGCCGATCGGGCGGGAGACGCAGGTTCGCAAACGCGTCGAACAGGACTTGCTGAAATTCTGCGCAACCCCGCGCAAGCCGAAAGACCTCTTCGCATCGCCCGCCTTCCATACGGCGGGCGAGTACGAGACCGTGCTCCGGCAGCACCGACTCCTTCCCGACGACGACGTCACGAAGGCGCGCCGCACGCTGTTCGCCGGCGCGCTGTTCGTTCTGCTTTTCTTTTCCATCGCGAAGATCGTGATCGCCCTCGGTCGGGGCACACGAACATCCGCTATCTCATCTTCATGACCATCGGGGCATACATCCTCGTCTGCGTGGCGGCGTTTCCGCGCCGCACCGCGCGCGGCCGGCAGTTCCTGGCCGGGTTGCGCAACCTGTTCCGGTCGCTGAGGCTGCGCGCGCCGGCAATCCGGCCGGGAGGCGCCAACGCGGATCTCGCCCTGGCCTCCGCCGTGTTCGGAATGAACGCGCTCTCCTACCGCGACTTCGGCTGGGTGCGGAACCTCTTTCCGAAGTCCGGCTCCGGCGCTGGCTGCGGCTCGTCCTGCGGATCGAGCGGGTGCGGTGGCGGCGGTTGCGGAGGAGGCGGCTGCGGAGGCTGTGGCGGATGAGATTCGGCATCGGCTGGCGCCCGGAGCTCGCGGCCGGGATCCTCGGCAATCTCGATCGGATCGACGTCGTCGAGATTCTGGCGGAAGAGCATTTCGATGCGGACCGCGGCGCGCGTCGCGCGCTCCGCTTCCTCCGCTCCCAGGTCCCGGTCGTCCTTCACGCGACGTCGCTCGGTCTCGCATCGACGGAGCCGGCCGACCGGCGGCGCCTGGATGCGCTCGCGCGCGTGGTCGGCTGGCTGGAGCCCGACTTCTGGTCCGAGCACCTCGCTTTCGTCCGGGCCGGCGCACGCGAGGTGGGGCACCTGGCCGCGCCGCCGCGCAACGAGGCGACTCTCGAAGGCCTCGTGAAAAACGTCGAGCTCGCGACGCGCGTCGTCGGCAGCGCGCCGCTGCTGGAGAACGTCGCGTCGCTGATCGATCCGCCGTTCAGCCGGTACGATGAGGCGGCGTGGATCGCAGCCGTGCTCGACGCGACGGAGTGCGCTCTGCTCCTCGACCTGCACAACGTCCACGCGAACGCGGTCAACTTCGGATTCCACGCGTACGACGTCGTGCGCTCGATCCCTCCGGAACGGATCGGCGCCGTGCACCTCGCGGGTGGCCGTCGCATCGAAGGCGACCGCCTCCTCGACGATCACCTGCACGCCGTGCCCGATCCCGTCTTCGACCTGCTGGCCGAGGTGCATGCCGGCGGGGCGACGGTGATCCTCGAGCGCGACGGGCGCTATCCGCCGATCGGGGAGCTGCTGCGCGAGCTCGATCGCGCGCGGGCGGTGATTCCCCGCGACCGGCCCGCTCGCTCGGCTTCACTGCCGGCGCCGGAAGTCGCGCCGGATGCGATCCCGTTCCTCGCCAAGCTGTACGCCGATCCTCGGGCGCGGGCGCAGTTCCTCGAAGCGCCGTACCAGACGGCGCTCGCGGCAGGATTCGATGCGGACGGTGCGGCCACGCTCAGCGCCATCGACACGGCCGATCTCGTCGTGGCCGGACGAGGGTTCGACGCAAAGCGCGCGCGGCGCGGATGACGCACGCGCTTGTCAGTACGGACGACACGTCGATATATTGATCGGCGTGCACGCTCTCGCACTCGAGCCGGATCGTGATGATCGCCCGCACGAAGATCACTTCGTGGTCCTGCACGGTGTCTCCTGGTCGGACTATCAGCGCGTGCTGGAGATCCGCGGGGATCACTCCTCGCCTCGCATCGCGTATCTCGAGGGACGGCTGGAGATCATGAGCCCGTCAGGCAGCCACGAACGGATCAAGTCCCTGATCGGACGTCTCGTCGAAGTCTGGTGTCTCGAGCACGACGTCGAGTTCACCACGGTCGGATCGTGGACTCTGGAGGACAAAACGACGGATCGAGGCGTCGAGCCGGACGAGTGCTACATCTTCGGCCCGCCGCGCGGAGCCCTGCGCCCGGACCTGGCGATCGAAGTGATCTGGACTTCCGGCGGCCTCGCCAAGCTGGAGATCTATCGGAAGCTCGGCGTCGCCGAGGTGTGATGTACGGACAACCGTGGAGGATCGTATGTTCCAGAAGAAGACCAACTACCGCGGGCTCATCTTCGCGTTCGTCGGCGGCGTCGTTGCCGGCGCCGCGGTCGCCCTCCTCTATGCCCCGATGACGGGCAGGAAGATGCAGAAGAGGGTCGGCGACGTGGCCGACAAGGTCATCGACCGGGTCGAAGACCTGCAGGATCAGGTACGCCGCTTCGCGACCGCGTGATTGCGGAGTCCGCGGCGCACTTCATCGATGCACATCCTCGGCTTCGTGTGAGAAGCTTCGCGCGGAGGATGCGCGATGAAGTTTCTCTGCCTGATCTACCTCAACGAAGACGAGATGGACGCACTGCCGGCGGACGAGATGAACCAGCTGAACAAGGGTCATCTCGCGCTGAACGACCATCTCCGTCAGAGCGGACACTTCATTGAAGCGGAGGCGCTCGAGCCTTCGCGCACGATGGCCACCGTTCGCGTGCGCAACGGAAAAGTACACGTCACCGACGGGCCGTTCACGGAGACGAAAGAGCTGGTGGCAGGCTTCTACCTGATCGAGGCTCGCGACCGCGACGAGGCCATCGAGATCGCCACCCGCTTCCCGAGCGCGTCCCGGGCCACGGTCGAAGTGTGGCCCACCCGACAGCTCATCGTCACGGAGTGAAGCTGACAGCAACCTCCCGCCTACGCCTTCATCCTTCCGCCCTTCCGACCTTCATCCTTCATCCCTCCGACCTTCCCACTTCGGGCACAATAGCCCGCCGTGTCGTTGCTGGAACGTCTCGCCCTCCACCGCCCCGAGCTGCGCGCCTGGGCAATGTACGACTGGGCGATCTCCGCCGTGCAGACGACGGTGATGGTCGCGGTCTTTCCAATCTTCTACATCCAGGTGGCAGGCGCCGAGGCCGGCGCGACGGCGGCGAGCCAGTGGTGGGCAATCTCGAACGGAATCGCCGTCGCGATCGTCGCCGTGGTCTCCCCCGTTCTCGGCGCGATCGCGGACTTCGCCGCGGCGAAGAAGAAGCTGCTCGGGTTCTGGACCGCAACGGGCATCCTGGCGTGCGCGGGGATGTACTTCATCGGCCGCGGCGATCTGCCTCTGGCGTCGGCGCTGTTCGTCCTCGTCGCGATCAGCGCCGCCGCGGCGATCGTCTT
This sequence comes from uncultured Thermoanaerobaculia bacterium, assembly GCA_964558905.1. Classification (GTDB taxonomy): domain Bacteria; phylum Acidobacteriota; class Thermoanaerobaculia; order Gp7-AA8; family Gp7-AA8; genus QHVT01. Next base: position 12,804 of record CAZLGP010000224.1, on the reverse strand, counting down.
CTACGACGCGCTGCTGCCTCACATCGCGGGCACCTCCGAGGTCGACCGCGTGTCCGCCGCCGCGTTCGCGATCGGCTACCTCGGAGGGGGGCTGCTACTGGCCATCAACCTGGCGATGATCCTGAAGCCGGCGTGGTTCGGCCTCGGCGGCGCCGACACGACTCTGCCCGTGCGCCTGTCGATGGTGTCCGTGGCAGTGTGGTGGCTGTTGTTCTCGATCCCGCTCTTCCTCCGCGTCCCCGAGCCGCCGCGCCGTCTCGAGTCCGACGAACGGGCCGGCGAGAACCCGGTGCGCGTCGCGGTCATCCGCCTGGTCGAGACGCTGCGCGAGCTGCGCTCGTACAAGCACGCGTTTCTGATGCTCGTCGCGTTTCTGATCTACAACGACGGCATCGCCACGTTTCAGCGGATGGCCACCGCGTACGGCACGGAGCTGGGCATCCGCCGCGAGTCGCTGATCGCGGCCATCCTCATCGTGCAGTTCGTCGGAGTGCCCGCGACGTTCCTCTTCGGCGCGCTCGCGAGCCGGCTGGGAGCCAAACGGTCGATCGTCGCCGGTCTCGTGGTGTACCTCGGCGTCAGCGTGGTCGCCTACTTCATGAAGACCGCGGCGCACTTCTACCTCCTGGCCGCGATGATCGGTCTGGTACAGGGGGGCACGCAGGCACTGAGCCGCTCGCTGTTCGCGACGCTGATCCCGCGTTACAAGTCGGGCGAGTTCTTCGGCTTCTACAGCGTGTTCAGCAAGTTCGCCGGCATCTTCGGGCCGCTCCTCTTTGCAGGCATCATCGGCGCCACCGGCTCGAGCCGTAACGCCGTGCTGTCCGTGTCGCTCTTCTTCCTCATCGGAGGCTTCCTGCTGCTGCTCGTGAATGTGGAGGAAGGATCGCGGAACGCGCGCGCCGCGGAAGAAGCGACCCACGCCGGGTGAGGCTTCAAAGCCGGTCCGCCGGCGTCCCGCGTGCGATGACAAGAATCATGCCCCGCTCGGCTGCACATCAGGACAATGCGCACCATGACGAAACCGTACTGGCTTCGATTCTGCTGTCGCTCCTCCTCGGCCTCAGCGCAGGCGCGGAGGAGACGATGAAACTCCCTGACGGAAGGCGACTCGTCAGGTCGATTTCTTCGCGACAGGGGCTGCCGCGTGCGGCCTCTTGCGATCTCCTTCGGTAGGCAACACCGCTTGTATTTGAGGCCGCTGCCGCAAGGAAAGGGTGCACTGCGACTCGTCACAGCCTGCTGCCGAAGGCGAGATCCGAAGATTTTCGCGAAGGCCTCGAGCCACGGTCTGCGAGAAACGGTCGACGCGTTTCGCCATACGCGAGCATCGTACACCTCACGAGCTTCGCGGCCGCGGCCGTCGCAGAGTGACCATCGAAGCCGCAGCCACCGGTTCAGAGCCCCTCTGGCTTCGCGCTTGCCTGGCGGCGCGCACCCGGTAAGATACCCTCCTCGGAGGATGCATGCGAGCTCGCGCTGGAGCAGTGCTGTTGCTGTTGCTGTCTTCTATTGCGAATGCCGATGTACCGCGCTGCGGAACGAGTGAATGGAACGACGCACGGGTTCACGCGATCCATGAGCGCCCGGGCCGTGTCAGCCGGATCGCGGCGAATGCCGACACGCCGGCGGTCACGAAGCTCGACGGAATGTTCTTCGTCGCGAACGATGAGGGGGTGAGCTTCGGGACGCGCCACTTCGACCTCGCCGGACAGTCGCTCGTCTTCGAGCCGCGTGAAGGAAAGAGATTCGCGGTCCAGCGGCAACCCCTTCGGTACGTCGAGCCGGAGGGGGAGGCACTGCACGACTTTGAGACACGTGAAGGTTCTCCGTGGCACTACGTCACCTGGGATCTTACCCGGTTCGAGCTGCCGCTCTTCGGCCAGAGCGTGAAACGCGTCTACCTTTCGGCGTTCAACGGCATTCACCTCGCGCCACCCGCCGAGAGCCGGGGAATGCAATTCGATGCGCTGGAGGCCGCCGTCTATCGAGACGTCGTGCTCTCGCCTCTGATGATCACGAGCGCGAAGCCGCGGACGCTCGCGTACCCGAAGCTGTACGTGATCGAGTCGGACACGGCGCTCACCATCACCTGGCGCAGCCAGGAGGGAATTTCGTTCGGGTACGACGTTCAGGCGGAGCTGAGAAGCGATGGCTCGATCATCTACTCGTATCGTTCACCACGCGAGATGGCCTGGGGAACACCGATCCTCTCGCCGGGTTTCGATCCGAACGCCGTGGCGTCGAGATCTCTCGTCTTCGGGACCGATCCGCTGAACGATACCGCCTCCGACGTCCGGGCGGCCGTCGCGCGAATGCTCGACATCCGCAGCACGGAAGTGATCCGTGTCGATGAGAGTGATCTCTTCAAGGTGCGCGTGCGCGTCGACGCACCGATCGACCGCTCCACTCTCGTGGAGGGCGAAATGCTCCTGTACTACATCGACGTCGGCTCCTCGCACGCGAGGCTCGAGGTCACTCCCTCGGGCTGGAGACTCCTGCCGTTCGACCAGAGTGCCTGGGTGCCATCCAGCGCGGCGGCGGACATCGCCGGAGACGTGATCGAAGTCTACGGAGTCCAACCGAAGACCGCTGCGACCATGCCGGTCACGGTCAGGAGCTTCGGCGCTGGATTCGGCCACATGGACACCGCCTCGATCGAGGTACCGTTCGATCTCCCTCTCACCCGGATCGCATCGGACTTCTCGAGCGTGACTGACGGAACGGAGCTCGAAACACCGGTCGCCGAGCCATTCACGCTCGGCGTCCTCGACGTCCTGGAAGTCTGGAACCGGATCCAGCCTCACACCTCGCTCAGCGCATCCAACGTCGATGCCGTCGCGGTCTATCAGTCCTTCTACAGCGACCTCATTTTCTATGCCGGTGCCTACGCGTTTGGAGGAAACCCGCAAGTCGGAGGCATCCGTCCGGTCAATTCCTTTCAGGGCCCCGAGCACCCCCGCGCACCGACCCTTCTCCATATGAACCAATACCGGTACGCGTACAACAGCAGAACCGAATCGGCATCGCAGGTCCTCCTCCATGAGTTCGGTCATCGCTGGCTCTACTTCTTCAACATCATGGAAGGGAATCAGTTGACTCACTCGCTCAACCCGACCCTAGCCCACCCCGCGGCCTACGTCCACACTCCGGCAGCGTTCCCCGTCTACTCCGAGCGGGAAGCCTCGGTGATGGGCGGCGCGTACTTCACCCCGCTGCAGAACGGTATGTACGAGGCCCGGGCGAAGAATGCCGGCTTCAGTTGGACCGACCTCTATCTGATGGGGCTCGCCTCTCCCGCGGAGGTGGAGCCGTGGTTTTATCTGGCGAACACCACCCCCCCTCTGCCGACTGCGTACTGGCCGCAAGATGGCGCGATCGTCAATGGCCAGCTTCGCCCGGTGAACGTCAACCAGATCATTGACGCGCATGGTCCACGGCAACCGGACGCTTCACTCAGTCAGAAGCGGTTCCGCGTGCTCTTCGTACTCGTCACTGAGCACGGTGGGCCGCCGTCCGAGGAAGATGCGGCGCAGATGAACGAGTGGCGCGCGATACTGGAGCGCGACTTCCATCTCGCGACCGGTGGACGCGGACGCGTCGACACCAGCGGCGTCGTTTTCCCGCGCCGGCGCGCAGTGCGGTAGTGGGATGAGGTCGCGTTCCCGAACGGCGCGCGGCCACCGGTGAAGCGGCGATGAGAATCCTCTCGCTTTCCCAGTAGCCGGCGGTGACATCAAGGGAACGGATCGTCGAGCACGGAAGATGGTACGAGCAGGTAACTCCCAGCGTCCATGAGTGTCCCCCGCGCGCGGTAGAAACGTCAGGCGCGCTGCGCCGCCCGAAGCCGCGAACCGCGACTCCCTTCGTGAATGTGCCGTGAGGCTGAGCAACCAGCGCAGCCGGCCGTGCCGGCTAGACGGCGTCGTTATCCCCTTCGTACTCTCGATCGAACAATGATTCGCTGGCTGCAACGCAAACGGACGTCCGGCAACGGACATGGGAGCGCTGACTTCGACTGGGGCGCGTATCTCGAGCGCTATCCCGATCTCGCGGCTGCCGGCATCGACGACGAGACGAAAGCCGGCGAGCACTGGCGCACGCACGGCCGCGCGGAAGGTCGCTGGGGCGCGCCGCCTTCCTATCCGACACGATCGACGCTCGCCTGCCCGTCGATCCATTCGATCTATGTGCGGTGGACGGGCGACATCGTGTGCTGGGACGACGCGGGCAACGAGACTCTCCTCCAGCGCTACGACCCCGCGGTGGACTACGGCCTCGACGTCTACCTCGGCGCGCCGTTCAATCGCGTGCGTTTCTCTCTTTCGAGCGGCGGGATGCCGTTCCCGGAGGTGTGCGCGAAGTGTCTCGTGCTGCGCACGAATACGGCGCATTCATCGTTTCATCTCGATCGCCGCGTCGTGGAGGTCTTTCAGGTCGAGCCGTCGTTCAAGTGCACGCTCGACTGTCCCGGGTGCGTCCGTCTCGATCAGCGCAGGCTCGCGCCTCCATCGAATCTCCCCCTCGAACGGTTCGAGAAGATCGCGAACGACCTGAAGAATGCTTCGATCGAGGTGCGTGCCTTCGACTTCCAAGGTCACGGTGAACCGATTCTGCACCCGCAGCTTCCCGCGATGATCGAGGCCGCGAGAGCGCTCTATCCGCAGAGCTACCTCACCATGACGACCAACGCCAATGCCAAGCTGAAGGAGTCCCTGGTGCGCTCGGGGATCGACGAGATCGTCTGCTCGATCGACGGAGTCGACGCCGCCAGCTACGAGCCCTACCGCATCTTCGGCGATTTCGCTCTCGCGCTCCGCTTCATGACCGACGCCGCCCGTAGCCGCACCGTGCGTGTGATCTGGAAGTACATCCTCTTCGAGCACAACAGCGAGGAGCGGCACCTGCTCGAAGCGCAGCGGATCGCAGACTCCATCGGCGTCGACGAGCTCGTGTTCGTCTTCACGCGCAACGGCCCCCGCTCGGCGAGGGTCGCAACGCCGGCAGACATCCCCCGGCTCCCCGGCCGTCGCGTCCCGCTGTCGTACCGTTACCACCAGCCCGACCTCGCGGATCTCCAAACGCGACGCCGCGAAGCCGAGGCGCTCCTCGCGGCGGGCGAGACGCGAAAAGCGGAGGATCTGCTGCGGAGCGTTCAGAGGCAGGAGGAGCGGTTCGGGTTGGGTGGGTAGTCTCGTTTGGCCCTCTGACCGCCCTCACCACGCTTGCCATGCAGGCGGTCACGCGATTCGCCGCGCGGCGATATACTTCCGCCATGTCAAGGGCCTTGGCGCTGCGCGAGCACGACGACAGTCCGAGCTCGGACGACATCATCGTCTTCCATGATGTGACGTGGGAAGACTACGAGCGCGTGCTCGACATCCGTGGCGATCGATCCGCTCCGCGCATCAACTATCTGGAGGGGGAGCTCGAGATCATGAGTCCGTCCAAGGATCACGAGCAGATCAAGTCATTCATCGGACACCTTCTCGAGGTCTGGTGCATCGATCGCGGCATGGAAGTGACGCCCTACGGCAGCTGGACTCTGAAGGGGCAAGAAAAGGATCGCGGCGCGGAAGCGGACGAATGCTACATCTTCGGAACGGAGCCGCGCGAGCGCCCGCAACTGGCGATCGAAGTGGAGTGGACCCGAGGCAGCATCGACAAGTTGCGGCTCTACGAGAAACTCGGCGTCGACGAAGTCTGGACCTGGCGCAAAGGAGTGATCCAGGTCTACGCTCTCGACGGAGAACGATTCGCCAAAGCGCCGCGCAGTCGCCTTCTTCCCGACCTCGACCTCGAACTTCTCGCGTCGATGCTCGACCGCGACACACTCACCCAGGCCGTACGCGATTTCAGAAGAGCGCTCGAAGAGCAACCTTGAGACCAGATAAGTCGCCGCGAGGAGGCGACGCTTGAACATCGCCGAGGAGCGGGGACGAAGCAAACGATTCGCCGTCGCCGCGAAGCACACACAGAAACAAAATTTGAAGGGGCACTAGTGTGGTGTCACGGCACTAGTGTCGTGTCACGGCTAAAACCGTGGGTTCTTTGCGGCGACGGTGGGCCGTCTGCTGCGCCGCCGCTCCTCGACGATGTCCCAGCATCGCCTGCGTCGCGCCGGCTCGCATCCGACCCACCGGCGCTCGCAAACAACCCACGGTTTTAGCCGTGACACGACACTAGCCTTTCGGGCGCGGCCCTTGGGGTAACATCGGTCGCCCATGCTGAAGATCCTCCCGTTGGCTCTCGTATACGCGTTCACGCTGCAGGCGCAGGTTGCGGTCCAGGCGCCGGCGGAAGTCCAGGCCGGACAGCAGGTGACGGTGCGCTATTCCGGGGCCTCGAATGCGCGTGATTTCATTACCATCGTTCCGAAGGGCCACCCGGAAGGCCGCTACGGCGACTATCAGTATGCGCGCGACGGCAAGCCCGTCGAACTGCGCGCCCCGGAAACGGCGGGCGAGTACGAAATTCGCTATCTCGCAGCCGCAGCGCCCTACCCGACCCTCGCGCGCTCGCCGCTGAAGGTCAAGGCCGTCTCGGCAACTCTGCGGCCCCCGGCCCGTGTGGCGGCCGGCGCGGAGCTGCTCGTTCCCTGGGAGGGTCCGAACAACGAGCGGGACTTCATCACGCTCGTCAAGAAGGGCACGCCGGAGAAAAAGTACTCGCACTACGTCTACACGGATCGCGGAAGTCCGGCCAGGCTGACCGCGCCGGATGAACCGGGCGAATACGAAGTCCGGTATTTGACGGGCAAGAACTACCTGACGATCGGCAGCGCTCCGGTCATGGTGGGCGGAGTCAGCGCCTCCGTGCAGGGACCGGCGTCCGTCGAAGGCGGTCAGCCGTTCACGGTGAAGTGGACTGGCCCCGGTCACGCGCAGGACTGGGTCTCCGTGGCGCCGAAAGGCGGCAACGCGCGCGACTACGAGCACTATGCCTACACGAGGTCGGGCAATCCGGTGACGATCAAAGCGCCGCTGACGCCTGGCGACTACGAGATCCGCTACCAGACCGGCCAGTCATACACCATCCTCGCGGCTCAGCCGATCCGCGTCGGGCCGCCGAAGAGCGTGCCCGGGAAGCTGCGCGTCGTGAGCGGCGCGGCGGACGGCAGGGTCGCCCTCGCCCCGACGACAGCCGTCGAAGTGATCCTCGACGCCTCGGGTAGCATGTTGCAGCGCGTCGGCGGCAAGCGCCGCATCGACATCGCCCGGCAGGTGCTGACCGAGCTGGTTGAGAAGACGATCCCCGCAGGAACGCCGCTGGCGCTTCGCGTCTTCGGTCATAAGGAGGCGGGGTCCTGCCGGACCGACCTCGAACAGCCGCTCGCCCCGCTGGATCCCGTCAAGACCGCGGCATGGATCGCGAAGATCCAGGCAACGAACGAAGCGAAGACGCCGATTGCGAAATCGCTCGCGGCGGTGGCGCAGGACCTGGGCTCTGCCCGCGGCGAGCGTCTAGTCGTGCTCGTGACCGACGGCGAGGAAACTTGCGGTGGCGATCCGGCCGCGGAGATCGAGAAGCTGCGCGCGGGCGGCGTGGACCTGCGCGTGAACATCGTCGGGTTCGCGATCTCGGACCAGGAGCTCAAGGACACGTTCCGCAACTGGGCGCAGCTCGGTGGCGGGCGCTACCTCGATGCCGGCACGGAGAGAGAGCTCGGCGCGGCGCTGGTGGAAGCCGTGCGCGTCCCGGTTGAAGCCGTCAATGACCAGGGCCAGGTAATCGCAGAGGGCCTCGTGGATGGTGCCGTGATGGAGCTGCCGGCGGGCCGGTACACGGTTCGAACCCGCGGCAGCGCGCCGCGCACGATCGGCCAGGTCACGGTGAAACCGGGCGAGACGGCCGTGGCGACGACAAAGCGCTGAGCATTCGCGCAACTCCGTTCCACGTTTCCCGCCGCGGCGGCGAGTGCTGGAATTGACGCATCCTCAACCCATTCCGGAGCCGCGAGCGCAGGAAATGCGGCGGACGTACCTGAAGTCGACCCCGCCTTACGAAGACCGCACGCTCCGCCGCCTCTTCTGCTTGATCGGCGGTACCCATACTTCGGCCGACTTGAGGAGCGTGCCGAGTCCTTCACCCGACGTGCCGCCCACGATCAGCACCCGGCCGTCCGCGAGAGCAACGGCGGCGTGGTCGCGCCGCTCATCGACCATCGTCCCTGCGTCCCACGAGTTTTCGCTGTTCGGATCGAATACCTCCAGCAGGTTCAGGGCGATGGCCCGGCCCTGACTCGAAAAACGAACGCCTCCCGCGATGAGCACCGATCCGTCCGCTGTACGCGTCACCGTCGGGTAGTGTCGCGCGTGCAGGACGGAAACCGCGGTGAAGCCGTTGACGCCGGAATCAAAAATCTCCGCCGTCGTGCGTGGGGACACAAAAACGCCGCTGTTCCCCGTCGGGATGTATACGCGTCCATCCGAGAGCGTCACCGCGGACGTCGATGCCCGGCCTGCGGCCATCGAGGGTCCCGCAACGAGTCCAACGCCCGGCATGTAGATCTCCGTCGATGCCGTCGGCTGAAAGCCGGGCGGCTCGAACCCGCCGGCGATCAGTGCACGACCATCCGGAAGAGCGGCGGCGGCGGCATCCACGCGTAGCGTCGCGAGCGATCCCACCGATTGAAACTGACCGCTGGCCAGGTCGAAGATCTCCAGGGTCGCAACCGCATTCCCCTGTCGCGTTCCGCCCGCGAACAGAACGCGGCCATCTGCCAGCTTCGTCGCCGCCTGGCCGAAGCGCGGAGAGACCATCGGCCCGATCGCGACGAACCCATTCACGCCCGGATCGTAGATCTCTCCATTCGGCGCCTCGTCCGCACCTCGCGATCCGCCGGCGATCAACACGCGACCATCGTCCAAACGCACGGCGGAATGGCCGGCACGTGGCTCAAGCAGTTCCGCGATCGACGTCCACGTGCCGGCGATCGGATCGAAGATCTCCGCCGAACGGATCGGCGAACCGGAGCTCGCCCGACCTCCCGCGACGAGAACGCGGCCATCGAGGAGTAGCGTGGCGGTGTGCTCGCCGCGGGCGACACTCATGTCGGCGACGGGCAACGACTGCTGCGCCGAAACCGCAAGAAACGGCGCCAGACAAACCAGCACACCGGCAGGTTTCCATCGACTCATCACTCAGATTCCCCGTAGGAAACAGGGTACTCTCCCGCAAGAGACCGCTTGTGAACTAGGTGTTACCAGGCGCGAGATTTCTGTCGCCCGAGCTGCAGCGCGTCGTCAGGGTCCGCCGAGACCGCGCCCCCTACACCGACATCACGCCGGGCCAGCGGCGCATCCACTGGCGACGCCGGGCGAGCTTCCGCCATTCGGGATCGTCGCGGTTGACGCGCGGGGACTGCGCCAGCAGCGTATCGATGTGCGACTCGAGGGCGCCGGCAACCGCCGGACCCTCGACGATGAGAATCATCTCGGTCTCCCAGTAGCCGGCGGTGACGTCGAGGTTCGCGCTGCCGACTGACGAGACGCGGCCGTCGATGCTCATCACCTTCGCGTGCACGTGCGGATGGATCGTGCCCAACCCCGGTTCCCACCCAGACTGCTGCGGGACGGCGAACTGATGGGCGTCGGCGCCGGCTGCGACGAGCGCATCCGTCCGGGAGTGCACGAGTTGCGTGGCCTCCGTGCGCGCCATCGACCACGGTCCTTTGAAAGGGATTCCGTCGTGTGTCGGCGTCAGATTGCCGAAACGTGTGGACGCGGACGCCGCGGCGCAGCGCGCGCAGCAATGCGTGCTGGATCTCGAGAATCAGCGGGAATCCGTTCACGGTGTAAACGTGCGACTGCGCCGAGTCGATCATCGACACGTACGCATCGAGCGTGCGTGCGTCGCGCAGGCCGTAATGAGTGACGACCCGCGCCGCGGCGGTTCCTTGCGCCTGGCGCTCCTCGATGTCGAAGGGCGCGCCACCGGCGGCGGTCCACGCCTCCAGAAAAGATCGATCGATCACCGGAACCGCCGGACCTTCGACCCGCGCGCCGGCATCGAGCCACGGGACCTCGCGCCACAGCGACTGCGTCGTGAGCCGCACTTCATCAAAGCCTAGACCTAGATCGCTGCCGCGCTCCACTGCACTGAAATCCGCCAGCTCCATGAACGCCGGAGCGTCGACGGTCAAATCGCACCAGCCGGCTTGTCGCCGTAGGAGGCCGGCGTCGCGATCGACGGTCCAGAGTTGCGCGCACGTCCAGCCGAGGTGGCGGCAGTACGTTTCGAGGATCTGCATTGTGACGTCTTCGGGTCTGCGCGCCCGGCTGAAAAGCGTCCATCGGTTCACCCATTCTTTCGCCAGGCGGCTCGACGGGTCTGTGCGATCAAAGTGAGGGAGAAGCCGGGCGACGAGTTGCTCCCGGCCCCACGATCCTGGCGCCGGGCGACAAGCATCTCGTCGTGCTCCGACGCGCTTCCGGGTTCGTCGATGTGGTCGACGGCCCGCTCGTCTCGCGACATCGCCCGAGCGTCGACGTGTTGTTCCGCTCCGTCGCATCGGCCGCCGATGCGGCCGCTGCCGGCGTAATCCTCACCGGCATGGGAGCCGACGGCGCGGCACGACTGGCGGAGATGTGCAGCACCGGAGCGCACACGATCGCCCCGGACGAGGCGAGTTGCGGCGGGTTCGGGATGCCGAACGAAGCGATCGAGCGGCGCGGCGTTCGCGAAGTGCTGCCATTCGCCACGATCGCCGGCGCACTCATCGGCGATGCCATCCGTCCTGCGCACGACAAAGTCACCGTTGACGTGCCGTCGTGCGGATCGGATGACGTCCGATTCTCGCGCTCGCGGAACGAATTCGAACGGCTCGTCCGCCGGCTGACCTCCATCGCATTGCGGCCGGCGTTTCTGGGCGCACGTACAACGGCGCGGCATGTTCGCGCGCTGATCGTCGGGAGCGTCTCGGAAGCGGCGCGGCAGCTACCGGTCGTCACCGGCCGATCGCGACTCCTGCCTCCTGACGGATGCGAGCAGCTCCTCGAGGTCGAGATCCGCGAAGATCTCCTGTCTCTCTTTCGTGTAGTCGCCGTGACCGGGGTCGTACTGCATCATGAATCGCATCGCTCCGGCGGGTCCGAGGCGTTCGGTGAGCGCTTTCCATCCCTCCAGCCGGATCTCATACGCGGACATCGAAGCCGACTTGCTCATTTCTCGTTCTCCTCGGCAGCGACCAGCAGTTGGTCGGGCCGCACCACCTCGATCTGCATCTGAGCGCGCTGCGTCAGCGCCTTTCCGATCAGCCCGTCGTCCGTCGTGACGAACCAGCGCGCCTGCGCGTGCTCGGCGAACGCCAGATGCAGCGCATCGAGTGGACCGAAGCCGAGACCACTGAGGAAACGTGCACGCTCGTCGACGGCCGCGGTGACATCGATGGATCGACCTGCCTTCTGCAGCCAGAGAGCGGTCGCCAGCCGCCGGTCTTCACGAGGGTTCCGCTCGTTCTCGAACTGATGAGCCGGGGAGACGACGAGCTGAATCCTCCGTTCTCCGCCTCTTCGAAGATCCGCGCCACCGCTTCGGCCTCGCGCCGGATCCTTTCGCTCCTTGCGTCATCAAAGGGACGCTTGAGGGCGCAGATGTCGAGGTAGACGACCGTACCGCTCACCGCGTCATCGTAATACGTCCGGAGCGATCTGCTGCAAATGTCAGCGCCGGCCGGCTCGATCACTTGCTACTTCATCACCATTCCCTGAAAAGACAGCACGCCGCCGAAGCGGCGTGCTGCCCGTTGCCAGACTGCTGTTTGTCATGCGCCGCTTCCGCCGCTCCCTCGGCGATCTCCCGGTTCCTTTCGCTCACTGTCGTCAGCGCGGCGTCGGCCTTCTCCTCCGCCTCCTTCGCTGCCGATTGCAGGCGCTGCGCGGCCGCCTCCATCGCTTCTGCCGAAGTGGCAGAGATCGATTCAGATGCGTTGCTTCAGGACCGCGATGGTGCCGAGGAGGATGGCCAGGGCGATCAACATCCATACGGACAAAGAGGGGATGTCTCCACCGGCCGGCGCGACCACGATTGCAGGCGCGGTGGAACTGTTCGTCGGTGTCGGGTCGCCCTGGTCCGCGCTCACGCTTGCGGTGTTGCTGATCGGGCCGATGGTGTCCAGTCGGATCGTCAACGCGACCGTCGCACTGAAGGTGTCGGCCAGACTGCCGAGGGTGCAGGTGACGGTGGTCGTTCCACTGCAGTTTCCCTGACTCGGCGTGGCGGAGACGAACGTCGTTCCCGCGGGCAGGATGTCGGTAATCGTCACGCCGGTGGCGTCGTCGGGACCGTTGTTGGTCACGGCGATGTTGTACGTCACCTCCTGGCCAACGAAATACGGCCCGGCAGTGACCATGGTCTTGGCGATGGAGAGGTCGGCGGCTTCGTCGGTAATGATCGCGGTCACCTGCTGGGGCGTGGCCTCATTGCCATTGATCACGCCTGCGATGTCCACGATCACCGTCTCGTCGCTCTCGGCGATCGAGTCCGGCACCGCACTCAAGGTGATGGAACCGGTTGTGTTGCCGGCGAGAATCACAATGGACGTACCGGAGCGCGTGTAGTCATCCGTGAGCGTGGCCGTGCCGCTGAAGGCGAGGCTCACCGTGACATCCTGACTGGAGATCGCGGACAGCGTCGCGGTCACCGTCGATGCGCCCGCGGCCTCGGCCATCGGGCTGCCGGTCAGACTGAGCGTGACGTCCGGTGCAGGATCGTCATCCGTGATCGTGGCCGTGACCTGTCGTGCTGTCGCTTCGTTGCCGTTCGTCACGCTGCTGATGTCGACGATCACCGTCTCGTCGACCT
>CAZLGP010000223.1:0-25471 GCA_964558905.1 uncultured Thermoanaerobaculia bacterium | reverse complement strand
TGGCGCTCGCGACAATGTCTCTTTCGGAACAGGATTGAGATTGATATCGTGATTATCCTCTCGGCCATGGCCCAGATCGTCGTTCGACGAAGTCGATCCGGTCGTCGTGGCGTGGCTCGACTCTCAACCTGCGGAGTCCATCCGGACGACATCATCACGCTGTTCGAAGTTCGCATGGGCCTGGAGTTGCTTGCAACCGGGCGCCGGCGTCGCGCGCTGGAGGATGCGTTTGCGAAGATGATCGGGGAGGACTTCGAGGAACGCGTGATCCCTTTCGATGCGCCGGCCGCGCATGCAGCCGGCCGGAGCGCCGCGGAGCGACGCCGGTCGGGGCGTTCCGTCGAGACTCGTGACGTCCAGATCGCCGGCATCGCGTTGGCGCGCAAGGCGGCCCTTACGTAGAGCGCGACGTAGAGCGCGGGGGACGAGGACGAGATTCAGGAAGGTCGAGGTGATCAGGCCGCCGAGGATGACCTGGCCATGGGACTCTGAATCTCGTTGCCGGGGGCGCCGGACGCGAGGACGAGCGGAATCAGTGCGAGTCCCGCCGTGATCGCGGTCATCAGAATCGGCGCCATGCGCTCTTCGGATCCGCGTCGCACCGCCTCATGGGGCAACCTGCGATCGGAGCAGCAAGCCGCCATTCTGGGCACGGTGGAGCTCGGATTTCAGCCCCCCATGGTGTTGTGATGGACATCACGCGGACGCGTGACTCGCTGCACGAGCCGGAATGTTCCGGACGCGTACCTTGTCACCCAAGGTGATGATCCCCACATCCAGATCTGTGCAGGAACGACCCTCGAGTGGCAGAAAGCTGCTCGGCGGGATCGGGCTGCTCGTGTTCCTGGGTGCGTTTTTTGTCATGCCGTTGTGCGCGGCGCTGGCGATCTGTTCGATGCCGTGTTGCGAGCATGGTGACCAGAACGGTGGCCCCTCGCTCGCGTCGGCCGACATGATGGCGTGTGTCACCGAATGTGCCATCCGGTCGAAGGACGCGGCTCCCGCGGCCTCCCCGACGGTCGCGCCGGACAAGTCCTCCGAGCGGGAAGCACTTGTCGTGGCGGTTTTGGCGGCGTCTTCCGCACAACCTGCTGTAACTGCATCCGCGCCGTCGCGCCACTCCGAAGGATTCCTCCACCACTCGGACGCCTCCCTCCGCGTCCTCAACTCCGTTTTCCGCATCTGATTTCGCAGTCTCCCGCCCCCCTGCCATCGGGCGCACCGCATGAGGTGCGTCTGCACGCAAAGGAGACTGCAACGTGTCCAGCCATACTCATCTCGCCGTCGCGGCGTGCGTTCTATTCGCCGCAGTCACGGCCGCCGCACAGGAACTGAACTCGTCCACGACGCGCGCCGCGTTGCGGGACCCACAACTGGAGACGCTCGTAGCTGAGGCTCTGGCCAAAGCGCCAGAGATGGCGAGCGCGCAGGCCTCAATCGAGGCTGCCCAGCGGCGCATTGAACCGGCTCGCACGCTTGCAGACCCGTTCCTATCCACTTCGTATCAGAACGACGGCCGCGCCATTTCGTTCGGTGAAGCGGCAGGAAGCTTTCTCGGACTCATGGCGAGTCAGGCGATCCCCTGGCCTGGCAAGCTACGCCTCGCCGGCAACATCGCCGCGAGCCAGGCGCGTGAGCTCGAGCGCGGGAGCCTCACCCGCACAGCATTGACGCTCGAGGCGCGCGTCCGCAACGCCTGGTACGACGTCGTCCTCGCACGATCGATCGACAGCATCATCGATGACCGTCGTGGAGCCGCGAGCCAGATCGAAGAATCGGTTCGCGAGCGGTACGCAGTCGGACTCGCCGTTCAGCAAGACGTGCTTCGCGCACAAGTCGAGCTCGTGCGACTCGATGAGTTGAAGGCGACGCAGGCAGCGACGATCATCAGCCGGCTCGCAGAATTGAACCGCCTCGTCGGCGCGCCGCAGGACCGCCCTGTCGTGACTCCTGACCGCCTGCCAACCGACGCGGCGGTTCCGCCGCTGACGGATCTCATCGCCGCGGCGGCAGCACGAAGCCCGGAAGCAGCCGCCACGCAGCAGTCCATCGAAACGGGCAGGCTCACCGTCGCTCTGGCGAGAAAGAACTTTCTCCCCGACTTCACGGTCAACGCCGGTTCGATGTACCGCGGGTCCTTCGAGATGGGGCCGATGTGGCAGGTAGGCGTCGGGATCAACATTCCCCTCTGGATCGAGCGCCGGCAGCAAAACCAGCTCGCCGAGGCTCAGGCCGTCGTTCGCGGACGCACCGCGGACAACGACACCGTGATTCGCGAGCTGGAGCTGAGAACGCGCGAACGGATGGCGCAGCTCGAGGCGGCGTTCCGTATCGCGACCCTCTACCGGGAGAAGGTGTTGCCCCTCGACGATGTATCGCTCGAGTCGGCTCTGGCGAGCTACCAGGCCGGCAAGCTCCCGTTCATCACGGTGCTCGATGCGCTGAACACGCTCTACAGCGATCGCGCTCTCTACCAGTCGCGACTCGCCGAAGGCGCAAAGTGGCGCGTCGCCATTGATGAAGCCAGCCTTCAGCCGACGGCCATGAGCAGTGGACCGTCGATGGGCAGCTCCTCCATGGGCTCCTCGGCGGGCAGTGGGATGTCCCAGTCCGCCGCGTCACCGTCAACCAGCAACTCGTCTTCCATGAACTCGATGAGGTGATCACGATGAAAACGAAACTTCCATGGATTCTCACTCTCGTCCTCGCGATCGCCCTCGGCATGACGCTGTTCGGTCGCAGCAAGAACGACTCCGCCGCCTCTGCCGACTCTCACGCGGAGCACAAGGCCGCGGAAAAGAAGGTCCTCTACTGGGTCGATCCGATGCACCCGGCCTATAAGTCAGACAAGCCGGGAACCGCGCCCGATTGCGGGATGGACCTCGTGCCTGTCTATGAAGGAGCGGACGGCCCCGGTGGAGCCCCGTCGGATGTAAGTGGCTACTCGAATGTGAAGCTGACCGCTGGTCGCCAGCAGCTCATCGGTGTTCAGACGGCTGTCGCCGAGACACGCTCGATCGGCCGCACGGTGCGTGCGGTCGGGCGCGTAGCTGTCGACGAGACTCGACTTCACCGGGTCACGACCAAGCTCGACGGCTACATCGAAAAGCTCTACGTCGACTACACCGGCAAGGAAGTTCGCCGCGGCCAGCCGCTCTTCTCTGTTTACAGTCCGGAGTTGCTGGCAACGCAGCAGGAGTACCTCCTCGCGCTGCGCGCTGCGAAGCAGTCCCCATCACTGCTCGAGTCCGCACGCCGCCGCCTGCAGCTCTGGGACATCAGCGCGAGCGACATCAGGCGCCTCGAAGCGACGGGAGAAACCCGCAAGTCGCTGACGATTGCCTCACCGGCGAGTGGCTTCGTCATGACCAGGAACGCGACCGAAGGTGCGCGGATCGCTCCGGGTGAGCCGCTGTTCGAGATCGCGGATCTCGACCGGGTCTGGATTCTCGCAGACGTCTACGAGTCCGAGCTCGCGTTCGCCCGGATCGGCGCGCCGGCGAAGGTGACGCTCTCCTACCTGCCGGGCCGGACCTTCGCAGGCAAAGTGACCTTCGTGACCCCCAGTGTCGATCCGATGACCCGGACGGCCAAGGTGCGCATCGAGGTCGATAACAGGGATCACTCGCTCAAGCCGGACATGTTCGCGGACGTGTTCATCGAGGAGCCGGCGCGAAGCGTCACAGTCGTTCCGGACTCGGCAGTGATCTCGACCGGCACGCGCTCCGTTCTGTTCGTGGTCAAGGAAGGCGGCACCTTCGAGCCGCGCGAGGTACAGACCGGCACGAAGAGCGACGGCTTCGTCGAGATCCGCAGCGGGGTCGAGCCGGGTGAGATCGTGGCGACGCAGGCGAATTTCCTCATCGACTCCGAATCCCGCCTCAAAGCTGCGCTGGCGCAGATGAGTGGGCCCGGGGCTCACAGCGGTCACGGACAGTGACGGCGGGGAGACAACCATGATCGAAAAAATCATACGCGCCTGCGCGACGAACAAATTCATCGTCTTCACACTCACGGCTGCGCTTCTCCTGGCGGGCGCCTGGAGCATCAAGCGGATCGCGGTCGATGCACTGCCCGACCTGTCGGACACGCAGGTGATCGTCTACTCGAAGTGGGACCGCAGTCCCGACATCATCGAGGACCAGGTCACCTACCCGATCGTCACCTCGCTCCTCGGCGCACCGAAGGTGCAGACGATCCGCGGCTTCTCGGACTATGGCTTCTCGTACGTCTACGTCATCTTCGAAGAGGGGACGGACCTCTACTGGGCGCGCAGCCGCGTGCTCGAGTACCTCTCGAAGATCCAGTCGCAGCTCCCGGAAGGAGTGAAGACGGAGCTTGGGCCGGACGCGACGGGCGTGGGCTGGGTCTTCCAGTACGCACTGGTCGATAAGAGCGGCAAGCACTCGCTCGCCGATCTGAGGTCGCTTCAGGACTGGACGATTCGTTACGAGCTGCAGTCGGTTCCGGGCGTGGCAGAGGTGGCTTCGCTCGGTGGCTTCGTCCGCCAGTACCAGATCACTGTCGATCCCAACCGGCTCGCTTCGTTCGGCATCCCGCTGATGCAGGTCATGCAGGCCGTTCGCGCCTCGAACAATGAGGTTGGCGGGAGACTCCTCGAGTTCAGCGGAGTCGAGTACATGGTGCGCGCCAGGGGTTACATCAAGAAGATCGAGGACCTCGAGGAGATTGTCATCAAAACCGACGACCGGGGAACGCCAGTGCGCCTGCGCGACGTCGCGGCCGTGCAGCTCGGCCCCGAGATGCGACGCGGCATTGCGGAGCTCGACGGAGAGGGGGAGGTCGCTTCCGGAACGATCGTGATGCGCCACGGCGAGAATGCTCTGGCTGTCATCGAACGCGTCAAAGCCCGACTCGCGGAGATCGAGAAGACCCTCCCGGAGGGCGTGAAGATCGTCACCACGTACGACCGCTCGGAACTGATCGAGGAGTCGATCGGGACGCTCAAGCACTCGCTGATGATCGAGATGCTGATTGTCTCGCTCATCATTCTCGTCTTCCTGTGGCACCTGCCCAGCGCGATGATCCCGATCATCACGCTTCCGGCGGCGGTGATTCTCTCGTTCATCCCCATGCACATCTTCGGGATCAACGCGAACATCATGTCGCTCGGGGGGATCGCGGTTGCGATCGGCGCTCTCGTCGATGCGTCGATCGTCGTCGTCGAGAACGCGCACAAGAAGCTCCAGCGATGGCAGTCGGAAGGCTCGAAGGGCGACTATCGCGAAGTATTGATCCAGTCGGTCCAGGAGGTCGGACGCCCGAGCTTCTTCGCCCTGCTGGTGATCGCCTTGTCGTTCCTGCCCATCTTCGCCCTCGAGGCGCAGGAGGGGCGGCTGTTCAAGCCGCTGGCCTTCACCAAAAACTTCTCGATGGCCGTCGCCGCTGTGCTGGCGATCACCCTCGCGCCGGCTCTGATGATGCTGTTCGTACGCGTGAAGAAGTTCGCGTTCCGCCCCCAGTGGCTCGCTCGGTTCGTGAATCGCATCGCGGTCGGGACGATCCATTCCGAGGAGGAGCACCCGATCTCCAGGGTCCTGCATCGCGTCTACACCCCCGCGGTCAGCTTCGTTCTGCGACGGCCTCGCCTCGTGGTGACGATCGCGGTCCTGCTCGTGATCGCCACGATCCCCGCGTATCGAAAGCTCGGCAGCGAATTCATGCCGCCGCTCAACGAGGGATCGATCCTCTACATGCCGACCACTCTGCCGGGAATCTCGGTCACCGAGGCCGGTGCACTGTTGCAGCGCCAGGACCAGATTCTGAAGCAGTTCCCGGAGGTCGAGCGGGTGTTCGGGAAGGCCGGACGGGCCGAGACATCCACCGATCCGGCTCCGTTCGCGATGATGGAGACGGTCGTTGTGCTCAAGCCGAAGGATCAGTGGCGGCCGCGTGAGCGGTTTTACTCGGGCTGGCCCGACTTCACGAAGTTTCTCTTCCGTCCGCTCTGGCCGGACATCATCTCCTGGGAGCAGCTCGTCAACGACATGAACGAGAAGCTCACCCTTCCCGGACAGACCAACGCCTGGACCATGCCGATCAAGAACAGGATCGACATGCTCACCACCGGCGTCCGCACGCCGGTCGGGATCAAGGTCTTCGGCTCCGACCTGAAGAAGATCGAAGAGATCGGCCAGCATCTGGAAGGCATCCTTCAGGACGTCCCCGGAACGCGCAGCGTGTACGGGGAGCGCACGGCCGGCGGCTACTTCGTCGACTTCGATCTCAACCGCGAGCAGATCGGACGCTACGGACTGACGATCAAAGAAGTCCAGGACGTGATCATGACCGCGATCGGAGGCGAGAACATCTCGACTACGATCGAAGGACGCGAGCGGTACCCGATCAACATCCGCTATCCACGTGAGCTACGCGACGACCTCGACGAGCTGGCACGGACGCTGGTGCCCACCATGGGAGGAGCCCAAATCCCCCTTGGGCAGCTTGCCACCATCGGTCTCGTCGAAGGCCCGGCCATGATCCGGAATGAGAACGGGCGTCTCTCCGGCTACGTCTATGTCGACGTCGATACCGAGGCGGTGGACATCGGCACCTATGTGGAGATGGCGAAGAAGGCCGTAGATGCCGAACTGAAACTCGAGCCCGGATACCTGTTGACGTGGAGCGGCCAGTACGAAGCGATGACGCGTGTGCGGGAGAAGATGAAGGTCGTTCTTCCCATCACTCTGTTCGTCATCTTCTTCCTCATCTACCTGAACACGAAGTCGATCCCGAAGACGGCCATCGTGCTTCTGGCCGTTCCATTTTCGGCAATCGGCGCAATCTGGCTCATCTATGCACTCGGATACAACATGTCGATCGCGGTGTGGGTCGGCCTGATCGCCCTCCTGGGACTCGACGCGGAGACCGGGATCTTCATGCTTCTCTACCTCGATCTGGCTCACGATGACGCGAAAGCGCGGGGACGCCTGCGGAATGAAGCGGAGCTGAAAGAGGCCGTGCTCCATGGAGCGGTCCAGCGCGTCCGCCCGAAGGTGATGACCGTCGCGACGACGTTCCTCGCACTCACTCCGATCCTCTGGTCGACCGGTGCCGGCGCGGACGTGATGCAGCGGATCGCCGCTCCGATGATTGGCGGGCTATTCACGTCGTTCCTGATGGAATTGCTGGTCTATCCCGCGATCTATCTCCTGTGGCGTCGCCGCAGCCTGGCACGCGAGTCGAGGGACGTCCCGCCTGGGGAGCCGCTGCGCAGCCCTGCTGTCGGATACACGCTGGCGGTCGTCGCCGTGCTCGGGTTTGCACTCGGTGGCTGGTTCTTCTGGCCGCGGACCGAAGCGCAGCCGCTCTACCCGAAGTACGAGGCCGCGCGTCTGGCACTCGTTGCTGAAGACGCGACCAGTGCGTCCAAGCGCGGAAAGGAGCTCTCGGAGCTCGCAAAAGCATCGGGACACGAGACGGTCGCGGCAAAGGCCGAGACGCTTGCTTCGGCCGGCGATCTCGAGTCGGCCCGTCACGCGTTCGCCGAACTGTCCGACGCAATGATCGCCTATCGCGAAGAAGCGAAGGAGGAGCCGAAGCCGGTCGTCGCGTACTGCTCGATGGCAAAGCACTCCTGGCTTCAGCCCCAAGGTCCCATCAGCAATCCCTACCTCGGCGCAGGCATGAGTACTTGCGGCGAGATCAAGAATTGAAACCTCCAACCAGAAGCTGAAACCAGAAACCAGAAGCCAGAAACCAGAACTAACAACCGGAAATTGGGAGGCAGAAATGAAGAACATTCGACGTCTCGTCATCCTCGCTGTCATTACGATGCTCGTCTTCGCGGTCGCCGCTTCGGCGGGCCAGACGAAAGTCTTCGAGAAATACGAGGCTGTCCGCCGGGCGCTTCTCAGCGGCTCGCTCGGTGACGTGCAGCGCACTGCGGACGACCTTGGGGATGCCGCACGAGCGGAGAAACTGAACGCCATCGCCGAACGCGCGTCTGCGCTGGCGGCCGCTGCGAACCTCAAAGGCGCACGCGACTCGTTCGCGATGCTCTCGGGGGAAGTCATCCGCTTCCGCGACGCGCGATCCGGCAAGCGCCCGGAGGTTGCGTACTGCTCGATGCACAAGGCGTCGTGGCTGCAGCCGAAAGGCGCCATCACGAATCCCTACGCCGAAGACAAGGCGATGCTCGCCTGCGGTGAGTTCAGGAAGGACCACCACAGCGCGCCGGCGCCGTCGCATCACGGTCACTGACGAGGTTTTTCAAGCAAGGAGGAAACGATGTCGCGGCAGGATGACAATCGCAGGCGTGACGGGATGTATGCGTTCGGCGCCGCATTCCTGATGCTCATGTTCTTTACCTTCCCGTTCCTGCTCTCGCGCGTCGAGATGCCGGGACCGCCACCACCTCCTGCGGCAGCTCCGGAACCCGCCCGGGAGCTGAAGGCTCTGGATGGAAAACTCCTCTTCAAGGACGCGCTTGCCCAGTCGCGTGAGTTCATGGGGTATTACCACGCGATCGAGCTCACGCCCGAGGAGGAAGCGATCAAGAAACAAGTTCTCGGTGCGATGCCTGCGGCGTGCTGCAGTGACTCGACCGCGTACACCTGCTGCTGTCCCTGCAATCTCTCCAAGACCATCTGGGGCCTCAGCAACTACGTGATCACCGAACACGACGTCAACGCAAAGGAGCTGCGCGGCGTCGTCGATACATGGATGGCATTCGTAAACCCGAACGGCTACACCGGGAACGCCTGTCATACCGGCGGCTGCAATGGAAGCCTCTCCGGCGCCGGCTGCGGCGGCATGCAGGAAGACAAGCTCACCGTCTGATCTTCAGGAGACCTCATGAAACGCACACAGCTCATCATCCTCACCCTTGCCGCGCTGGCGCTGATGGCATTCGGACTTGCGGCGGCGCAGCGAAAGTCCACGAACAAACCGATCCAACCCGCGACGACAACCACCGCGATGAAGTTCGAAGCGGTCGAGCCGCAAGCGCGGAAATTCATCGACAGCAAGTGTCCTGCCTGCAGCTTCTCGGCTGTGCAGCAGCCGTACGATGCCGTACGTCTCGCCCTCACCGCGGACCTGCTCGCCGACGCGCAGAAAAACGCGGCGAAGCTGCGTGCCGCGGCGGAAGCCGAGGTGGCCTGGGCAAAGACCGCCAGCGGTCGCGGACCCGAGCTCGCGAGACCGTTTACGACGGTGGCCGCGGCGGCGGCAAAGATCGAGCGGGCATCGTCGATCACGGAGGCGCGCAAGGCGTTCGGCGAAGCTTCCGAAGCGATGCGCGCCGCGATGACGATCGCGGAACGCGATGACGTTCTCGTCGTGTACTGCCCAATGGTCAAGCTTCACTGGCTGCAGCCGAAAGGTGAGGTTCGCAATCCGTATGGCTCCTCCATGCCGAACTGCGGCAGCACCGTAAAGCCGTAGGAGACTCCTATGTCAAAGCACAAGAAGCCACGCGCAACCGCACCGCCGCAGAAGACCGACCTGCTGACCTGGAGCGTGCTCACCGCAGTTGTCATTGCTCTCGCTACGGCAGCGGCGTTGCCGGTCTACTGGTGGCGCAATCACGAAGAACGTCATTCCCCGCGCGTGGTGTCCACTCAGCCACTGACACCGGCGCGCACGGTGTTGGGCGGAGGACTTCGCTTCACCGACGCCCCCGTGCAGGCGCGTGAGTTCATCGGCTACAACTCGACCATCCAGCTGACCCCCCAGCAGGAGGCGATCAAACGCGAGGTGCTCGAAGCCATGCCCGCCGCGTGCTGTTCGGATTCCACCGCCTATACCTGCTGCTGCACCTGCAATCTGTCGAAGAGTATCTGGGGGCTGAGCAACTATGTCCTCACAGCCCACCAAGCGTCCGCCGACCAGCTGCGCGAGGTGGTCACCGCATGGAAGGAGCTCACGAACCCGGCAGGTTACAGCGGCTCCACCTGCTACTCCGGTGGATGCAACTTGCCGTTCCATGAGAACGGATGCGGTGGGATGTCAGAGTCGCAGCTCGTTCTGTAACACTCGCCGAGATGGAGCGCGATAGGGGCGAGCGGACGCGAGGGGTCGCCTCAGGAGCGAGCCCGAAGTTTCATCCAGGCGCTGTCGGACGACGGTTCGCCTGCCGATGAGGCAGTGTTGAAGGGGTTTCGTGATCGACGGCGCCTCCGAGGATCGCCGCGATGACGGAAACACGAATCCCGGCGCCTGGGTGACGTCATTCGGTCATGCAACGCCGACACGACACGTCAGTATCACGAGGCTGTGTGATTGGCGGCATCGGAACGAGTGGCACACTTCGCTACCGTCTCAAAATGCCGGCGCCCGCCTTCCGCACAGAGAGTGACGAAATCGGGCCGATTCCGGCGGCACAGCGCCTGAGCAAACGTAGTGCGCCCCGAGCGGTTCGGGATGAAAACGGAAAAAATGGGAGAAGACAGCATGAAACGCACTTTCCGTCGCCTCGGGATCCGTTCAGTGGACCGTGGATCTCGCTGGCCATGTCGCCTCGCTCGAGCCCTTCTCGGAAGGCGTCTACGCTCTGCTGATGCGTCATGACCGAACAAGCTCCGGGAATGGGATGCACAACGGCTCGAACGGAACGACATTGATGAAGCGGTCGGTCGCCGCGATCGACAACGCCGGCAAGGTGCTCTGGACGATCGACCTGAACTAGCGACTGGTTTGGCTCGCCGCTCCCCGGCACTCGGGGGAGCGGGATGGGAGGTTGCCGGCAAAACAGCGAGCGTGTTGTTCGCTCCTGGTGGTGGCTGATGCACCCCATTGAAGGAAATGCTCGGGCACTCGACCGTCCGGCCATGATCTTGCTTGTCCTGCTGTTCGTGCTCGGCTTTCCGGTGGCCATTCTGGCGCCGGCCGCCATGTACGAGATGCCCACGACGTTTCGTTGAACTTGGATCAACAA
This sequence comes from uncultured Thermoanaerobaculia bacterium, assembly GCA_964558905.1. Classification (GTDB taxonomy): domain Bacteria; phylum Acidobacteriota; class Thermoanaerobaculia; order Gp7-AA8; family Gp7-AA8; genus QHVT01. The sequence continues at coordinate 14,571 of CAZLGP010000223.1, read as the reverse complement.
CCGAATACGAGCAGTGACCGCCGGGGAGTGACATGATCGATCGTCGGCAGTTCGTTCGAACGGCCGCTGCGGCGGCTGCAGGAGCCGTCGCTCTGGGGTGCTCGGATGGCGTTGCGCAGTCCTCCGCGCCGCGTCGCGCCGTAGGGCTTGGCCAGCCGGTATTCCGTAGCAAGGCGGGTGAGCTGCACGCAGAGGTTCGCGCCTTCCCCGCCGCCGTACGCGTCGGCGGCCGCTCCGCGAGTCTCTACACGTTCAATGGCAGCTTGCCCGGCCCACGCTTCGAGGTGCGCGCAGGAGACTCCGTCACGCTGCGGCTGGACAACGCCCTCGGGGAAGCGACCAACCTGCATTACCACGGCCTGCACATTCCGCCGACCGGCGCGGCGGACAACGTCTTTCTACACGTGCCCGACGGCGAGTCCTTCGCGTATCAGTTCTCGATTCCTGCGAAGCATGCCGCGGGTCTTTTCTGGGTGCATCCCCACCTGCATGGCACCGTCGCGAGACAGGTGTCGCGCGGCCTCGCGATGCCGTTCGTCATCCGGGGCGAGATCGATGCTGTTCCGCAGATCGCGGCGGCCGAGGAGCACATCCTCGTGCTGCAGGATTTCGAGCTCGATTCGAACGGCAATCCGGTCGAGCCGGCGATGCCCGACCTGATGATGGGCCGTGAGGGATCGATCGTGACGCTCGGTGGAGCGGTCAACCCGGTGATCGGGATTCGACAGGGAGGTCTCGTGCGCCTCCGCCTCGTCAACGCATCCGTCTCGCGCTTCTATCGCCTCGCGCTCGAAGAGCATCCGCTGCACATCATCGGGGTGGATGGCGGGCCGCTGCCAGAGATGAGAAGCGTCGACGAGATCCTGTTCGTCCCCGGCGAGCGGCTTGACATTCTGATCGAAGGCACGAGGACCGGCGGATCGTTCCGCCTGCTCAACCTCCCCTACGACCGTGGCGGGATGGGGATGATGGGTGGCAGGATGGGTGGCAGGATGGGTGGCGGTACGCAGCGGACGACAGAGACGCTGGCCACTCTCCAGTACCGCGGCGCTTCGAAGCGCACGTGGGCACTGCCCACGGCGTTGCCGGGGAGCGCGGAGCCTCTCGCACCGGCCACTCTGCCGCAGCGCGTCTTCCGGCTCGGGATGGGAATGGGGATGGGCATGATGGGAGGCATGACGTTCACGATCAACGGCCGTGAATTCGAAGCGAACCGCATCGACAGCGCACCGCGTCTCGGAACCGTCGAAGAGTGGGTCTACGTCAACGACACTCCGATGGATCATCCGATGCACCTGCATACGAATTCGTTCCAGGTGATCGGTCCTGATGGCGTACCCGAGCGTGCCTGGCGCGACATCATCCAGGTGAAAGCCAGCCAGCAGGCGCGCTTCCGCGTTCAATTCGACGATTTCGCCGGCAAGGCTGTGCAGCACTGCCACATCCTCGATCACGAGGATCAGGGGATGATGGCCACCGTCGAAATGCGCGGTTAAGTGTTTCGTGCGTTACCAGCACCGTCAAAGTCTGCATGGCTGGTCATCGGCCGCGGCTTGAGGAGTTGCGGGCGCGGTGTCGCGTGACGACAGTCACGTCGCCTGTGCGAAGCATGCCGGATGTGCCGATTCCTGGCTGAGGGACGCCGTCACCATGAAAGCCGATGCGAAGAAGCTGAAATTCGAACAGCGTGACGTAGAACGGCGAGGACCCTGAATCGGATCAGTTTGTGGCCTCGCACATTCCCGGCGCGCTGCAGATTCCGCTCGCCCGCATCGAGGGCGAGATCCCGTACCTGCCGAAAGGCAAGCCGATCGTGACCTACTGCACCTGCCCGGCGGAGGAATCGAGCGGCCAGGCAGTGCAGATTCTGCGAAACGGTGGGATCACCGACGCAGCCGCGCTGCAGGGTGGCCTCGCCGCCTGGCGAAAGGCTGGATACCCGGTCGAGTCCGGCATGCCCCAGCAGCCGTGATCGTCAGAGCGTTTGCGCGATGGCGTCGCTCGGCTTGAGGCCGTGTCCGAAGCGCGATTGCATCACCATTCTTGAAGTGGCCGTAGGTAGGCCTCAGCCCTGATCGACGGATGCGCCGCGTCATCGTGATCACGGTAGTCGAATCGATGAGCGCCTTCACGTCCGGACGAATCGGTCGGCGCTTTCCCGGATGGCAACGTACGTGCAGCGCGTCTGTTGCCGGTCGGCATCTTTTCGGCGTTGAAACAACGATCGGACGCCACACCCCCGCTCGCGAGGCGGCTCTAAACGCCGGCAACTGTGGTGAGGGGAGTCCGCCGAGGCGCCGCTCTCGGAGTCCGGCAACGCAAGTTGTCGTGCTCGCCCGGACACCCGCATCGCCGAAGCACTGGATTGGACTTGATGGCTGCGTAATTCCGCGCACTCTAAAACGGAAATCAACTGGAGACTCACAATGAAAAGAATGATTTTGGTACTCGGCATGGCATTCCTTCTTGCGCCCGCACTTCTGGCTCAGATGCCTGCCGGCGAGAAGCCGGCGATGATGGATTGCGCCGCGATGACGCAGCACCACGAAACGATGCAGAAGCACATGGCGGAAATGGACGCGAAGGTTCAGGCGCTCGTCGCCGATATGAACAAAGCGAAGGGCTCGGCGAAGGTCGACAAGACCGCCGCCGTCGTCACCGAGCTCGTCGCGCAGCGCTCCATGATGCAGAAGCACATGGCGGAGATGATGCCGAAGATGATGATGAGCCACATGACGCAGCACATGAAGAGCGGCATGATGAAGGGAATGAGCGATTCGATGTCGGGCTGCCCGATGATGAAAGGCGCCGACAAGGCTCCCGCACCAGCTGCCGCAGAACACAAGCACTGACACTGATCACTGACACTGAGCCAGGGGACGAGCTCGAGCTGCTCGTTGCCCTGGTGTTTGAAAGCGAGTAGCAGATCACAACCGCTCTCGCAAGCCTTGTCCGTTCTGAGGCGGACGACGATACTTTCCCGAGGAAACGGAGTCCGCCGCGGCCCCATAACACACGGAATGAGGGGCATGCGATGGCACCTGGCGCACGCGAACTGGTGGCAACGTTTCTGGTGGTCGCTGCGAGGGTTGCGACCGCGCAGCAGATCCGGCTGACGCCGCCGGATCCGGCCGCCGATCTCCTCGTCCGGGAAGCGCTCCAGAAGACACCGAAAATCGATGCCGCTCTCGCAGCGGTCGACGACGCCCAGCACCGTATCGCAATCCTTTACGTATCAGAACGACGGTCGCGCGATCTCCCTCGGCCGCGCCGAGGGGAGCTTTGTCGGCCTGATGCTGAGTCAGCCAATTCCGTGGCCAGGGAAACTCGCTCTGGCCGGGAAGGCAACGGCAAGCGAAGCGCGCGAGGTCGAAGTGTCCACGCTCGACCGGGCAGCGCTCACGATCGTAGCGCGAGTCCGGAACGGCTGGTATGACCCTCCTCGCCCGCGCGCGCGACGATCTGCTCGAGGATCGTCGCGAGACCGCACGGCAGATCGAGGCGACGACGCGTGATCCCACTGTTCCAACACGACGGGAGGGAGGGCCATGAAATTGAATCACGGATCATCATGTGTCAGCGGCTCCAGCGAGCGGCTCGGAGATGCTGTGATCCGGCGGGTCGCCGGACGATAGTGAGCGCGTGGAATCGGCAATCGAGGAGCTTGCGATGGTCGCGCCGATAGAAACGCCGCGGTCGCTTCCAACTCCACCGATGAAAATCGACGAACCACCACGCCATGCTGCCGCAGGTAGCTTTCGAGACCGTCCGAGAACGAGAACCACGAGCCTGCCGTGTCTAGGAGCACGCGGGCGGCGCCGATAGCGGCGACCATCGCATCGTAGAGGTCGTCGCCCTCGGTGAATAGCACGTACTCTTCGGTGCCGCCCGTTGGCCACGGCACGCATTCCGCTCCGAGGTGCTCGGTGCAGGCCGAGGCGATCGGCGTGCGCGGGGCCTTCATCGCTGGCCCACTCCAACGCCTGGAGCGCGAGCTTCTGCAAGCGCAGGCTTGGAATGGGGATTCTCACTGCCGAGAATGACGCGAACGTCATGTGCTTTCCCGTCATCGGCAAGCGTGATCCCGTCCGCGGTCACTTGTCTCCCATCCAGTACGAGCTCCAGCACGCCGCGACTGACGCCTTGAGGATTCTCTACCTCGATCCGATAAAGGGTCGTCCCTCGCCGGTAGTTGATCGTGTAGCCAGGCCAGTTTCGCGGAATGCACGGATCAACGAGAAGCCTGGTGCCGCGCAGGTGGAAGCCGAGTATCGACTCCAGGGCGGCGCGATACATCCACCCGGCCGCCCCGGTGTACCAGGTCCAGCCGCCGCGACCGGCGTGCGGCGGCAGGGAGTAGACGTCGCCTGCGACGACATACGGCTCGACTTCATATTTACCCATTCCCTCGGGCGTCGAGGCGTGGTTGATGGGATTCAGCATGGTGAACAGCTCGCCGGCCCGATCGCCGTCGCCGCCCTGAGCGTAGGCGATCACGGTCCAGACGGCGGCGTGCGTATATTGCCCGCCGTTCTCTCGTACGCCAGGGACATAGCCTTTGATATATCCGGGCTCGAGCGACGACTTGTCGAAGGGAGGTGTCAGGAGAAGGATGAGACCATCTCGGCGCTGGACCAGTTGCTCGTCAACGGAAGCCATCGCGCGTGCGCTCCGTAGTGGTTCGGCGGCCCCCGAGATCACTCCCCACGACTGGGCAATGGAGTCGATGCGGCACTCCTGGTTCTCTGTTGAGCCCAGCGGTGTGCCGTCGTCGAAGTAGGCCCGCCGGTACCACGCGCCGTCCCACGCGCTTTCCTCAATGGCCCGTTTCAGATTGCCGATATGAGTACGGTAGCGCGCGGCGCGTTCCCGCGCGCCTCGCGCTGCGCAGAGCGGTGCAAACTGGGAAAGCGCAACGTGCAGGAACCAGGCGAGCCAGACGCTTTCGCCTAGCCCCCCACTGCCGACGCGGTTCATGCCGTCGTTCCAGTCGCCAGAGCCCATGAAGGGAAGCCCGTGTACACCGACCGCCAGACTTCGATCGAGCGTGCGTGCACAGTGTTCGAAGATTGAGGCCGTGTCTTCAGTGACAGCAGGCTGCGTGTAGGCATCGTCGCTGCCGGTTGCAAGCAGTGGTGCTTCGAGGAACGAGACCCGCTCATCGAGCACCGAGGTGTCTCCCGTTACGTCGATGTAGAAGCTCGTGACATAGGGGAGCCACAAGAGATCATCCGAGATGCGTGTGCGGACGCCGCGGCCCGTTGGTGGGTGCCACCAGTGCTGGACGTCACCCTCCCTGAATTGTCGCGACGCCGCCAAGAGGATGTGTTCGCGAGTGATGTCCGGGTGTGAATACACGAGGGCCATCACGTCCTGAAGCTGATCGCGAAACCCGTAGGCACCGCCGGATTGGTAAAACGCGGTACGGGCTCGTACGCGACATGCGAGTGTCTGGTAAAGCAACCAGCTGTTCACCATGGTATTCATCGAGCCGTCGGGCGTTTTCACGGTCACCGTCCCGAGCGTCCGATCCCAATCGGCCACCACCAGGTCGAAAGCCTCGGCGACGGCATCGCTCTTCCGGTAGCGGGCGACGATCGATGCGGCCTCGTCACGCGAGGGGGCCGAGCCCAGGAGCATCACGACCTCTCGCGTTTGTCCCGGTCCCAGGTCGAACACGGTCTGGATTGCAGCACAGGGATCGAGCCCCGCCCCGGAACGACCTGAGAGGTTCAGGCGGCCGAGGGCTGCGGGGCGCTCCGGTGTTCCATTGCGCCCGATGAACTCCTTGCGGTCGCATGTCACCGTCACGTTTCGCTCGCTCATGGCTGCAAAGGCGACTCGTGACGCGAACTCGTTGTTGCTGGGGTTGCGCGCGAAGATGCACCCGGTCGTCGCGTCAACTTCGGTCGAGATGAATGGCGCGGACAGGCTTCGTTCGACGCCGAGGACCCACGCGGCGTAGTGCGTGACAGAAAGCCTTCGCTTGCGATTGGTGAGGTTACGCAGGCGCAGGCGTGACAGTTTTACCGGAGCGTCGAGCGGTGCGAAGAGGAGCAGTTCCTGCTCGATGCCGTGGCTGGTATGCTCGAAAATCGTGTAGCCCTGCCCGTGCCGGACTACGTAGGGATCGTCTTCCCTGATGGGCAGCGGCGCCGGCGTCCAGATTTCGCCGCTCTCTTCATCGCGGATGTAGATCACTTCGCCTGACGGGTCGCTGACCGCGTCGTTGGACCAGGCGGTCAATCGATTTTCCCGGCTGTTGATTGCCCACGTATACCCGCCGCCTGTTTCGGTCGTGAGAAATCCAAAGTCGGAAGAATTGGCGATGACGTTCGCCCAAGGCGCAGGTGTCCACTGTCCAGGGCCCAGTACGGTTACGTATTCACCGTTCGCGTTGGAAAACCCGCCTAAGCCGTTGGCGAAGTCGAGAGCAGGGCGCACGACCGGGCCTGCCGGGTAGGAGTGGGGAGAGAAGCGCGCAACGAACGGCCCGGGAACGTTCTCCTCAAAAAGAGGCCGTGCGATCTGTTCTTCGAGCGAGCCTCGCTCAGTGACAATCACGACGCGCGCGATCGTATGCAGCAGGATTCTGTCCGCCTCCGGCATGATGTCCGCGCGGCGCACGAAGATGCCGCCCGGTTTGTCCGTGAGAGCCTGCGAGCCCCCGATGGCGATCAGCGCCAGCAGATCGTCCTGTAACGATTGCGCATAGCTCGTCGGATGATCGTTCAGGATTACGAGGTCGAATACGAGCCCTTTGAGTCGCAGGTATTCATGGCTCCTAAGGAGCTGACGGACGATCCCAAGGTCCCGGGCGTCGTCGATCCGAACGACGACGATCGGGAGGTCGCCACTGATGCCGTACTGCCAGAGATCCTTTTGCGTCCCGGAATTCAGTGCGAGCACGCGGGGGCTTGGTCGCAGAGAATCGTTCGAGTAAAGAAGCCGCCCTGCGAGCTGTTGAAAGAGCTGCGCCTCACTGGAATCGACATTGAGGTGCTGCAGGTGAATCTGCGCCCGCGTCCAGGCCATCGTCGCTGCGCGATCGAAAATGCTCGTGTCTTGAAACTTTTCGACCAGTGTCAGAGCCTCTTCACGGGAGCGAGCAATGGCCGTGGTAAACGTGACGTGAGCGGTCTCCTGCGGCTGGAGGCGGAGGCGCGTTCGCAGACTGAAGATCGGGTCCAGCGTCGCGCCGGCCGTGTTCGAGAGCGGTCGTCCGCCGGTGACGGCATCAGGCGCGGCAACCGTGCGCCCGCGTCCCAGAAAACGGGCCCGATCGGTTTCGGCCTCCACCGCTCCGATCTGGTCGCCGACGCCGGCAACAGAATGAACTGCCCAAATCGGCTGGTCATGTTCGGCGCGTGGGCGGCGATGGGCGAGGAGCGCCTGGTGTGGCGCATCGAGCTCCGTCTCGATGAACAGATTACTGAACGCCGGATGGGCATCGTCCGCGGCCTTCGCTGCGAGGACGATCTCCGCGTAACTCGTCAACTCGATGTCGCGCACGCGCTTCGAGTCATTGGTCAGGGAAACGCGACGCATCTCCGCGTTGTCTTCAGACGAGACGATGATCTCGGTATGTGTCAGGATCTCGCCGTCGGACCGCCAGATCTCGACCTTGTCCTCGGAGAACACCACTTCGTACTCTTGCGGAACACGCAGCGTCGGTTGAAACCCCGCTGACCAGACTGTTCCGCTTTCGACATCAAGGACGTAGCAAAAGCTGCCCCAGTCATCCCGGGTGGCGTCTTCCCGCCAGCGGGTGGTTGCCAGACCGTTGAAGGTCGAGTAGCCGGACCCCGCGGTGGTCACCATCACGGAGCAGGTGCCGTTGGACAGCAGTTGAACCTGCGGAGCCGGCAGATTCGCCGTGTTGAATGAGCGCACAGCGGGAGCCTTCAGCTGGCGCCTGGTGTGAGCAGCCTCTTCGGCTCGCGGCCGGGACAGGCGAACCCCGCGCGGGACTCGCTCCTGGAGCAGCATCTCGGTCGCCTGCGCGAGCGGGTCTGCGTGAAAACGCTGCTGCATGATGCCGCGATGGAGGAGATTGTCGAGCGCGACCAGACTCATGCCCTGGTGGTGAGCCATGAACGCACCGATGATCGCGCGCTTCCGGTTCTTGGGGAGGCGCTCCGGGGTGTAGTCGATTGCCTCGTAGAAGCCATAGCGCGCGAGCACACCTTCCCGCGCAAGCCGGCGAAGGTTGTTCATGGTCGCGAGCGGAGCGAGCTCGCCGGCGAGGAAGGTCGCGTATGGAGCGATGACGAGGTCCTGGCTCAATCCACGTTTCAGACCGAGTCCAGGGATGCCGAATGGTCCGTATTGATAGGTCAATTGCAAGTCACGGGCGTTGTAGGCCGACTCCGAAATGCCCCACACGATGCCATGCCGGCCGGCGTACGCAATCTGGCTGGCCACCACTGCGCGATAGGTTTCATCGAGCAACGTGTCCTCGTAGTTGCGCATGACCAGGAGCGGCATCAGGTACTCGAACATCGTCGCAGTCCACGAGACGAGAGCGCGCCCTCGGCCGGCCGAAGTCATCCGGCGTCCCAGGCGAAACCAGTGCTCCTGAGGGACGTCCCCCTTGGCGATGGCAATAAAGCTGGCCAGCCTGGCTTCCGACGCGAGCAGGTCGTAGTAAGAGTTGTCGCGGCGCCCCTCGCGCACGTTGAAACCGATCGTGAGAACCTTGCGCTCTTCCTCGAAGAGAAAGCGGAAGTCCATCGCCTGCATCAGAGCTTCGGAGCGCGCCGCGAGCAGAGCCGCCCGAGACTGCAGGCTTCTCGCGGCGCGCGATGCGTCTGTGAGGTTAAGCATCAACCCATCGATCTCCATCCTCGCGGCCCTGATCTCCTCGGTCTGGGGCCTGCTTTCGAGTTGCATCCGCAGCGCAGTGAGCTCGTCGCGTGCGTCGTCTCCTGCCGCCGGGAACTGCGCGATGAGCGGAACGCGGTTGAGCGCATCGATCACCCTGTTCCAGCTCGCAGCCATGTCCACGAACGATCCGATTGCCGGGGAAGGCGCGGTCGCGAGCGTAGGTGCCCACCGTACCAGCGTGTCGAAGTCGCGACGATGTTCGTGCGTCGCGTGAAGCAGCGCACTGGTCCAGAAACGGAGGTCCACGTAGTCGCCCGAAGCGTTATCGTGCACGAGAACGCTCGTGATTTCTTCAATGCGTGCAGCGCCTGCGGCGAGCGACTGGAAGAGATCGAGCCACGTGACGAGCTTGTCGGGAATGGGAACGGCGAGTAGTCCCTCGCACGCCAGAATCTCGCCGCGCAGTTGTTGCATCCGGATGACCGTCGCCTTCGCCGGCCATGTGGCGAGGAGGCGGTCCGCCTCCTGGCCCAACAATCGGACCGTGTCGGCCAGACCGCGGGTCACACGGCAGTCGAAGAGTTGGCGTGCTGCCAGAGCAAGGCAGGCGCCCTTGAGCGCAAGCAGGTGTCCGGCCAGGTTTCCGCTATCGACGGTCGATACGTACTGCGGCATGAGGGGCGCGAGCGTTCTTGTGTCGTACCAGTTGAAGAAGTGCCCCTGGAAACGCTCGAGCCTTTCCATGGTCGCAAGCGTGAGCTCGATCCGCTCGATGAGCTCATGGGTTCCAACATACCCGAAGTCGTGCGCGGCGACGGTCGAAAGGAGGAGGAGTCCGGTATTCGTCGGCGAGGTGCGGTGTGCGATGACCGGGGCTGGGTCCTCCTGAAAATTGTCTGGTGGCAGCCAGTTGTCTTCATCGCCGACGAAGGTCTCGAAGAATCGCCAGGTCCGCCGCGCGATCAGTCGGAGCTCGCGTCTGTCACCTTCCCGCAGCTCCGAGACGTGCGCGGGGAGACGGCGGCTGACACGAAAGGCGATGATCGGCGAGAGAAACCAGAGAAGTAGAAACGGTGCCGCCGGCAGGAGCGATTCAGGCCGTTGCCACAGGACGAGTGCTGCGATTGCAGGCGAGATCACCAGCGCGCTCGACATCAAGCGGACGAACGAGCCCAGACTCACGGCCTGCTCTCGTTCCGCCTGGGCCGCGGTCTCCCATTCCAGGAGATGCTTGCGCGATACCAGCAGCCGGTAGAGCGTTCGCAGAATTGCGTCGACCATCAGGTACGCCTGATGAGCGAGAAGTGTGATGGAGAGCAGCGCCTGTGCGGCCGCGGCGAGGGAGTCCCGCCCTGCGCATCGCAACTGTCCGCCGAGCGTGATCCAGCGCGGGTAGCGCACGAGGCTCGCGACGATGTGGGCGTATGTGGGGAAGGCGAAGACGAACAAGAGAAAGACCGTCCACCAGATGGCGGAACCGGGAAGCAGCGCCCAGCCCGCGGCAAAGGAGAGCAGTAGCGCCGGCGCCACCAGCGTCCGCCGCAGGTTGTCAAGCATCTTCCAGCGGGCGCTAGGCGTAAGGCGGCTGCTGAACTTGCGGCCACGGTCGTCCCTCGCAAACGGGGAGAGCCAGCGCAGGAGCTGCCAGTCGCCACGAGCCCAGCGATGCTGGCGCTTTGCGTACGTGTCGTAGCGTGACGGGTAATCGTCAAAGACTTCGATGTCCGTGACGAGTGCAACACGCGCAAGGCTTCCTTCAAAGAGATCGTGGCTGAGTAGGGCATTCTCCGGCACGCAGCCAGTCAGCGCCGAGGTTAAGGCATCGACGTCATACAGACCCTTGCCCGTATAGCTGCCCTCGCCGAAGAGATCCTGGTAAACATCGGAGACTGCCGTCGTGTAAGGGTCGACCCCGGTATTGCCCGAAGAGAGGCGCGCGAATGGGGATCGCGTCGCGCTGAGGGGTGTGATGCTGATACGAGGTTGCAGAACGCCGTAACCCCGCTCGACCCGGCCGACCCTGTCATCGAAACGCGGCTTGTTCAGCGGGTGCAGGATCGTTCCGATGAGCTCTCGTGCGGCGTCACGCGGCAATTGTGTGTCCGCGTCGAGCGTGATGACGTAATTGATCCTCGGGAGCAGCGTATCGACGGCGGTGTGGCTCTCGAAGCTTGTGTCGCCTCCACCGCGAAGCAACCGGTTGAGCTCTTCCAGTTTGCCGCGCTTCCTTTCCCATCCCATCCATTTCCCTTCACTCGAGTTCCACTGGCGACGCCGGTGAAAGAGGTGGAAACGTTGGTAACGCCCACCCTCGTAGCGCCCGTTCAACTCCGCGATGCCGGCAAGCGCCATGTCCACCGCTTGCCTGTCGCCCGGCATCGTCTCGGCGGTGGCGTCCGTGAAATCACAGAGCAGCGCGAAGTAGAGACGCTCGTCGCGGTTGGCCAGATAGTGCACTTCCATCCGTTCGATCAGTTTGCCAATTGCTGCAGCGCTCGAAAACATGGCCGGCACAACGACCAGCGTGAGCGCCCCTTCCGGGATTCCCGAGAGGGTGTCGATCTTGGGAAGCGTGCGGGGCTTGAACAGGAGCGTGATGGCGAGGTGCAATGCGCTCAGCGCCAGCTCGCTCACCGGCACCAAGAACAGCACGATGAAACCGACGAGGGTCGCCGCCGTGACGCCGCCATAAGGGGCGTACAGGAGGATTGGCGCGAAGACCAGGGCCACGAGAAGTGCCAGAGCGCCGAGATAAACGACGGTTGCATTTCGCAGGATGAACCTTCGCGCTCGCTCGCCGATGGGCGTGGGATAGGCGACCGACTGCTCGAGCGCGGCAAGCCCGTCATCGACGAGGTAGTAGCCGACATGAGCGCGGAGACCGTCCTGCGAATCGTCTCGAAACGCCTGCGTGGCAAGCGCAAGCGCGCAAGTCGTGACGTCGCGCTCGGGGATTCGAGCCCGCTTGCTGATGCGCTCAATCACATGGCGGTAACGATCGCGGGTTGGAGAGTCCATGCGCGCGTAGACGCCGGCGGGGTCCTGTCTGAGCAAGCGCTCAACAGGGCTGACGCTCTCGAAAAAGTCGCGCCAGTCGAACGTCGAGAGAAGCCGAAGGCTGGTGATGTTGTTTCCGGCGGTGACTTGTGTGGCCACCTGTCGGCGGTGCTCGAGCTCAACGATCTCACCGACGGTCTGCCCTTGCTGTGCGAGATACTGCTCGAGCCACTCGAACTCACCGCCGATTGTCGTTCGTTGCTCGCGGAGCCTGTGAATGAGCTGAACGAGGAAGGCCTGCCGGTGCGCGCCGAGTTGCCTCAGCTTGCCGGCGAGCGGGGTGGTGCGCTTGTCCAGGGGCTCGTCGCCCGCCGCCAGCAACTCGTCCGCGAGCGCGTTCGCGGCTTTGCGCTCCTCGAGCGAGGCAATGATCAGGTTCGCAAGACGACGGAGATTTTCAATCAGAGCCAGCCGCAACGTGATCGCCACGGCCCACAGCTCTCCCGTGGTGACCACGGCACCGCCTCGTTCATACGCAAGGCTGAAGCGCCTCAGAGCATCGAGATCGAAGTGACTGTCGGTGTGGGCGATGAATTCGACGGCGAGCGCATAGACCCGCGGGTATCCGGCGAACTCTCCGCCGGCGAGCTTCGGTAGCTCATCGTAGTAGCCAACCGGCAGGTCTTCGTGAATCTCACGCAGTTGCTCGTCGATGATGTGAAAGTTATCGACGAGCCACTGGGCGGCAGGTGAGATCAGGAGGTCCGAGGATTGGGTTCCGGCGAGCGCACGGTAAGCCGACACCAGCTTGCGCCGGTTCTCTTTGAGTCGTGGAAGAAGAAACCGCCGGCCGCCTTTCTTGACGAACGTCTCATGATCGGCCGCAAGCTGACCGGCCAGATCCTCCAGCCGCTCAATACTGTAAAGCTCGGAGCGAATCGGCTCCTCGTACTCTTCAGCAGGCCTTGCCGTGAAGGCTTTGTCAACAGGTCGTATGAGCGGCGCATTCATCCGAGCCAGTACTCAGACCTGGACCGCGAAAAGCTCTCTCACGCGCGCGACCGGAAGTGGAACGACGTGATGAGGAGCTTGACCACAGTGCCGACGCGATGCGCCGCCCCGGTGGGTCGATGCCTCTCGCGTGAGGATGCGCGCGCTCCGAGGACATCGTACGGTCCTGGTGCGGCACAATGGCCGGTCACACTCTCAATCCGAATGCGGTAGAAGACGGGTGTGTATTCTGATGACCCACCGCGCTGCGTGGATGCGAACGCGGGCTGCCACCACATCGCCTGCTTGGCAAGGTACTCATGAGCACGCATGCGTTCTGTCGCCCACTCGCCGGTGTCGGGCAATTCTTCGTAGCGACCACAGGCGGTGACGCTCATCCAACAGTCATTGCTCGTGGCGTCGTCGATTTCGACGCACACCAGCGGATTGTCACGCATGAGCTCGACTCTCCAATCAAGCGGTGTGAATCCGTAGAGGTAGCCTTCGCCATATGCGAAGTAGATCGGTACCACGTATGGCTGATGTCCATTGACGCACCCCAACCTTCCGAGCTGCGTGCGAGCCAAGGCGTTGTGGCACTCTGTTGACGTCATTTCTCGAACGGACACCATGACCTCCGACCCAGTCGATGAATCGATCCGGGCTCGCCGCAAGTCTGTCAGTGGAGCGAGGTCAGGCGGTCGCGGCTGGGTTATGGGTCACGTCTGCACGCGTCGTACCATTCCGGTCTTGCCGATTCGGCACGTGCCTGCCACACCGAGGTGGGCCAGGGTCGATAGAGGTTGACTGTGTCGGCGGGCGTCACATGGAAATCCTTTTGAAATGATCTGAAGTGATCTTATTCGTCATGTTTTGATGGGCTCGCTGGCTGTAGATCAAAGGGCTTCGTTTCGAGCGCTTTGCGCACCTGTGCCAGGCGGATCTCAAACAGGGTCCGGTCGTGCGGAGACTTGATCGTGCGGGCCGCCACTTCGGCGATGCCTTCCAGTTGTTCTCGGAGCGCCTGTCGCCGAGTCTGGCGGCCCGTGAGACTGGCGATGGTTTGAAGCGCGCCCAACATCCGTAGCATGATGGCGACGTGGCCTTCGGCGCTACCTCGAATTTGATCGAACGATTCGGCCAGCAGGCTGGCAAAGGTCTGCCCGATGGAGATCACCCGGAGTTCCCCGTCCTCATAGCGGCGCGATGAAGGGATTTCCCGGGAGGCCAGTCGCGCCAGAATCGCCGTCAAATAGTCCACGCACGTTACGGCCGTCGTGGTGTCGTTGATGCCGGGTGAGAGCGCGCGCAACGCCATATCCACGAGCTGGCGGATGCCGAACGCGCAATCCTGATACACCGTGCGGTAGCGGTCGATGCTGTGGGCCGACCGCAGGGCGGCAATGAGATCCTGGTCCGGAGGGGTCTCCAGAGCGAGCGAGGCGAGCGGGGTGTTCTCGACCACGAACTCGCCGATGCCGCGGTCCATCCGTACGATGGTCTTGTGCTCCCGAGCCAGGCGCAGGAGCGCCGCGCTATCCACGCTCTGGAGGTAGCCAGTGTGCCCTGCCATGACGGCCTGCCAGTTCCTCGGCGGCAACGGGAGCGGGGACGGATCGGCTTCGTCAGCCATCGGCTCTTGTCCCAGTTTCTCCGGGAAAAGCCGGTCCACGGCCACCAGGGTTTCCTTCGCCACCGAGGCAATAATGCTCGAGGCCTGGATCGAAGACGCGATGTGATGAATGAAGAAAATGAGGG
>CAZLGP010000222.1:0-11466 GCA_964558905.1 uncultured Thermoanaerobaculia bacterium | reverse complement strand
ACTCCCGTGACGAACCGACAGACGCGGGAGATTCGCATCGGCAACGAGAAGATCGGGGGCGCGAACCCGATCGCGGTGCAGTCGATGACCGCCACGCGGACGCAGGACGTGGCAGCCACCGTCCGCCAGGTCGAGCTGCTCGAAGCGGCCGGAGCGGACGTGATCCGCATCGCCGTGGACAACCCGAAGGACGTTGCCGCGCTCGCCGAGATCCGCGCGGCGCGGCCGAACGCGAACCTCTCGATCGACCTGCAGGAGAACTTCAGGCTCGCGGAGAAGGTCGCGCCCTACGTCCAGAAGCTCCGCTACAACCCGGGGCATCTCTATCACCTCGATCAGGCGATGCCGGTCCGCGACAAAGTCGCGTATCTGGTCTCCGTTGCGCTCGAGCACGGCTGCGCGATGCGCATCGGGGTGAACGCCGGATCGGTCGACCCGGAGAAGCTCGCGAAGTACGCGAAGCACGACTCGATCACGCCGATGCTCGAATCGGCCCTCGACCATTGCGCGATGCTGGACGACCTCGGCTTCGATCAGTACTGCGTCTCGCTCAAGGACTCCGATCCGAACAAGGTCATCGACTCGAACATCCGCTTCGCCGAGGCCCGTCCGGACGTTCCCTTGCACCTGGGCGTGACCGAGGCCGGCATGCCGCCGGACGGCGTCATCAAGACCCGCATCGCATTCGAGCAGCTCATCACCCGCGGCATCGGCGACACGATCCGCGTCTCGCTCACGCTTCCCTTCGAGCGGAAGGGCGAAGAGATCACGGTGGGGCGGCAGATCCTCGACGACATCGCCGCGGGACGGTTCCGTTCCGTGCCGCGCTTCGAGCACAAGGGACTGAACATCATCAGTTGCCCGTCCTGCTCTCGCGTGGAGAACGAGGCCTTCATCGACCTGGCGCAGAACGTGCGAGAAATGACGCAATACGCGAAGGAACATGACATCACGATTGCGGTCATGGGCTGCCGCGTGAACGGACCGGGCGAGACGGACGACGCCGACCTGGGCATGTGGTGCGCGCCGAGCTACGTCAACCTCAAGCGCGGCGAGGAATCGCTGGGCCACTACACGTACGACGAGATCCTGGGCCGGCTGCGCGTCGAGCTCGATCGCCTCATCGAAGAAAAAACTGCCGTCGGAGAACCTGCTTGAAGCGCGTTCACTACCTGATCCTCTCGGCCGTCATCATCGTTTTGGACATCTGGACGAAGTCGCTGGTCCTGGCACGGATCCAGTTGCACGACGCGATTCCGGTCATTCCGAACTTCTTTCAGCTCGTGCACGTTCGCAACACCGGCGCGGCCTTCGGCCTCGGCGCCAACGCGTCGTCGAAACTCGTGCCGATCCTGCTGAACGTCGGCGCGATCGCGGTGTTCTGCGTCGTGGTGGTGTACGCGCTGCGCACCGCGGTGACGGATCGCGTCCTGCAGACCGGACTGCACCTGATCCTCGGCGGCGCCATCGGCAACCTGCTCGATCGCTTCCGCTTCGGCTACGTCGTCGACTTCCTCGACGTCTACGTCGGCCGCTACCACTGGCCGGCGTTCAACGTCGCCGACTCGGCGATCTGCATCGGCATCGTCTTGCTCTTCTTCGACATGAGGAAGAAACCCGACACGGAAGCGGCCGCGGAGTCAGCGTAGCCCGTCCGGTGGCGGCGCTCCACGCTCGCCACCGGCTACCCTCTGGCCGCGCCTCCGGGCGCATCCAAGCCCGCGTCAATCGAGTGCTTCACGTACTTCGGCAGGGGCCCCTTCGCCGCGCTTCAGATGACAGCGCGGCGCCACAACCACACACTTCCTCCCACCACCCACACCACGATCGGCAGAACCGACAGCGGGTTTCCCGCGCCGAACATCAACTCGCCGGCGTTGAAGCTCGCCCAGGTCGATTCGCGGGAGCCGGGGGCGTAGTGGCGATGCGGGAGCAGTTCGTCGATGGCCTGTTCATTGATCGACGTGCGCCCGGCGGTCAGGAGGTAGTTGCGAACGGGGCGACGCTCGGATCCTTGGGGCGTCGGATCGACGGCCGTCGCGAGGAGGTGCAGGGCGAACGCCGCAACGCCTAAGACGAGCGCAACGGCACCCAGCGCCCGACCGCGGAGAGCGAGCAGCGGAATCGCCAGCAATGGCACGATGGGAACGAGATAGCGCGGCCCGAATGCCGAGCCGCCGTGCCATCCGTTGAAGCCCGCGACGGCGAGGAAGAAGATCGCGGCGACGACCGCGATGACCACGGCGTCACGGCGCTTCATCCGCCGGAAGCCGATGAAGGAGAGCAGCAGAAAGGGCGAGGCGAAGAACAGCCCCCGGTATTCGCTGAACGTGAGTCCCCACATCGCCTCGAGCGAAGGGAGGCGAAAGACACCGAAGAGCAGCCCTTCTTCGGTGAAGTTCCGGCTCGTCTCCACCGACGTGACGAACGGCGAGCCGAAACACACATGGTGGTATGCCGCCAGCGCCGCGCCGAAGGGCGCTCCGCCGAGAGCGAACCGGAACGCTCCCTTCCTGTCCCGCATCGCGAGCGCGATCAGCATCGCCATCGCCGCCGGAATGCACAGATAGTGCGACACGCCGGCGATGCCCGCGCAAATGCCGGCGAGCAGCGGCCGCTCGTCGAGCCACACGAACGCCAGCAGCAGAAAGAGCGCCGGCGGCACGTGGGCCATCATCAGCGTCGAGTAGGGAAACACGCCGGTCCCGAACGCCACCGCGAGCGCCACGCCCAGCGCAGCGACCCGCGATCCGCGCCGCGCGCCGTATAGGTACAGCACGGTGGAGATCAGCGCACCCGCAACGCCGCACGTCAGCAGCGTGACCAACCAGGCGTTGATCGTCATCCACATCCACGAGTCCAGCGGCACGTGCATCGCCCGCTCGAGGAAGTAGATCGGCGCGTAGGGGATCGCGCCGAGGAACGAGATGCCGGGCGGCTTGTTGATGTACGCGTGCCACTCGCCGCCGGTCGGGGCCCACGACACGTCGCCCGTATTCACCCGGTACCCGTCGATGTGCAGGGTCTGACGCTCGACGAGCGCGCGCGTGAGGTCGAAGTGCGCGTTCTGGTTCCAGCCGCCGCCGCTGAAAAACCACGCGTAGGTGATGAAGGCGAGGAGGAAGAGCCCGAACGCGATGCGGCGGTCGGAGGGCGCAGGGCGCAGGGCGCAGGGCGCAGGAGCTTGGTTTCCGGGGTCTCCTGCCCCCTGCCCTCTGCCCTCTGCGCCCTCCGTCACACCGCGATTTCCTTCAGATCGCCGCGAACGCGGAGCTTCGGCTCGGTCATCTCCTGCACCTGCTCGGCCGTCACTCCCGGCGCGACTTCGATCAGCTCGAGCCCGTCGGTCGTCACGTCGAGCACGCAGTAGTCGGTGATGATCCGGTTCACGCAGCCCACGCCCGTCAGCGGGAGGTTGCACTGATTCAGGATCTTCTTTTCGCCCTTTTTCGTGACGTGCTCCATGGTCACGATGAGGCGCTTCGCACCGGCGACGAGGTCCATGGCGCCGCCCATCCCCTTCACCATCGCTCCCGGCACCATCCAGTTGGCGATGTCGCCCGTCGCCGAGACCTGCATGGCGCCGAGGATCGAGAGGTCGACCTTGCCGCCGCGGATCATCGAGAACGAGTCGGCACTGGAGAAGAACGACGCACCGGGCAGCACGGTCACGGTCTGCTTGCCGGCGTTGATCAGATCCGCGTCGACCTCCTCCTCGCCCGGGAACGGTCCGAGGCCGAGGATGCCGTTCTCCGACTGGAGGATGACCTCCATCCCCTCGGGGATGTTGTTGGCCACGAGCGTGGGCATGCCGATGCCCAGGTTCACGTAGTAGCCGTCGCGCAACTCCTGCGCGGCGCGGCGGACGATCTGTTCTCGTGTCAGTGGCATCGTTATCCCTTCCTCACCGTGCGCTGTTCGATGCGCTTCTGGCGCGGCGCGACGACCACGCGGTGGACGAAGATCCCGGGCGTGTGCACGCAGTCGGGATCGAGCTCGCCCGGCTCCACGAGCTCTTCGATCTCGGCGATGCAGATGCGTCCCGCGGTCGCGGCCATCGGGTTGAAGTTGCGCGCGGTCTTGCGATAGACGAGGTTGCCGAGCCGGTCGCCCTTCCACGCGGCGACGAGCGAGAAGTCGCCGACGATGCCGCGCTCCATCACGTACATGCGGCCGCCGAACTCGCGCGTCTCCTTCCCGTCAGCGACGACCGTGCCGAAGCCGGCCGGCGTGAAGAATGCGGGGATGCCCGCGCCGCCCGCGCGCATCCGTTCGGCGAGAGTTCCCTGCGGTGCGAACTCCACTTCCAGCTCGCCCGCGAGGTACTGGCGCTCGAACTCCGCGTTCTCGCCGACGTACGACGAGACCATCTTGCGGATCTGCTTCGTCTGCAGCAGCAGGCCGAGGCCCCAGTCGTCGACGCCGGCGTTGTTCGAGACGCACGTGAGATCGGTGACCTTCTTCTCGACGAGCGCGTGGATCAGGTTCTCCGGAATCCCGCAGAGGCCGAAGCCGCCGACGACGAGCGTGGCCCCGTCGGCGACGTCCTTGACCGCCTCGGCAGCGGAGGAAATGACTTTGTCGATCATGGCCCGCGGAGATTACCAGAAGGAGTTGGCGGTTGGCGGTTGGCGGGAGTGACGCCAAGCCTTCCATCCGCCTGTCCTCCTGAGCCGGCGAAGCGCGGCCGAAGGACCCCCGCCACGTGCGGGGCCGCGAACCGCGGCTCCTTCGGGTCACAGCGACTTCAGATACTCGACCAGCGCCGCGCGATCCGCATCGGTGAGGCTCGTTCCCCATTCGTGTCCCGCGTTGCTGTTCCCTTGGGCGTTCGTGTCGAAGAGGAACGTATTTGCGGCGGGGCTCGAGTCGAAGCCCACCTTCACCGGATCGAGCTCGCGGCTGCCCACGTGGAACGTCCCCGGACGCTGCGCCGCCGGGAGCAGGAGATCCCAAAGCGTCGGCACTGACCCGTTGTGCAGGTACGGCGCGGTGGCCCAGATCCCGTCGAGCGGCCGCGCCTTGTACGCGACCTCGGTCACGGCGGAGGTCTTCTTTCGCGCGCCGAGCGCTTTGAGCGAGATCTCCAGCTCCTCGCGCACCGATGCCTGCGGAGACTCCGCCTGCGGACCTCCTTCCTGCGGTCCCACGAGCAGCTGCGAGCGCAGACGCTCGCGGTCCGGATCCTGGGAATCCGCATCCGATTCGCCCAGGGGTGCCGCCGCCTCCTGGGGCGCTTCGGTGTTGCTCGCCTGGAGCGACACCGGCGACAGGATCGCGCCGATCACGGCGTTGAGCGTGATCGTCCCCGCTCCCGCGGAGTCGCCCATCTTCGAACCGAAGAGGATGAACTCGCGCGCGCCCTTCAGCACGCCCGTCTTCGCCTGACGCGTCGCCGCGACGGTGGCCATCTGAGGGTCGGTTCCCACGACCGACAGCGGCGTCATCACGATGTTCTGCCGGCGACCCGGCGTGGCGATGGCGTGACACGAGAGACACTGCCGGCCATAGATCTCCTGTCCGCGAGCGCGTTTGGCCTCATCGATCGCGCCGAAGGCCGGCTGCCACTTCGGCGAGCGCAGGTCGGAAAGACGATCTTCGATCTCGAGGAGGTTCAGGCGCTTCGCCGTCGACTTGTAGAAGGGATGCAGGAGGGTCGGCTTGCGGATGTCGATCTCCGCGAAGACGCCGAGGACCTCACCGACGTTGCGCGCCAGGCGCTCGACGGCGAACGAGTTCGGGGCCGAGCCGTTCCACTGCACCTTGTTGTGCCACGACGTATCCCACAGAAAGGGATAGCTCACCGGTGCATCGGGCCTGCGGCTGTTCGACGGAACCTTCAGATCGATCGACGTGACGCGGTTGAAGATCATTCCGAACGCGTCGGTCCGCGCGCGTCCCCAGGCCGTGTTGGGTTTGCTGGCGGCAACGAACTTCGAGAAATAGTCGTTGAACTTCTTCACCTCGGCATAGAGCTTCGCGCGCCTCGCGGGCGTGTCATTCGCGCCGAGGACGCGCGTCGCGAAGCGGCGGAAGCGGTCGCTCGACGCGCTCTTCGCGGTGGCGTCGAGCGACTTGCCGAGGTCCTCGAGGAAATCCCAGAGCGAGGCGTTCGTCGGCGCGCCGTCGATCTGATACGTCGTTCCCCGGAAGTCGACCTGGTTCGTGTGGCAGGCGGCGCAGGTGATTCCGATGTGCTGATCGTCGCGGACGATCCCGACCGGGAGCCCGTCGGGGTTGACCGCGCTGGTTCGATTGGGGAGGAACCCAAAGCGGTCCAGGTTCGCAGTCCACAACGTCTGATCGTCCCGCTCGAGAGCGAGCGCCCAGGCGTACGGCACCAGCTTCGATCCCTGAGGCGTGGTGTAGAACCACTGCCGGTCATCCTCCGACCAGTTCTGATCGAGAAACTGCGGCGAGGCCGCGGCGGTCGACAGCGCGAACAGACACCACACCACACCGAAAATGGTTCGCATACCGGGGAGAGCCGCGTGCGAGGCGAATCCCTACCCCACGTCAGAGGAAAAGGTCGGCGATGCGGAGCTGGAAATCAGGAAGGAGCGGGGTGGTGAGGAGATCAGTTCCGTCGACCGGCTGCAAGACGAGGTCATTGCTTCTATCAAAGCGTTCCGCGCCGGCAGCCGCCTGAGCCGCGAGGACGCTCATGTCCGTGCTGCGGTTCGTCCACACGAACGTGCTGCCTCGTCGCGTTCGGATCGCGTATTGGGATGCGGCGACGATCCTGGAGGCGGCGCGGACTCTCGGCTGCCGAACCGTGCTCGCCGAGGATCCCGCTCACGGCCGCGATGAAGGCGTGGTCGTGACGAATCCTCTCCGCAGTGAGCGATCCCCTCTCAGCGCGGATCCCCCGCCCCGAAGCGTCAGTGCGTGTGCGCGTGATCGTGGTCGTGCTGATGATCGTGATCGTGGTCGTGTCCGTGCGTGTGTCCGGCCATGCCCGACTCCACCTGCTCCACAACCTGCCGCGCGAGCTCGCGGAAGGCGAGGGACGCCGGCGCATCGGGATCGCTCGTGACGATCGGCTCGCCCGTGTCGCCGCCCACGACGACCTTCGGATCGATCGGCACTTCGCCGAGGAACGGGACGCCGAGCATCCCGGCGGTCTTTTGTCCGCCGCCGTGGCCGAAGATCTCCTCGCGCTCGCCGCAGTGGCGGCAGAGGAAGTAGCTCATGTTCTCGACGATGCCGAGGACGGGTACGTTTACCTTTCGAAACATCGCCAGACCCTTGCGCGCGTCGATCAGGGCCACGTCCTGCGGCGTGGTCACCACCACCGCACCGGTCAGGCCCGCCTTCTGCGTCAGAGTGAGCTGCGCGTCGCCGGTGCCGGGGGGCAGGTCGATGATCATGAAATCGAGCGTGCCCCACTTCACGTCGGTGAGGAACTGGTCGATCGCCTTCATCACCATCGGTCCGCGCCAGATCACCGGCGTATCGGGATCGGTGATCAGACCGAGGGACATCGTCTTGATGCCATGACGTTCCATTGGGACGATCTTCTCGTCCGCCTCGTCGATCTGCGGGCGACCTTCGATGCCGAGCATCATCTGCTGCGAAGGGCCGTAGATGTCAGCGTCGAGCAGGCCGACTGTATAGCCGAGGCCGCGGAGCGCGAGCGCGAGGTTCGTCGAAACCGTCGACTTGCCGACGCCGCCTTTGCCCGAGGCGACGGCGATGCGGTATTTCACACCGGCGAGGATCGCGGGCTGCATCGCGCCGGTGGCGCTCGTCACGCCGCCCTGCTTCGCGCCGATCTCGAGGTTGAGATGGACGTCGCTGACGCCGTCGAGTGCGCGTACCGCGGTTTCCGCGTCGCGCGCGATCTGCTGACCCACGCTCGGGTTCTCGGTCTGGAAGTGGATCGCGAAGGTCACCACCCCGCCCTCGACGCTCACGTCGCGGACGAACCCGAATGAAACGATGTCGCGCGAGAGGCCGGGGAATTTGACCTTCTTCAGCGCGTCAAGAACCTGTTCCTGTGTTGGCATCTGCTCTCTCCTGTGGAAGCCATCGTTGATACGACTCGCGGATGATCGGAATGGCCTCGTCGGAGGAGCCGACGACCTTGATCACGTCGAAGTCGGGAGGACTGACCAGGCCACGCTCGACCATCGTCGCGCGCATCCACTCGATCAGACCGGGCCACATTGTACCCACCAGGATGAGCGGATGCTCCTTCATGTGCTTTACCTGCAGAAGCTGCCAGACCATGAACAGCTCGAGCGCGGTGCCGATCCCGCCCGGAAAGACGATGAACGCCGAGGAGAGGCGGATGAAGTGATGGAGTCTGCTGAAGAAGGTCCGGTGCCGGAAGACCTTGTCGACGAAGGGGTTCGCGGCCTCCTCGCTGGGGAGGTGAATGGATAGCCCGAACGACCGGGCCTTGCTCTCGATCTGTCCCTCGACCGCGCCGGCGTTGGCCGCCTCCATCAGACCGGGGCCGCCGCCGGTGACGATGTCCACGCCGAGGCGGGCCAGCTCGGCGGAAAGCTTTTTGACTTCTTCGTAGATCGGATCGCCGCGACGGATGCGCGAGCTGCCGAAGATCGAGACCCGGTAGTGCTCGACGCGCTCGGGCTGAATCTGGTCGAGGTCGTTGATCGTCTCCCAGAGCTGGTAGATGGCCCGGTCGAGGACGTGCGTCGGGTCGAGAGCGCCCGGCTCTTTCTTCGCGGCGCGGAGCTCCTCCAGCTCGGGCGTAGTGGTTCTGCGGTTCCGTCGGTTAGCCATGTCGTCGCAGTTTACCGTTGGTATGCAGGAGAAGAGCCCGCCTGATCTCGATCTCCCGCCAACCGACAACCGACAACCGCCAACTGCTCACTGCTCACTTCGTCGTAATCCACACTTCGTTCGAGTACGCCTTGAGCTTCGGCTCGGCCGCACGCGCCGCGGAGTCGGAGTCGAATTTGACGCGCACCCGGAAGATGGAACCGCGCTCCGTCGCGCCGCGCTCGACGTACGCGGCCGTGAAGCCGCTGTCGATCAGACGCGCCGCGAGCGCCTCGGCGGTCTTCTGATCGCCGGTCGAGAGGAGTTGCGCGTACGTGGTCACCGGCGGCGCCGCCGCTGGTTGGCGCGGAGCGGCAGGAGTCTCGACCGGGGGAGCGGATGCGGTGATCTCGGTCACGACGGGCGCTTCCTCCACGATCGTCGCCGCCACGGGCTCGGTCGCCGTCGTGGCGGTCGTCGCGGGAGTTTCCTCCTCGAAGTCGTTTGCCTCGACGCCCAACTCCACGATGCGTCCCTCGCTTTTCTTCGACGTCAGGGACGCCTCGGTCACGACGGGCGTTTCTCTCCGCACGACCAGACGGTCGTCGGTCTGCCCTTTGCCGATCATGAGTCCGAATGCGAAGGCCGCGGCGAGCGAGAGCAGCAACAGCACGAAGGCCACGAAGGCCTGGCCCGCGGTGAGTGAGATCTCGTAGTGAGACTGATCGTCAGCGACAGCGTGTTCTTCCATCCTGCCCTTCCTCCCGGAACATCACTTGTCTGGCGGCGCCGCCGCGTTCCAGTTTGTGTGATAGACGACGCCGTTGTCAAAGTAGACCGCCGAAGCACCACCGTCGGCCTTCGGATAGATCCACACCGCATACACGCGTTTGTTCTGAACCACCTGCTTGATCCAGTCTTCACGCGGGACTCCCACGAGCCGCTGAACGTCGGCTTCCTTCATGCCCGTCTTCACGGACGCAAAGGAGGTCATGTTGACGTAGCGTCGCTGCTCGGCCAGCTGGATCCTCGCCTGCCCATCGGGGCTGGCAGGGTCGAGCTCGAGAGCCTCGCGATAAAGAGCGATCGCCCTGTCGTAACGGGCGAGGACGCTCATGTATTCGTCGCCGAGAATGATCTTCTCGCGGGCCAGGAGAGCGCCGGCCCGGGGATCGGTAGTGCGCTCGAAGTACTCCCGGGCCTTGTCGACGAACGCGACGTACGTCGGCTCGAGTTTCTTGTGGTTCTCGAGGAGGATCTCGATCTGTTCCTTGCGCGTGGCGGTCGCGGGCGGCTGCTTCTGCGCCTGGCGAAGCGTCTGGATCCACTGGTAATCCGCCATGAGCAGGGTCCACTCGCGATCATTCGGCGTCGTGGGCGGTCCGGCAGGCGCGCAGGCGAAGAGGGAGAGGAGGGAGAGGACGAAGAGTCTGCGCATCGGGGTCCGGCGACAGTTTAGCGCGATCGGTTGGCGGTTGGCGGTTGACGGAGACCTCGGTCCCCCGCCAACCGCCAACCGTCAACCGCCAACCGACCGATCACTTCTTCAGCGACCCCGCCACCTGCACGGCCTCGGCCTCCGCAGCCACGCCGAACTCCGCCTTCACCTCGTACAGCCAGCCGTAGAGCAACTCGTCGAGAACGTCCCGCACGACCGCGGCGTGATCGCGCGAGCCCGAGGCATAGAGGTTGTTGAGGAGCTGATCGAAGTCGATGCGCCCCTCGTTGACGAAGGTCATGCCGGACAGAAACGGCAGCGTGCCGGGATCCAGGTGCAGGACCACGCGGTCGGTGAAGTCGTAGACGTGGTCCCCGACCTTCTGAAACACGATCGCGAACAGGCGCTGGAAGACACCGTTGTACTTCTCGACCATGGCTTCCAACTCGTACTCCGTCTCGACGGCGGAGCGCTTCTCGTCGACGGCGGCGACCTCCGCATCCTGAATGAGGTTCACGGCCAGGAGTCCCCAGATCGTGCGGAAGGTCTGGAAGTGAGAGAGGTAGCTGCGGGCGCAGAGCTCCTCGACGGTCTGCGGATCGGAGATGAGGTTCAGCACGTGGCTCTCGTCGTCGGTGAGCTCGAGCTGGAACGTGCGCGTGTCGGCGTTCGGGACCTGCTCGAGCGTGCGGTCGAGGCGTCCGACGCCGCGCATGATCAGAGACCAGAGCTCGATACGCCGTACGCCGTCGAGGATCAGACGCTCGGTGGCTAGAGGGAGGGCGATGATGCCGTCCGGAAACTCGCTCGTGAACTCGATCGTGTAGCTTCCCGTGCGATGCGCCATGGCGTTCAGGACGATCGCGTTCGCCTGCCGCTCGATGGCGCGGGTGAGATCATCCGGCTTGAGATACCCGAGCTCGCAGAGCAATCCCCCGATCCGCCGCGCGACCACGAGGCGTTCCATGGCGTGGTCGTACTGCTGGATGCTCAGCTCCCCCATCCGCAGCAGGGTCTCGGCCAGCCCCATGTCCGGATCCGTGCTCGACGCGGAGACCAGCCGCCCCTCGTTGAAATAGAGGGTGTGGTTGTGCCCGATCGCATCCAGCGAAAGGATCGCCGTCTCGCTGCTGCGCACGATCGAGCGGAAGAGATCGGGGACCGTCGTCTCTTCGAGAGAGCCCTGGATGGAGAGGTTGTCTTCGTCCATGATGCGAAGCATAATCCTGAGGCGCGAAGCGCCGAAGGATCAACGGAGCCCTCTCGAGGCGCGCGCCTCGAGAGGGCTCCGTTGATCC
>CAZLGP010000221.1:0-28724 GCA_964558905.1 uncultured Thermoanaerobaculia bacterium | reverse complement strand
TCGCCTAAAGTTAACGCCATTGCGGCTGAAGCCGGGGACCTGCGATTGCGTCCTAGCCAGCCCGCGTAGCGGAGCGACAGGACGACTCTGTCGCCCCCCACCCGGGCTGACCAAGACGCCGCACCGCACCCCCGGCTGAAGCCGTCGGCTGAAGCCGGGGGCTACTCTCTGCTGCCCGCTACGCGGGCTGGCGCTCGGGGCACCCCCAGACACTGCCGCAATGGCAATTTGGCAACAGGCGCGAAGGCGCGCCGCACAATCTGGCCCCGGGCTCTGCCTGGAAGGCGGCGCTCCGCGGGCTCATATTGCGCCGACGATCCGATCCGCCAGGGTCGCCAGCGCCCGGCTCATCGCGGCGACGATTGCCGGGCTCTCCGTCGACTCGAGTGGGATGGTGATCCGCTCGTGACGCGTCACCTCCGCCGCGCCGGGCGACGTCAGCGTCCAGCGGGCGTCGAGAACGAACACGCGATCGGGGCCGGGGGCAAGGTCTTCGAAGGTCACGGAGAGGGACCGCGCCGCCGACGGTTTTGGCTGGCCGGGAAGGACCATCGTCCCCTCGGGCAGCCGATTCGCGAGGTCGAAGGCCAGCGTGTGGATGACCATCTCCTCGAGCGGCGACGCCCACTGGTGCGTGCCGCGCACCTCGAGCTCGTGGTTTGCGCCGCGCACGACGATCCCGCGGCGATCGATGCCCGGAGGAAGCTCGATCGTATCGAGACCGATCGGCGCCCCCGCGACCGTCGCACGCGCTCCTTCCGCGGGGAGCGTGTCGAGCGCGTAAAACTGATTCGGGACCCGCTTGAACAGCCCGCAGCCCGCAATGAGCAACACGACGCTCAGAGCGCAGATGGAGCGCACAACGCAGGAGCTCCGGCGCGCCTCCGACTGCTGCCCTCTGCCCTCTGCCCTCTGCCCTCCGTTCATTCGCGTCTCCCCTTGATTACCGCGTCCGGGTTCTCGCTCAGGTAGTTCGCCAGTGCGCGCACCGCCTCCGCGGCGCGCGTCAGCTCGCGGATCAGCTCCGCGACGTCGTAGTTCTGTTTCTGCGAAGTCCCCATGAGTTGCTCGGCCCTCTTCGCCGCGGACTCCGCCGACGCCGCCGCGTTGCGCAGGCTCTGCACGATCGGGTCGACATTCTCGGACGCGGACTCGATCCTCCTCGCCGTCCCTTCCGCCGACTCGGCGGCATTGCGCAGGCTCTCTGCGATCGGCCCGGCGTTCTGTCCGGCCACCTTTGCCGCTCTCTCCACCTCGGCCAGCGACGTGTCGAGCCGGCGCAGGCTCTGATCGAGCACCGGATCGTTCACGAGGGTGTCGAGACGCGCCGCCGCGCTGCGCATGTGACCGGCGATCTCCCGCAGTGGCAGATTGCGGATCGTCGTGGCGACGTCGCCGATGGCGGCCATCGCTCCTTCCAGTCCGCTTCCGCCCGCCGCGGCGGGGATGATCGGCGGATCGCTCGTCATGACCAGCCGTCCCGTGCCCGGTCGCGCCACGATCTCCAGCCCGACGGCGCTCGCGCCCGGCAGCACCAGACTCGTCGCCAGAGTTGCGCGCATGCCCTTGGCCACCAGTTTCTGGAGCGCTTCGTTCATCGATGCCCGCAACTCCTCGCGGGTGGTCTGATCGTTCACGGGGAACTCCAGCTCGCGAGGATCAATCTCCAGAATCACCGGTGTCTCGAGCGACGCGGTTTGCGGCACGTAGCGAAGCCGCACATCGCGCACGCGTCCGACCTGCACGCCCTTCATCTTCACCGGCGTGCCGGGCGTCAATCCACCGATCGGGCCGGGGAAGTAGGTGAGGTACGTGAGATGCGGACCGTCCGCCGCGGCGATCGCCGCCGACTCGCCGTCGTAGAGCTTGAAACGTGTTCCCTGCGTGACCGGCGCGCCGGCCATCACATCCGGCGTGTAGAATCCGACCGGTGCGCTCAGCAGCGACGACAGCCCGGCGCCTTCGAGCGACACCCCGCCACCGGCAAGCGAGACGTTGAGCCCTCCGCCCCGCCACCAGCGCGTGCTCTGGCGCACGTCGTTCGCGAATCGTTGCACGACGAACGCATGCACGGCCGTCACGCGCCGTTTCTCGTCGTACTCCGCGCCGAGGATGCGACCGACGCGCATCCCCTGGTAGAGGACAGGCGTCCCGATGGCGAGCGAGCCCACTCCCTCCGCGTCGAGCACGTATGTTTTTCCCGCCTCGGGCGCGGCGACGATCGGCGCGTACTCCTGTCCCACGAACTCGCGCGTCTCCTCTCCTTCACCCGGTGCGATGCCGACGTACGTGCCGGAGAGCAGGCCTCCCACACCGCCGCCTTCGAGTCCCGGCTCCACGATCCAGAACCGCGTTCCCTTGCGCAGCGCCTGATTCATCGACGCGTCCATCGAGATGCGCACCACGACCTCGGACAGCTTCTCGTCGATCGTGATCTTCTGGACCGTTCCCACCTTCGCCCCTCGGAATCGCACCGAGCTGTAGCGGTCCAGTCCTCGCGCCTCGGAGAAGCGGACGGTGATGTCTCCGCCGCCGAAGAATCCGTAGCGCACGATGAGGTAGCCGACGAAGAAGACCGCCAGCACCGGCACGATCCAGATCCACGGCCCGAACTTCGACACGTGGACGGTCGCCTCGACCGGTTCCTCGTGCTTCCTGCGGTCTTCGATGTCGTCGTACTCGCTCATCGTGCTTCTCCGGCGGTCTTCCACATCAGTCGGGGCTCGAACATCCGCACTGCCAGCATCAGGAGCAGGATGAGCAGGAACAGCGGTGTCGCGCCGGGACCGGCGACGATGTCGTCGATTCCGCGAAAGTCGACGATCGGCGAGGCCAGGGCGGCGATGAACGGGAGGATCATCGGCCAGCGCATGAGGCGATGCAGCACGCGATACACCCGCGTCCGCAGCACGAGGCCCTCCCGTTTCGGAAAGCGTACGCGCAGGAGGAGCCAGATCATGCCGGCCAGCACCACTGCCGGAATCGCCACGCCGGCGATGAGGACGACCGCCGCGAACTGCGGATAGCCGTGATCGGCCAGCAACTGCACGGTCCCCACGACCGTATGCTCGATGACGGCGGTGAGCTGGTCGTTGATCATGACCGACGCGCCGTACGCGGGGATGGTCAGAGGAATGGCCGCGGCCACGGCGCCGAGCGCGGGCGCGAATCGCGCGGCAGTGTTGCGATCCAGCCTGCTGCCGCAACGCGGGCAGGGATCTCCGGCCCGTCGATCGGCTACCGCCATCTCGCAGCTGTCACACGAGGGTATGGACCGTCCGGGATACGAAGTGAGATCGGGGAGGATCGCGTTCCACACGAAGCGCCGGTCGAGCGCGCGGTCGCCGACCACGATCAGCACCGCGACGGCCATGTAGCACCAGGCGCCCACGCGCACGTCCACCTCGGCGGGAACGGATGCGCGGTAGTACGCGATGAATCCCGCGATGACCACCACGTCGGTCATGCTCCAGGCCCGCAGCTCCTCGGTCCAGCGGAAGACCCGGCCGCGCTGCCAGATCCTCCATCCCCATCGGATCGAGCCGAGGACGAGGATGTGCAGGCCCGCGCGGATCGCGGGAAAGAGAACCGCGAGGAAGAGGAAGCCGAAGGCGAAGGGGAACCACACCTCGGAGTAGATCGTGCCAACGCTCGACACCAGGCGGGTCTCCTCGAACACGAGGTTCTGAATCGTCGAGCCCATCAGAGGCATGAAGACCGCGGGGGGCAGGAGGATGAAGACCGCGATGGCACAGGCCAGGCTCGCATCCACGTCGAGCATCGAGCGGCGTCCGAGGAGGCGGTCGCACCGGTGACACTCGGCGGTCGAGCCTCGCGGGAGCTTCGGGATCGTCTGAATCCTGCCGCAGTCGGCACAGGTGATCGTCATCTGCTGACAGCCGCGGCGGCTTGCAAGTCGGGAACCAAAGGCGGTCAGCCGCCGGGCCGCGGCGGTGCGTCGGGATGCACGAACGAAAGCCGGCGCTCGGGCGAGCGCCGGCTTCGTGTGCTACTTGAGGCGGAGGGTGGGGTCGCCGAACAGGATCCAGCTCCGGCGGACGTCGAGGTTCGGCGTTGCTTGTTTCGCCCGGAGGATGGCGTCGCCGACGGTCATCGGCGTGTCTCCGAAGGCGTGGCGGTTGAACTCGAGGCTGACGTTGACCTGGCCGGCGGCGCCGCTGAGCGCGGAAGAGGCCCAGACGCCGATCGCGCCGCCGTTCGGATTCTTCATGAGGGCCTCGGCGAGGCTCTCGGTGAAGAGGTCGTGGTAGTAGCCGTTGAGGCAGTTCAGGGCCACGACGAACGGCAGGCGGTCGGCGTTGGTCAGCGCCGACGCGTTCCAGGAGCCAAAGACGTAGCTGCTCCACATTTCCACCGACCCGTGGCCGATGTAGGTCGTGAGCAGCGATCCGTCGTTGAACGAGCTGACCACTGCGCCGGCCGGATTCGGGGTGGTCGCGAAGGGGATGCGCTGTTTGGTGTAGCCGGCTGGGATGCTCGCCGCGATGGAGTCGGCCGCCGCATCGAACGGGTAGCCGTTCGCCCAGTCGGACGCGATGGTGACGCGCTGCGCCCAGGAGCCGGACGGAGGTCCGATGCGTGCGGTGAGCTTCGCCACCATCGCGTTCGCCTCTTCGGGCGTGCGGGCCGGGAGGCGGCCGATGGCGATGTCGGGGATGCCGGTGCCGCTGAAGTCCGCGAACCAGTCGTCGGAGGCGGTCTTCATGTAGGCCGTCGGCACGAGCTTGGTCGGGACGAAGTCGTAGCTGCCGAAGCCGAGGTAGTTGCGCGGATCGAAGCTCGCGTCGCCGAGAAGGATTGCGTATCGCGGCACGGTCTTCCACGAGCGCGTGCGCTGCAGGAAGTCGCGGATCGCCTGCGGCGAGTGATGTCCGTAGGAGAACTCGTCGTAGAGGTTCTGGACGTCGACGACGACGGTCGCGTACCCCTGGGCGATGCGCGCGCTCTCGAGCGCCTCGGCGGCGGCGAGGAAGGCGCGGTTGGTGATGATGACCAGCGTCGCGCCGTTGTTCTCGGCGTTCCACGTCGACGGCTCGTTGTATGCGACCTGCGCCGGCGCGAGCACGCGGTTCTCGGCGAAGGCGAAGATCGTCCGCGCGCCGGGGCCGCCTGTTGTCGGCGCAGCGAACGACACCTGCTTGCTGCCGTCGCCCGCGTTTCCGATCGTGGCGTTGATGAAGTCCGGCGCCATCGGATCGGTGACGTCGAGCACGCGGATCTGGTCGGTGGTGAAGCCCTTGACCGTCACCGCGGTGCCGCCGGCCACGTTGAACGTCAGCGCGTCGCCGTCGGCGCGGAACGTGTGCTCGTACTCGAGCTTCAGTGACTCGAGCACGCTCACGTCCTCCCAGCCATTGAGGGCGGTGAGGGTGAGGACGTTCTCGCCGTTCACCAGACGCGATGCCGGTACGGTCAGCGTGGCGACGTGACGCTCGAGGTTGCGGAAGCGGATCACCGGCAACGAGTAGCCGTTGAGGTTTGCCTCGACGACGTGCTCCAGCTTGTCGGAGCCGCCCTGCAGCACGAGCTCGAGCTTGGCGTTGCCGCTCGCGTCGAGATTCGCGACGGTGATGGATTGCGTCACGGGCCAGCTCGTGATGATCGGGCCGAAGAAGTTCTCGCGATCGCCGTTGTTGGTGAGGGCGGTGAAGAAGACGGTCCGCTCGATGCGGGAGAAGCTGGTCGCGAAGCTGTTGGGAGCCGGCGATCCGCTTCCGCCCTTGGCCCCAACCGACTTCACGCGCAGGCCGGAGCCACGCTTGACGGTGATGTAGTAGACGCGGCCACCGGTGCTGGTGGTGTCGATGCCGCGGCCGAAGAACTCGATCGAGTCGTCGTTGCCGAACTGGTTCCCGTTCTTCGCGTTCAGGTACACCGGCACTTCCGTTCCCTCGGTGTAGACAGAGATGGCGCGGCCGTTGTTGCCCGGGTCGTAGCCGGCTGCGAGCAGCTGGCTCTTCGTGACGCGGTACCAGCCCGGCTGGGTCACGATGACCTTCACGGCCTGCACGCCGGCGAGCTTCCACTGTTCGTCGAGCTGCGCCTGGGACGGGGCGGGCGGGGCGGGCACTTCGATGCCCATGCCCGGCGCGGTGGTGAAGATGCCGCCCACGGAGCCGACGGTCGGGTCGGGATCGGTGATGACGGTCTCCGGCTCGTCCGGACCGTTGGTCGGGGTGATCGGTCCATGCATCGTCTTCGTGCCGTCGAGATCGACGTCTTCGATGAAGTACTGCACGAAGCCGTCGGGCGCCTTGCGGTCCACGAAGCGATAGCTGCGCGGGCCGTTGGTGCGGCGGCCGGTCATGAATGCGGAGCCGGTGATGATGTGCCGGTTGAGGCGCTCGGGCGTGCCGGAGGCGGACTGGCGGTAGACGTGGAAGCCGAGGTTGTCGGTTTCCGACGTCGTCTGCCAGGTCAGCGTCACGCCCTTCTTGTTCTGCACGGCGTCGATCTGCGCCATGTCGACCTCGGTCGGGCTGACGCCCATGACGAAGAGGTAGTCCTCGACCTCGCCGGTCATCCGCACGAACGTGGAATCGAATGCCGGACCGGTGCTGGCGAGGATCTGCGGGCGCGATGGGTAAATGCGGAAGCGTCCGAAGAAGTCGTTCAGGCCGTTGGGGATGACACTCGTTCCCGGTATGTAGAAGTAGAAGCTGTTGGTCCCCGCAGAGACTGCCTGATCGAGCATCAGCTCGTACTGATCGTCGAAGTCGCCGTCGCCGTTGAAGTCGATCCAGCCGGCGACCCAGCCGGCGGCCGAGGCGACGATGTCGATGTAGCCGATGCTGCCGTTGCCGTCTTCGCCGGTGCCGAAGACGGTCGAGACCATCGTCACGCCGTCGTCGCTGCCGTCCAGCGCGGCGGTGGAGCTGGGCTTGCCGTCGTTCTCGGTAGTGACCCCGGAGCCGAGGTAGATCGAGCTGCCCGTGACGAGATGCTGGGCGCCGCTGTTGGTGAGGAGCGTGTTGAGGTAGCCCGAGGGGAGATCGCCGAAGTCGTAGGTGATGAGACCGCCCAGGGTACCGTCGAACGCCCAGTCGAGATCGAGGATATTGTCGTCGGTGTCTCCGCCCAAGTTGAGCGCCTGGCGGGCGAGCACCGTCACGGTGTTGCCGAGGTAGGTCGAGGTGCCGTCGTAGAGCTGGCGCTTGATCACGTTCGCGTCCTCGACGCTCGAGTTGGCGTTCGTGGTGGTGAGGCGCAGGTTCTGCGAGTCGTTGACGCTGAAGACGAAGACCACATTGTCGGGAAGATTCGAGAACGTGTAATCGCCGTTCGCGTTCGTCGACACGCTGCCGAGAAGCGTGAAGGTATCGCCGGAATCGATGACCCCGGCGCCGTCCCATGCGTTGTTGTCGCCGTCGTCGGTCCAGCGATAAGCCGTCACGGTGATCCCCGCGAGCGCGGCCTCGTTGCCGGTATCGACGCCGGAGTACGTGAGCGCGGTCGCGCCGCAGTAGCCGTTGAAGGTCGGATCGTCGATGCAGATGGTGCCGCTCACGGTGTTCGTGCCGGCATACCGGTAGCCGAAGTCGACGCTCAGGTTGCAGTTCGAGCAGCTGTCGGTCGTGCCCGGATCCCCATCGACGATGCTGCTCACCGCGCCGCTGCTGACGACGACCTGCACGGCGTTGTTGAGACTGGCGGTGTTGCCGCCGCGGACTTCGTACGTCGGCGTGGTGGAGAGACCCGAAGGCCAATCGGGATCGGACGTGAGGACCTTCAGGTTGTACGTGCCGTCACCGATGCCAGTGAAGACGTAGTAGCCGTCCGAGTCGGTCTGCGTCCACTGCTCGCCCTCGCCGGAGTCCCACACGCCGTTGCCGTTGCCGTCGGCCCAGTCGAGGACGCCGTCGTTGTCGGTGTCGAGCCAGACGGTGACGAAGGGGATTCCGGATTCGCCGGAGTCTCTCGTGCCGTCGCCGTCGGTATCGATCCAGAGCTGGTCGCCGATGGTAGCGTAGCCCGAGCCGGTGACGCGATAGCCGAAGTCGGCGCCGAGGAAGTTGCTGCCGTCGAGGAAGCCGACGACGAGCTTGTTGTTGTCGCAGACGCTGGCCGGGACGCCGTCGAGCGGCAGCGACGCGCACGGTACGCCGTCGGCGTCCGGATCGGCGACGAGCGTTTGCGACGCGCCCGGCAGCGTGGTCGTGTCGACGATGACGAGGTAGGTGTGGCCGGACGCGAGTGCGTCGAGATTTTGGAAGAGATAGGTCCCGCCTTCGTTCGCGGGCGTGGAGGGGTTGTCTGCGATCGTCGATGTCGTGTCGACGAGCGTGGTCGTCGCCTCGCCCGCCTGGAAGAAGCCGTCGCCGTTGCTGTCGGTCCAGACCGCGTCGTAGAGGCGGACGGTCACGTTCGGGAAGCCCGGCTCGCCGATGTCCTGCGTGCCGTTCTCGTTCACGTCCCAGTAGACCGAGTCGCCGATCGTGCCGAGGAAGCGCCGGTAGCCGAAGTCCTGCAGCAGGTTCGCGTGCACGCCGTCCACCGCGATCGAGCTCTGGCTGTCGGCCGTGTTCTCGATCGTGGAGTGGTAGAGGACGTTGATGTTCGAGAGGTTCTGTGCCGCCGCCAGGAACAGGGTGCTGTAGCGCGTGCCGAGGCGATCGACGGACTCGACGGAGTACTGCCCGATGAACGCGCCGGCGAACGAGTACGTCCCGTCCGCGGCGGTCGTCGTCGTGGCGACGATGTTGTTGTTGGCGTCGAGCAGATTGACGGTCGTTCCGCTACGCGCCTCACCGAGGTCATAGGCGAGATCGCCGTCGCCGTCGAGGAACACGCGGCCCGAGATCGTGCCGGTCGGGCTCGAGCCGGAGCCGGTGTAGCGATACCCGAAGTCGACGTTCGTGAGATCCGCGCCGGCGACGTTGACGACCCGCGGATCGGTGCTGCCGGTGGTCAGCGTGAAGTCGCGAGGGAAGTCGACGTCGGTGCCATCGACGTCGACCGTGAATGTCCCGTTCGTGAGGCCGGTGACGATCCAGAACCCGTCGGCGTCGGTGGTGACGCGGCAGCCGCTCGCGCAGCCGGTGCCCGTGCCGTTCGTCACGACGACGTCGACGAACGGAATGCCGGATTCACCCGCGTCCTGAACGCCGTCGTTGTCCACGTCGTGCCAGAGGCGGTTCCCGATGGAGAAGTTGGCCGAGAGGCTGTAGCCGGCGTCGGCGGTCAGGACCTGAGTCGTCGAGAGGCTGTTCGCCAGCGTGATCAGCGTCGTGGCCGGATCGGTCGTGGTGATGGCCAGCGACGCGCTGGGCAGCGTGGTCTCGTCGATGTCGACGAAGTAGCCGCCTGCCGGCAGGCCGGTGAAGAGGTAGTTGCCGTTGACGTTGGTGATGGTGGCGGCTACGAGGGCGTCGGCGCCGTTGAGCGTGCCGCTGCCGTCGGTGTCGGCGTAGAGGTTCACGCCCACGCCGGGGATACCGTCTTCGCCGGCATTGAAGGCGCCGTTGCCGTTCGCGTCGAGCCAGATGAAATCGCCGATGCTCGCGGCGACGATGTCGGGATCGCCCGTCGCCGTGACGTTGCTCGGGAAGTCGGGATCGGCGGTGTCGACCTTCACGATGTAGCTGCCGGCAGGAACGGCGGAGAAGAGATAGTTGCCGGAGGCGTCGGTGACGTCGGTGGCGTAGATCGCGTCCACGCCGTCATCGATCGTGCCGTCACGGTCGACGTCGGTGTACAGCCAGACGGTGACGTTGGGAATGCCGTCTTCACCCGGGTCTTGCAGGCTGTCGGAGTCGAGGTCGAAGTACAGCGTGTCGCCGATCGCGGAGGTGCTGCCCTGGGTGTAGGCGAAGTTGTGCGAGCCGGAGATCGCCCCGGCGGCGACGGTGATGGGGATCCGGTTGTCGAGGCTGCCGGTTCCGCCGGTCGATTCGACGGTCTCGGTCCACACGTTGTTGAGGAGCGCCGGCGGGACGACGACGATCACGTACGAGCCGGCGGCGAGGCCGCTGAAGCTGTAGTTGCCGTTCGCGTCCGTCGCGGTCGTGGCTTGCAGCACGCCATCGGCCGGATCGCCGTCCCCGTTCGGATCGGACCAGCGCTGCACGGTGAAACCGGAGAGACCCGTTTCGCCCGCGTTCTGCGTGGTGTTGCCGTTCACGTCCCACCAGATGTTGCCGAAGACGACCGCGTTGGGGACGTTGTACCCGAAGTTGATGCCTCCGATGATCTCTTCGGCCGTCGGGCTGTTGAGCAGATTCATCGTGTTCAGGTTCGCGTTCGGATTGCCCCACGTGTTGTTGCATCCACTAGCGCAAACACCGGCTGTTCCATTGGCCGAACCGGCAGTCACCGTTTGCGTGTCGAGCGGTTCTGCGGTCTCCGTGCCGCCGTATGGGGAGGTATTTCCGGTGCTCGGCGCCCCGTCGGTGTCACCGACTTCGACGATGTACGTTCCCAGGTCGAGGCCGATGAACTCGTATGCGCCGCTGGAATTCGTGGTCGTCGTCGCGAGTGCCTTCCAGAAGTTGCCTCCCGTTTGGGCGGCGCAGGTCTTGTTGCCTGAAGTGGTTTCCAGCGTGACGCCGTCCGACTGGACACAACCGAAGAGCGTCACGCTCACGTTGGGCAGGCCGGGCTCGCCGTCATTGTTCGGCCAGCCGTCGACGTTCGTGTCCTTCCAGACCGTACCGCGAAGCTCGCCTTTCCCCTGAATGGTGACGGCGATGTTGCCGTCATCGTCGTTTGCCTGGCGGCCGTCGGTGTACATCACATGATTGCCGCCCCAGGCCGTCTCGGCCCAATTGCAGGCGCTGGTGATGGCCGGCGGCGAAGAGACGCCGCAGGTGCCGGTGCGCGTGCCGGCGACGTTCAGCGCGCGCATCGTCACGCTGACCGTGGCCGTCGACCCGGGAAGGATCGGGCCGACGTCGTTCCATTGAATGACGCCCGTGCCGGTGTTGATCGAGTCAGGCGGCGGCACGGAAGAAACGAACGCCACACTGCCGGTGTCGTAGCTGTCCTGCAGCGGCACCGGGCTGAGGGTCGTCGATTCCCCCGCTTCGCAGTCCTGATCGGTCGTGATGCGGAGGCCGAGGGCGTCGAGGAAGAAGTTCTTCTGGTCCGCGGAGGATGACTTGCTGGGATTGACCTCGAGCTGGAGGATCGAGAAGTCGTCCGCCCAACTCCACGTTCCGCCACCCGGCCTGGCCGACGTGACGTCCCAGGTGATCGCGCCGTCGGGACCGAGTGTGGCCGGCTCGCCGACATAGCTGTCGATCAGGGCCGTGGTGAAGGTCGTGCTCGAGCTGTTCCCGCCCAGGCGCAGCGTGTTGGTCAGGTTGTCGTCCGTCAGCGTGGAACCGAAGTAGCCGAGGGTCAGGGCCTCGACCTTCGTGATGTTGCCGGCCTGGTCCGCGAGCCAGAAGCCGCTGCCGTACATGAAGCTGTTGCCGCCGCCGGTGACGAGGACGGACGCTACGTTGCGGTTCGGACCATCCAGAGCGTTGAGGTAATTGGTGAACGACTTGTTCGCAGGCGAGCCGTTCACGCCGGTCGGTGCCCAGACCGTGTACTGGCAGCCCGTCGGCCCTTGCACGCCGGCGCTGGGCAGGCGGTTCTCGAGAGCGATGGTGTACGTGAATACGTCGCCTTCATCGATGGCCGTGTCGGCTCGACCGTCGGCATCGGTATCGGGATTCAGAGCCACGAGCTTGGTGAGACGGAACGGCGGCGCGAACCCGAAGCTGACGTTCGTGATCGACTGGCCGGCCGCGTTGGCTTTGGCGAGGTCGACGTTCACCGCCAGCGTGGCCGTGGTGAGCTCCTCGTTGAGCTTCACGATGCCCTGATTCGTCGTGAGCGGCAGGTTCGGGTCGGTCGTCGTGTTCCCGTAGCCCGTCGTGCCGAAGGCGCCGTCCGTGGCGGCATTGTTGATGCCGTCGGACGTCGCCCCGTCGTATTTCCTGATGACGACGAGATAGGGACCGTCGGCGAGGTTCGAGAAGCTGTACGCGCCGGCGGCGCTCGTCGTGGTGCTGGCGTAGACGATGTCGCCCGAGCCGGCCACGCCGTCGCCGTCGAGGTCGTAGTAGAGCGTCACCACGA
Organism: uncultured Thermoanaerobaculia bacterium; assembly: GCA_964558905.1. Lineage (GTDB taxonomy): Bacteria > Acidobacteriota > Thermoanaerobaculia > Gp7-AA8 > Gp7-AA8 > QHVT01. Next base: position 16,637 of record CAZLGP010000221.1, on the reverse strand, counting down.
CGCCCGCGCCGATCCCGGGCTCCGTTCCATCCTGCGTGCCGTTGCCGAAGATCCCGGCGCCCGCGCCGGTGTCCTGAAACACGTTTCCGCTGAGGGTGTTGTTGCCGGTGACGATCGTGCAATCCTGAGCGGTCGTGCTCGTCGCCGAGCCACCGAACGTGAGGCCGGCGGTGTTGCAGATCACCGGTCCGCCGTTGCTGTTGACCGTGACCTGGAAGCGCACGGCGATCGACTTCCCGGGGGGGAGTGACGTCGCGAGCGTGCCGTTGTCGTAGAGACCGTCGTTTGCGAGACAGGCGTCGCCGTCGTGGCCGCCGTCGAGGGCCATCGTCGTCTCGAGCAGCCAGCGGATGTTGGTCACGCTCGCTGGCGCGGGCTCGGTCAGCGTCCAGACGGAGCCGCCGTTCGTCGAGTAGAAAACGGTCCACTGGGAGCTGGTGATGTCGTAGTTGATCGTGCAGCTGTCGACGTTGCCGTCGGTGTCGGTGTAGTCCTGGGTGTACGAGCCGGTCCCCGTCGGCTCGGTGAGGTTGGCGGCCGGAGAGTCGTCCGCCGAGCCGGCGACGAACGTCGTCCCCGCGGGGATGGCGTCGGCGATGATGAGGGGAACGCCGTAGTCAGGCGCTCCGAGAGGAACGCCGGTGCTGTTCGTGCCGCTCGCCGTGTACGTCAGCGTGCTGCCGGTGGTCGTGGACGTGACGCCGTCGGTCTTGGCGAACGGCATGTTCACGCCGAACGTGCCGCTCTGGAGCGGACTGCCGAGGCCGAAGTCGGCGCTGAATTTCTCGTTGTCGAAACCGGATGCGGCTTCCTGGTACGGCGTCATCGCCGCGCTGCAGCCCTGGTCGGTGGCGATGAACTGGTAGTAGACGAGACCGACCACGCCGGTGTTGTCGGGCAGGCCTTCGAAATAGAGCTCGTTCTGGAAGGGGATCAGCAGCTCTCCGCCGCTCTTGAGCTTCACGATCAGGATGCCGTAGACGTTGACCATCCGGAAGCAGTCGGAATCCCACGCGCCGGGATCGCCCACGGGCTGAAGCCATGCGTTCTGGTCGGGAACCAGGTCGCCGTCGTTGTCGAAGCCCTGTCCGACGTTGCCGAGGTCGTACCAGATGCCCTGCGTCGTGATGAGGCGCTGCCCGGGATACACGGGATTCGAGTCGCCCAGCGGCTGTCCGTCCGGGCCGAGGGTGCCCCAGCCGATGATTGCCTGAATGGCGGCCAGGTAAGAGTCGGGGACTTTGGAGGTCGTGTTCGGCCAGATCTTGTTCGCCGAGGCGGAGATCTCGTTCCGCATCGTGAAATCGCGGCTTGCGGCGACGACCGGAGTGGCGATCGCCGTGGTGGTCGTGGCCCAGACGTCGTAGTCGAGCGACACGTCGTCGTCCGGCTTCACCCCGCCGGTGATGCTCGCCGCGCACGGCGGCGCGTCGGATTCGCCGTTCACGTTGACGCAATGCGGATAGGTGATGAGCCAGTACTCGACCCGGCATTGTCCCGCCGCGAGCGTGCCGACGTAACGCGAGCCCTCCGCCGCGCCGGTGGCGGTGGCGTCGAGCGCGAGCGAGTAGCTTCCCGTGTTCGTGATCTGCGGCGACGCGACGTAGCCCGTCGAGTCCAGCACCGGGAACGCGCCGGGCGTCGAGCCGACCCCGCCGTTGTAGTTGCCTGTGTTGAGGAACACGTTCGACAGCGGCGCGTCTCCCGTGTTGCAGACCCTCGCGCCGATGAACGCGGCGCCGGGGCCGTACGTCGACGGCGACGTCACGTTCGAGTCGACGACCAGGTTGTAGCCGTTGATGATCTCGACGCTCAATGCGCCAGCCGCGTGCGCGGACGCGGGGACGAACAGCGCCGTCGCCAGCAGGAACACTGCGTGCCGGAATCCACGCGAATTACGACTCAGGGACATGTCATCTCCATTTACTGCGCATCAGGACCAGTGCGGGGACGGACCCTGGATGTTGCGCCGGGGAATCTCGATCGGACCACTCGCAGGTTAGGGCCAGGACGGCGATTTCGCTAGTCCCAACACCAACGAGATTTAAATAACAGTATTCCGTCCGACGTTTTCGCGCAACTTTGACAGCCGCATGACGTTCTTGTTCGTCGACGACGGAGGCTCTGCACCCGTCGGCGACGACGATGACTCCGCCGCTTCGCCGACCGATCCCGATCCGGGCATCGGATCCACTGGTGGGATTTCAGCGCCGAGCTCGAAATCGTGCTGCAGGGCGCGACGTACAACCTGCCGCACGTCGTCAACATCACCCTCAACGGCAATGCCCTGAATCCCGTGCAGTTCGCGGACATGGACCGTCACGTGGCGAGGTTCACCGTGCCGGCCACGTGGCTCGTGAACGGCACCAACACGCTCGAGTTCATCGCCCAGAACGGCTGGGAGGATGTGAGCGTCGTCGAGTCGGTCCGTCTGACGTACCCGCACCTCTATCGCGCCGACGACGGTCTGCTCGCGTTCACCGTCGCCGGCGGCGCGGAGGTCTCCGTGGCCGGCTTTGCGAACGAGGAGGTCTTCGCGGTCGATCTCACCGATGCGAACGATCCGATCCGCCTGAGCGTGAAGACGTCATCCGCCGGCGACGGCTCTCGCGCGGCGACGGTCGCCGCGCCGGAGGGTGGGACCCGAACGATCCTGGTCTACGGCGCGTCACGCATCGCGGCGCCCTCGCAGATCGTCCTCAATCAGGCTTCGACCTGGAACGACACGAAGAACCGGGCCGACCTCGTCGTCATCACCAACAGCGCTTTCCTCGCGGCCGCGAAGTCGCTGAAGAGCGCTCGCGAGGCCCAGGGGATCGCCACGGCCGTGATCGACGTGCAGAACCTGTACGACGAGTTCTCGTTCGGCGCGCACGGTCCGCAGCCGATCCGGGACTTCCTGAAGCACTCCCAGGGCTGGAAGCGCGCGCCGAAGTACGTCGTCCTCCTCGGCGACGCGATCTTCGATCCGCGCAACTACTACGGCATCGCCAGCGTCGACTACCTGCCGACGAAGATGGTCCCCACCGCATTCATCAAGACCGCCTCCGACGACTGGTTCGCCGACTTCGACGACGACGGCGTGCCGTCGCTCGCCGTGGGCCGCATCCCGGTCCGCACCGCCGCCCAGGCGACGGCGGTGGTCAATAAGTTGATCAGCGCCCGCACGAACACCGACACGGTGACGCTGGTCAGCGACCGGCCGGGCCCGATTCCGTTCGCCGAGGGGAGCGCTCACGTCGCGCAGAACGTGCCTTCGGCTCTGACGACGACGCATCTCGAGGTCGGCCAGACCGCGAACGTCCCGGGCCAGATCGGCACCGCGTTCTCCAACGGTTCCCTCCTCGTGAACTACATCGGCCACGGCTCGGTCGAAGTCTGGAGCGACGTCTTCAGCACCGGCGCGGCTCTCTCTCTGAACAATGGCAACCGCCTCCCGTTCGTCGTGGCCATGAACTGCCTCAACGGCTACTTCCACGACCTCTTCACCGACAGCCTCGCCGAGGCCCTGCTGCGCAACGGTAACGGCGGAGCGATCGGCGTGTGGGCCAGCTCAGCGCTCACAGCTCCGCACGTACAGACGCAGATGAACGCCGAGCTCTATCGCCAGATCTTCTCGACCTCGATGCCCATCGGCGACGCGGTGATCAAGGCCAAGCAGTCGATCAGCGACGGTGACGTCCGGAGAACGTTCATCCTCTTCGGCGACCCGACCATCCGCCTCGAGCACTAACCCCCGGCCCACGTCCCCTCTCTCCGCGCTTCAGCGCGGAGAGAGGGGACGTGGCGTTTGGCCATTCGCAATGGGGCGCGGTGACAGAAGTCACGGATCGGCGCAAAGTCGAAAACGTCGGCGCGCGAAGGCGCGCCGTCCAGCATAGCCCCGGACTCCGCCGCAATGGGTGTTAACTTCAGGTTCGGGCATCCGCACCGGAGGCGCGCAGAGAAGGTAGCCGGTGGCGAGCGCGAATGCGCCGCCACCGGAAACGTGGGCGTCCGCGAATGATCCGCCCCGGAGGGGCGACAGAGGATGTGTTCCGCCCCTCCGGGGCGGACTTCCTGCACGGCGTCTTTTTCCGGTGGCGGCGCATTCGCGCTAGCCTGTGCAACGAACGGTTGAGGGATTCCATAAGTGCGCCTTGCCGCACCGTGAAGGCCGACCTACATTCATCTCGGGTCCGAACTCTAGGTGTCGTGCGCGGCGGAGATTCTATGTACAAGATCGTAAGTCTATTCGCATTGCTGGTTACGCTCACGTCTCCAGTGATCGGTCAGGTGAGATCGCAGCGGACATATCCGGCTCCTCCGGTAAATGGCAAGAATGTGATATTCGGGGTAGCTAGTTCATTTTCCGATATCGGGCGACCCCTGCGGATATACTTCCCCACTCCCGCGGCAGTCCACGTCGCGTCAGACAGTGAGACCAGAACTGTCGCTCCGTGTGCAGGCGGCGCGTTAACTGTGGTACGGGGGTTCGATGCGGAGGTGGCGTCTTGGGGTGGCCGATCGAGTTTGTCAGTCCAGATGGATGGTCAAGTGGTTGATCTTGCACGTAGCGCCGCTATCGCCTCACCGAGAGGAACGGTCCACGTGTACGCGGTGCTGGGCGCCACTCCTGATGCCTCCGCCAATGCGGTGTCTTACCTGCTCGAGAGCGACATAGGCGGACACCGAGAATCGTTGATCGCCGAGTTTCAGATCGATAAGACTGACAGCACGATATCCGGCCTCACGATCAAAGATGCCGCGTCTGGTGCGGCTGTCGTGTACGATTTAGAGACAAACGCCGTCTCGTGCCCGTCGGTCGGCGTGTGCGTCGTGAACTGCGCATTGAACAAGCTCTGCAGCGGTTTTTCTCCTTGCGAGCTCGGTCTTCTAATTGGTGAGGTTGCGGCGTGCGTCGGAGGAGCCGTCCCGGCATGCATTGACGTTGCAGTAGATCTCGGCAAAGCAGCGTTCTGCTTCGGCGTTGATTGTGCGGCGCAGTGTGCATCGGGCGGAGGAAATCCGTGCGCTCATAGCGAGTGTGTAACCGGCAGTGCACTTAGCAAGTCATGCAGCACATGCGCTACCACGGTATGCGCTGCCGACCCATACTGTTGCAACAACTTATGGGACGTCACATGCGTGAACGAGGCGAAGCAGTGGTGCGGAAGCACCTGTTCTGGAGGTGGCAACCCGAGCAACTGCGCGCATTCGCCCTGTGTGACAGGTGCAGCATTGACAAAGTCTTGCAGCAGCTGCGTCACCACAGTTTGCAACGCCGACTCCTACTGTTGCAACAACTCGTGGGATAGCCTTTGTGTGAGCGAAGCTAAGCAGTGGTGCGGTAATCTCTGCCCGTAATCTGCGGCCTATATCCGCCGCGGAGCCGACGGCCACCGCTCCATGGTTCTCGTAACGTGGTAGGGTTGCGCGTGCGGTGGCCGCGGCTCCGCTGTCAAGGGCGGTCCTCCTCTTCGCTGATTGCTTTTCGTTCTCCCTTGCAATCAGCTCCGACCGACCCTCGGGGGACGATCGTGAGGTCGCACGGGTGGGCGGAACAGTCGTACGCCGCTGACGCATCTTCAGTGCCTCTGTCGATCCAATCGAGACGATTTCAAGCGCTACCGGCGATCACCCGGGGGTGTCGACCATGGTTCTATCTGAGACTTGCAGCAACTCTCGTCGCCGCGGCCTGACGGTGGCCGCGGTCGCCGCGCCTTTGAACACTTCCTTCAGAATCGGGTTGTGGTTGCGGTTCAGCCCTCGGGTCATCGGCGCCCGCCTTCGTTTGCGAACCTGACCGTCGACGATCTCTTTGTCGGCGCTCGAGTACGTGACGACTGCCAGGCCGGCGTAGGGCCAGAGGTTCCGCTTGGTGCGGAAGCGATGCGGTGTCCGCATGATCGCCAGGATCTCGGCCACCCGGATCGGGCCGAGGTAGGGGATCGAACGCAGGATCTTCCAGCCAGCCTGCTTCTTCGCTTCCGCGAGCATCGCCGCCTTCGCCGGCGGCCTCAACTCGAGCAACACGTCGAGATGTTTGAGGAGCACCTCGGCACGCACGCGAGATCCTCCCGTGAGTTTGCCGAGCCACTCCTTCCGATCAGCCGGTCGATACACCGACTTGCCTACGCTCTTGATCCCGCGAGCGCGGAACAGCGCCTTGATCCGCTGCATCACCCGCGTCGCGTCCTCGACCAGGTTGTTGTAGCTCCGGACCAGTTCCTTCAGATTCAGCACGGCCTGCGTGCCGTGGAAGACGCCACGCAGGTTGCCGCCTCGCAGCCGCTTGGACAGCTCATCGACGTCCATCCGATCATTCTTGTTCCCCGACTTCCGCTCACCGCGCAGGTTGCACACGACCACTCGCTCGGCGTGCGGCACGATCAGATCGTGCAGCCACTGCGACTGCGTGCCCTCCTCGAACGCAACGTGGACGCGCGGTCCGGCTCCCTTCACCACGCGCAGAACTGCCGTCGCCTCGGTGGGCACCGCTCCGTGCATCACGACCGAGCCCGAGGCGTCTCGCAGACTCACCTCGCAGGTTGCCTGGTGGACGTCGAAGGCGAGATACTGAATTGCCTGATCTTTCATGGCAGCCGCTCCTTTCTGCGTCGTGGGGAGTCGCGTTTCTACGATAGCAGGGAGGAGCGTGCTTTCAATATGCGTTAGGAGGACGAATCAAAGGTGCGGGGGCGGAACGCTTTGTATGAAGCTCCACGTATCTGCAAGCTCAACTCAAGGGATCGCACCTCAACCACCGCCGTCAAAGGGAGCTCGTAAGGCAGACAAGACTCTCCGAGTCGTGACGGAGATGCGGCACGACCCTACGGCGTGACTTGACCGCTCAGATCGTCCCGTCGCATGCGACAATACACGTCATCATGATTCATGTCGTTGCCGATCTTCTTCGGGCGCTCGCGGACAGGGAAGCCGAGGCGTTGGCTGCCTACGACATCGATCATCCTCTGACGATCGGAGCGATGTACGAGGGACTGACGGCAAAGCTGCTCAGCGCCGCTTTACCTGAAGCTCTGGACGTGCGGGTCGTGTCCGGCTTCGTCGCCGCAGGGACCGGAAAGATCAGTCCCGAGATCGATTGTATGGTCGTCCGCGGTGAGGGCGAGCTGATTCCAAACACATCTAAATACAAATGGCCGGTGCGCGATCTCATCGCAGTCGTAGAAGTGAAGAAGACACTATACTCAGACGGGATCGTCGATGCGTACACGAACCTGCGAGGCGTGCTTGGTACATTCAGCGCACACATACAAGATCCCAGTCAGTACGGCGACCCCGTCGATGTCACGCCGGTTTACGATGCATTGTTCAGCATCACAGGCATCGAGGTTGGTTCCTGGGAAGAAGTTCAACAGCTACCGGCACCCGTTAAACTCGTTTTTAGCACGCTTCTCAGCGAATTTGTCTCGCCGGTGCGCGTCATGCTCGGCTATCAGGGGTTTTCCTCTGAACACAATTTCCGAATGGCGTTCGCCAAGTTTCTCGAGGCACGACTCACGACGCGCGGATACGGTGTACTTGGTCTTCCGCAATTGTCTGTCAGCAACGGATACTCGCTCGTGAAGCTCAACGGACAGCCAATCTACATGCCGTTTGAGGAGGACGAGTGGTGGCCGGTCCTCGCCTCATCTAAGGATAATCCCTTGCGGTTTCTGCTGGCACTCCTGTGGGCGCGGATCGAAAACTTCATGGGTGTGCCGATGCCGTGGCACACCCTCGAGGTTGAGAGAACCTTAACGCCATTTATTCGCGCGAAAGCAGTAGAAATCGACGGCCAAGCCGCGTGGAATTTCAAAGGCTCCAGACTGCAGCCGTAGCGCTGCACATGCCGTCTAACTTTGGTGTGAGGCTGTCGCGGCCCGGCTTCGGCCCACCGGCCGAGCCGGCTACGTCATCCCAAGCGTGACGGCGTCAAGGCGGTTGCAAGTCGCCACTCGGTTCTTCGAACGTCATCGGCGGCAACCGCCGCCCCGCTCTGGCTTCGGCACGCGGGACGGGCCGTGCAGCTTACACTAAGGACGCGTGACGCCAAGGAGACATCGTGACGGTCAAGCGCATGGACAACGTCGGCATCGTGGTAGAAGACATTGACGCCGCTATTGAGTTCTTCACCGAACTTGGCCTCGAGCTCGAGGGGCGCGCCCCAATCGAAGGAGACTGGGCAGACAGCGTCGCTGGGTTGCGGAACATGCGTGTCGAGATGGCCATGATGCGTACGCCGGACGGTCACAGTCGGCTCGAGATTTCCCGATTCCTCGCGCCGCCTGTGGTCGCCGATCACCGCACTGCCCCGGTGAACGCTCTGATCATGTTCATAGCGGGTCGATCACGCTGACGAGCGCGAGGCGGCGGCACAGCCGCGGATTCCCCGGGCGCATCAGTCCGCTTTAGACCGGGCCGCGCGCCGATATCCCCGTCTTGTTTTCGTGAATTCGGCTATTCTGTCGGTGGTCCAATAACTAATTTCCACTGGAGGGGCCCCTATGAAGTCGCTATGGCTTGGTTGCACTGCTGTCGTCATTTTTCTGTTGCCGGCCATCGCCGCGGCAGAGCCTTGCACGCGCGTCGATCGGCTCGGGCTGTCGAGCGTTGCTGCGGAGGTTCTCAGCGCGATCGAAACGAACCCCGACGCGATGGAGCACTCGCCGGTGCCCAAGGACAAGCTGCTCTCCACCTGCAACAAGTTCGAGTCGGTTCTGATCGACGGGCCGAATATCTTCGGCGGGGCGAAGGAGCTCATCAGCCGCGCCGACCGTGAGGTTGACATCGTGATGTTCGGGTGGGAGGCCGACAGCCTTGCCGCACGGCTAATCGGCGAGGGAATCATCGCCGCCCAGCAGCGGCGCACCACGGCTGACCGCCTGCTCGTCCGGATCATCGTCGACGAGGTCGATCTCCACTACGTCAATCAGATCGACGAGCTTCAGCGTTCCAAGAACGACTGGATCTACCTCGGCCTCGACACCTCCCGTGTCACGCTGCAGTTCGGCACCGCCCACCGGGCCACGCCCGCCGCCGCGCCGCTGCACGAGAAGATCATCATCGTCGACGGCCGTTATCTCTGGACCGGGGGCGCGAACGTCCAGAAGTACAACGACCCGGGCAGGTGGCACGACTCGGCGTACATCTTCGACGGCGATGGCGCGCAGTCGGCGCTGGCCGTGATGGACGAGGTCTGGACGCACTGGCGCACAATTCACTGGATCTGTCCCGACTCTGCGGTCGACTGCTCCATCCGGCTCGGCCACTACGATCGGCCTTCGCGCCCGTGGTTGTCGCCATTCGGATCGGAGCGTCCGGGCGACATCCCCATCCTCGCGGTCGGACGCACCAAGGAGCAGGTCCTTTTCTCGAGCCACGAGAACCCACAGGACATCGCCTGGCAGAAGCTGATGAGGCGTGCGAGCTCGCACATCAACGTGGAGTCGCCGAACATCAATGCCGAGCCATTCCGCGCAGAAGTACTCGCGGCGGTTCGGCGCGGGGTGACCGTGCGGCTGATCACGTCGATGGGATTCAACGATTTCGAGATCGATTTGGCCGGCGGAGACAACCTCGAAGTCGCCGCCAGCCTGCGTCAGGCCTTGAAGTCCGAGAGCCTCGACGTCCAGCAGCGGCTGCAGTTTCGCTGGACCAGCCGCGATGGAATCGAGCCGGCGATCGAAAAGAATGCAGGCGCCAGTCACACCAAGTACATGACCACGGACGGCACGTTGGCGATGGTCGGCTCGGGGAATCAGGACGATCCCTCCTGGAACAACTCACACGAGTTCAACGTGCTGATCGACGACCCCCGCACCACCGCCACTCTCGACGACGCCCTCTTCAACCCGGACTGGAGTCGCGCCATCACCACGTACCTCGAGTTTTACGAAGGAAACAGAGGCGAGCAGGATGGCGTCTGCGTCCTCGCCGCGACCCGCGACAAAGGGCATGCCTTCTCCGACCCCATCGACGGCTTCGATTACAAGTGCAACAACGACGAGGCTCGTTCGCTGCTCCTGCACGACATTCCGGCCGGCAAGGTGTTCCGGCTCTATGACGATCGGGAGGGCGATTACCAGGACGACGACTGGACCGAGATCCTCGTCAAGCGTCCCGTGGCCCGCAAGTACGTGGACACGTTCGAGCAGTCGTTCGAGGACGATGACATCCGGGTCATTCACCACCGCGACAACGGTCTGGACGGTAAGGTGTCGTACGCCCACGTTGCCAGCGCGCCGTTCGGCGCGGTGGTCGACCTGTACGAGGGAAACAGCGCGACGCAGAATCTCGTCTGCTCGAATCGCATCACCGGAACGCAGTCGCTCAATTTCAAGTCGCACCCGCACTGCGATAACGACGAGGCGCGCTCGCTCGTGCTCTACGACTTCCCTGCCGATCGTGTGATCATCCTCTACGACGATCCGAGCGGCAGCCGGTCGGACGACTACGCCATCATCGTTCCGAAGCGACGAATCGCCCAGGCCACGGTCACCAGCTTCGAGAGCTCGTACGAAACGGCGGACTTCAAGCTCTGCGCCTTCTACCGGAACGGTCTCGACGGCAAGGTGTCGCGGATGCGGATCGGATTCGCCAGCGAAGCGGCGTCGCTCTGCACCGTCCCGCCTCCGACCACACCCTCCACCGGCAGCCCCTACACGCTCTCTCCTTCCCCGGCCACGCAGTACCCGGACAGCGGCGGTGAGCTGACGAACGGCGTGACCGCCACGGGCGAGTCATGGCTCAACGCCGCCGGCTGGATCAACACCAACCCGATGGTCACCCTCGACCTGGGCCAGATGCGCACGGTCAGCGAGGTGGAGATTTATGCCGGCAATTCGTTCGGCACGGGTCAGTTCGGCGTCTCTCGTCCGGCGAATGTCGCGGTCTCCCTATCGACCGACGGCGTGACGTTCACCTCGGCCGGCAGTCTCACCTTCGTGGCATTCAGCCACATCGGAACGAAGGAGCAGGTCGACCGCGGAACACTGGCCCTGACGGCCCCCGCGCGCTACGTCCGCTACTCGATCACTGCCGGCGGGCCTTGGGTCATGGTCACCGAGGTGGTCGTGAACGGAACCACCGCACCGAGTTGTCCGAACGTCGGACAGCCGTGCGACGGGGCTGATGGCGACTCGTGCGCCGAGGGGACGGTCCAGGCGGACTGCTCCTGCAGTGACAACACGCCCACGAACATCGAGATCTGCAACGGCGCCGACGACGACTGCGATGGTCAGGTCGACGAAGGTGCCTGCCCGATCACCGGGCCGGTTTCCACAGGCAAGTCGTATCAGATGTCGCCGGCTCCGGCTTCAAATTATCCCGACAGCGGCGGCGAGTTGACCAACGGCGGTACGGCAACGGGCGAGTCATGGGTTCACGCTGCCGGCTGGATCCATGTCAACCCCACCATCACGCTCGATCTCGGGCAGGCGTATGTCGTGACGCGGCTGGAGCTCTACGTCGGAAACTCGTTCGGCACCGGCCAGTTTGGCGTGTACCGGCCCTCGCAGGTCAGCGTCTCGACGTCGACTGATGGTGTGAGTTTCACGCCGGTCGGCACACTTGCGTTCAGCGCGATCAGCGCCGTTGGTACGAAGGAGCAGGTCGATCGCGGGGAAGTGGCGCTGAGCGCCAACGCCCGGTGGATCCGCTTCTCGATCACCGCTGGCGGTCCGTGGGTCATGGTGACGGAGGCGGTCGTCATGGGCGGGCCGGCCAGCAATCCGATCAACACCCCGATTGGTTCTGATGTCGTGGCCCAGCCGATCGACACGAACGGCGGCGGCGCGCCGGCGACGATCATGTTCAGCGATGTCAATCAGCCCGGCACGACCACGTTGACGACGACGGCGAGCGGACCGCCTCCCCCGACCGGCTTTGATGCCGGCGAGCCGGCGCGGTACTTCGAGATCTCCACGACCGCGGTCCATTCAAGTCCGGCGGAGGTGTGTGTCAACTATGACGGCATCGCATTCACACAGTCGCCGGAGCTGTTTCACTATGAAGGCGGGGCCTGGAACAACATCACCACCACCGTTGACGCGGCGAGCAAGAGCATCTGCGGTCTCACCGAATCGTTCTCGCCGTTTGCCATTTTCCAGGTCGGCAATCAGCCGCCGCTGGCGGAAGCGGGACCGGACCAACGGGTCGAGTGTGACGGCAGTGGTCGTGCGCAGGTCACGCTGAACGGCGCGGGCTCGTCCGACCCGAACGGCGACGCGCTCACGTATGTCTGGTCGGGAACGTTCGGCAGTTTGTCCGGCGGTGTCGTGGCACTGCCGCTGCCGGTCGGCCAACACCGCGTCACATTGACCGTGAGCGACGGGAAGGCCGTCTCGACGGACGAAGTGAACATCACCGTCGCCGACACTCAGCCGCCGGTCGTCACCCGCGCCACCGCGACGCCGGACGTGCTCTGGCCGCCGAATCATCGGATGGTCCCGGTGGAGGTCGCGGCAGTCGTCGCAGACACGTGCGACCCGAGCGCGCGTTGCCGGATCCTCTCGGTCAGCAGCAGCGAGCCCGAGTCAGGAGTCGGCGAGGGCGACAAGGCGCCCGATTGGGAACTGGCCGGCGAGATGAACGTCCGTCTGCGAGCCGAGCGATTCGGCGCCGGCTCCGGACGTCTCTACACGATCACCCTCCACTGCACCGACGGATCGAACAACACCTCGGTGACGACGGTGAGCGTCTCCGTTCCCCACGATCAGAAGCAGAAGTGAGCGAAGCGAAATCGGGCGGCCGCAAGGCCGCCCGATTCACTAACCCCCGTCCACGCCCCGCTTTCCGCGCATCTGCGCGGAGAGCGCGGTCGTGGCGTTTGGCCATTCGCAATGGGAAAACTACCCAAAGACATTTGAAATTTGAGACAACCGGGCGCGGGCACGGGCTCGGGCTCGGGCCCGGGAAAAGCAGGCAACCGCGGGTTTTCCGGGCCCGCGCCCGCGCCCGAGCCCGAGCCCGGCTTTTCGTTGCACTCTGAGAGACGAATCCTCAGAGTTCGGGTTCAAGAATCTAGTTCAGGAATCGTTGCAGATCAGTCTCCAGCGCGGCGCATCCGCGGAACCACACCGCGCACATTGCGACGAACAATGCCAGGCAGCCGATCGTACCGAGGCGTTCCTTCCATGTCAGGGGCGGAGCGACGGGAACCGCGGGACGGAGGTCCTGTCGAACGATCCTGACGACGTCGGCGTTCGGCAGGGAGAGCTCGACTTCCGCGCCAGTCGCCGTGGCCTCAGCCAGGTCGCGACAAGCCACGGCGAGCGTGGAAAGCGCACGGTCATCGCCGGAGATCGTGTAGCCCATCTCGTCATCGCCCTCGATCTCGAGCCAGCCTGCTTCGAACGACGGCTCGACGGACTCCGGCTCGGCTCTTTGAGCCGGCCTCGCGAACACCATGACCACGATTGCGGTGGGCGCGATGACGGCGAGTGCTGCGAGCAGGAGGACCAGACCTTCGCTCTGGATACGGCTGTGAATCAGGAATCCGAGAGAAACGGTCGTCACCACGACGGCAGCGAGGATCGACGTCACGATCAGCCAGGCCTTCGGCTCAAGCTTCAGGAACTCGAACACGACCGGAGCGTACCACCCGGATTCAGCAACAGCGAGCGGCGCCCTGCGGTTGCGGTGCGTTCGACGGGGACTCGTGCTACTGGCAACATCGGAGGTTGAAACTGTGGAACCTATGAAGACGCCGCCGTTGATGTTTACACCACTCAGACCTGTCAGGCGCGACCCCGATCGCCCCGACTTCAGTAGCATGTCGCCGCTCACCAGAGCCAGGGTTCCAGGTGGTTGGCTTGTCATATTCGGCGGCTACGACTCGCTTGCATTCTTGCCTGACCCCCAACACACTTGGGACGGTGGTTCTACCGAGTAGAATTGCACCCCGCAATATCGCACGCCGCCCTACTTGCCGCTGCAGCCGACGTCCACCACTACGCAGGCCTCGCAGGTGCTACTCTTTCGCGTGCGGTGGCCGCGGCTGAGCGGCAGAACCGTTAGTCGCCACGGGCGCTCAAGCATGGATCTTGAACTACCTCTTCGAATCACGTTGGTTGATCCGCCCGCTGGAGTGACGTTCTGCCTCCAGAGCGGGAAAGACCAGCTCGTCGATGTCACGCGCGCGTCGGGAGCTCCAATATCGTATGAAGTGATTGTTCGCGTTCGTGCCCATAAAGACGGGTCGCCAAACTTCCTCGGCGACTTCGTTCAGGGCCCCGCATACGACCGGTTCATCTACGTGAATTCAGGCCGACGCGCAGGGGATCCCGGGACCGGGTGGGACCGGCGAGCGAAGATCAAGTTGCAGGGCATTACCTGGGCGAAAATCGAACAAGTTCATGCCTCTCCGGGAGCAACCTTGGAGGCACGCATTGCCGGTCGCGCCGATGACGGCGGGCCATGCTGCGCAACTGTTCCGCTGCTCGGTCGTGGATGGAATCTACGACGTGAAGGGGATGATCCCAACGTCTAACAATGGCTTGCTCCGAGTGGTCGATCCGTGGCGACGCCTCGTATACCTTTCGATTCCCGTCTTGCTCGTCAACATCGTCGTGTTCCTCCCTCCGCAGGTGATCTTCGAGGTGGGCTGGCGCTTGACACATCCTCGTCATGTGCATGCAGATCTCTACATGGCTAGATATAAGGTAGCCATCGCCAATTCAGGCATCCGCGCAAGCCTGGCACGGTGACCGTGGCGGGCAAGTTGAGCGTCGACGTTCCAGTTGGTACCCTCGGAAGCATCTGGAAGCAAGCCGGGTTGAAGAAGGACTAGTGGACCGCATGGAATACGTCGTCATTCTGGAAAAGGGCGACACGTCGGTGGGTGCGTACGTTCCGGACCTTCCCGGCTGTGTCGCCGTCGCCGAAACGAAAGACGAAGCTCTCGAGCTCATTCGAGAAGCCATCGAACTGCACATCGAGAGTCTTCGCGAGAACGGCGAGCCGGTGCCACCGCCGCACTCGTTTGTTGAGAAGGTCGCCGTCTAGTGTGGTGTCTCACAAATAGCTATACAGTCTTCAGCACGCTGGAGGCTCGCCTGCTTCACCGCCGCTCCTCAGCGATGTCCCGCATCGCCTGCGTCGCAGCGGCTCGCCATCGAGCCCCCATCGCGCCGAATACTGCATAGCTATTTGTGGGACACCACACTAGAACAGACGCCCAACTCTGCGCTACCGGACGTTGAACCGCGCCGCGGGTGTCCCGATCGGGCGGCCGGAAGGCCGCCCGATTCACTACTTGGCTGCTTCAGATCACGATTCCAGATCAGATCACTCGATCGGAGAGCGGGGTCGTGGCGTTTGGCCATTCGCAATGGGGCGCGGTGAGAGAAGTCACGGATCGGCGCAAAGTCGAAAACGTCGGCGCGCGAAGGCGCGCCGTCCAGCAAGGCCCCGGGCTCCGCCCGGGGACTTTGGGCGCGCAACGGAGTGCGGCCGCGAAGGCGGTCGCTCCAGGAGGATGCGTATTGGCGCCCGACGCCTGTCGCCACGCTCGAGGGGTCGACATGCTTCTCGCCGGCCGCAAACGAAAGTGGCATCGTGACGCATAGACCAACCCCATCCTCCGCTACGCGGCGCGATCTCCCGCTCCACACCCGGCGGAAGCGTCGGACGTCCACCGGTGACGCGTTGTGAGCGAAAGGCCACCTCGCCGGATATCGCTCGCGCCGCAGCCTATCCCCCGCGCGCTCGCAACGCGTGCACGCGGTCCATCACGGACGTTCGTCTCGAAGCCGCTCGTGATAGACGGCGAGGAAGCGTGCTAGGCTGCCGACGTCCATACCGTAGAAGAGGGTACGAACGCCTTCTTTGAGACTTTGAGACTTTGCGCCTTTCTTCAAGTGCAAAGACACTGGCAGCTGAGCGAGTAGTTAGCTGGCAGGCGGAGAGGGCGGCTCATGAACGAACGTGTCCAGAGCGCCTGGACGAAGTTACCGGTCGTGGTTCGCGCGATTCTTGGTGGCGTCGCCATCGTCGCGGTCGGAGTTGCTCCTTGGTCGGCGCTTGCTGCCGCGAATCTCCAGGTCGCGTCGTCGTTTCCCTGGGCCAGCATCGTTGGCTTGACATATCTGACTCTGCTCTGGACCTGGCTCGGCGGCAGAGGATGGCCGAGAACCACCGCAGAGGTGCGGAGGCGAAACCTGCGAGCGAATGCCGTTGGAGGTCGGCTGCTGTTGTGGACCGTCATTAGCGGAACCCTGTTTGCGAGTGGTTTGATCGCCTTGACCGTGATGGGCTGGATGCTGGCGGCTGTTCCAGCATCGCGCCTCGATGAATTCACCATGCTCAGCGCCTACCCTTGGTGGACCACCATCCCCCTGCTGCTGACGAGTTCCCTGGTGGCCGGGGTCGTGGAGGAAGCTGCCTTCCGTGGCTACATGCAAGTTCCGGTAGAGCGGCGGCATGGTCCCGTCGTGGCGATTGGGGTCGTCGCCGCTGTGTTCACGATGGCCCACTTCCCGTCGCCGATTGCGTGGCCAGGGTTCGTGCTTGGCGCTGTGGGCTGGGGAGTTCTCGCCTACCTGTCAGGATCGATTCTCCCGGGCGTAGTGCTCCACGCTCTGGTGAACGCCAGCGTTTGGATGTGGGCCTTGTTGAACAGAGCGTCCCTTGAACGAGTTCTGGCAGCGAATGTC
>CAZLGP010000220.1:0-23244 GCA_964558905.1 uncultured Thermoanaerobaculia bacterium | reverse complement strand
GTTCACCTTATGGCGAAGATGCTCAAGCCTCGAGCCGGAGAGAGCATCTATGACCCGACCTGTGGCACTGGAGGAATGCTTCTTTCTGCTTTGGCCGAGGTGACGCGCGCTGGCGGCGAGCACCGCACGCTCAAGCTCTATGGTCAAGAACGCAACCATATGACCGCGTCCATCGCCCGCATGAACCTAGTCCTACACGGGGTCGAAGACTTCGACGTCCAGCGCGGTGACACACTGGATTGCCCACTCTTTGCAGAGTCCGACCGGCTACGGACGTTCGATGTAGTTTTCGCGAATCCCCCGTATTCGATCAAGAGGTGGAATCGCGAGGCATGGACGTCAGATGCCTGGGGTAGGAACTTCCTCGGCACTCCACCTCAAGGTCGCGCTGATTACGCGTTCTTCCAGCACATCTTGAAGAGCATGGACCCAGAGACAGGTCGCTGCGCCATCCTGTTCCCTCACGGTGTCCTCTTCCGGAGGGGGGAGGGGGATATGAGACGCCGGCTGTTGGACGCGGATTTTCTGGAATGCGTTGTGGGGCTCGGACCGAACCTATTCTTCAACTCACCGATGGAAGCCGCCGTTGTCTTCTGTCGCGCGAAGAAGCCCAGAAAGAGGCAGCGACGCATTCTTTTGGTCGACGCCAAAAACCTAATCGTGCGGGAGAATGGCTACAGCTGGCTCACCGAGCAGCACCAATCTAGGATAGTCAGGGCGTACGAGGACTTTGAAAGCGAGGCCGGATTCTCGCGTGTCGTGACGCTCGACGAGGTCGCGGCGAACGATGGAGAGCTGGCCATCACACGCTATTTGGACGATCCGCGCTCGTCTACTCCAGACGATGGCCCGTCCTCACCGGGTCGTATCTGGCAAGCACTGGAGGATGAACGGCCGGACTTCGAGCAATCTCTGATTGCTGCGTTGGAAGCGCTCGGGGGCACGCCGTGATTTCGCAAACGAGCGTCTGTGTCGGAGACCTGGTCCTGTCTAAGAGTGTCAGGTGCTCGGCACCGACCGCGGACGAGGGTTCATTCTTCGTCGGGGTCCATCATCTGGACTCAGACGACCACCACCTTCGACGCTGGGCCACGACGACAACCGAACAGCTGCCGCCGACGTTTCGTTTTCGATTTGAGCGCGGGGACTTTCTCTTTCCGACCCGTCGGCCTGCCTTGCGAAAAGGAGCCATCGCTCCGGTTCCAGGGCTGACCGGTGAGAAGATCCTTGTACTGACGGGCAAGCCGAACGGACCGCTGAAAGAAGCGTTGCTGCCCTACTTACTCGGGTCGACGCAGGTCAAAGACTGGGCACAGAAGCGGGCAATCGGGTCCGTGACACCGCACTTCCGTTGGGGAGATCTCGCGTCCTGCCCGGTGGTCCTGCCTCCCATGAAGGAGCAGGGGCGGCTCGTTGCACTCTTTCAACGTCTGGACGACTACGCGGAGTCGCTTCGTCATCTTTCGGTGCGGGGTGCGGCGAGTCGCGACGCGCTGGCGCACGCCATCTTTGGTTCTCTCGAATGTGACTCGACGTTGGGTGCTGCCATTGACCAGCTATATAGTGGGGGCACACCTTCGCGACGGCGAGCCGAGTTCTGGAATGGCTCAGTCCCCTGGCTTAGCCCCAAGGACATGAAGACTCGTGAAATCTTGTCGACGGCTGATTGTCTAACAGATGCTGCACTTGAAGAACGGCGCGTTCGACTTGTTCCCCGGAACACCCTGTTCGTTGTGGTGCGGGGCATGATTCTCGCCCACACCTTTCCGGTGTGTCTTGCTGGTGTTGAAATGGCATTCAACCAGGATGTGAAGGCGCTTATGTTTCCAACGAACGTAAGCGCGCGGTTTGCGCAGGCGTGGCTAAGTTGGCTGTCACCGAGGATTCTCGCCGCAGTCTCAGAGACATCCCACGGGACAAAGCGGTTGGAGACCGACGTTCTTTTGAAACAGCCCTGGCCAACGATCGAGTTCAGCGAGCAAGAGGAAATGGTGGAGAAGCTGCACGGTGTCGAGCAGCTGGTTGCAGCAGCGGCGAAGAGGCGCACGCAGGTCCTCGACCTCCTTTGGGCAATGGTTGGTGAGCGTTTGCCGGCAGGTGGATTGACGTGACCTTCGACGAATCCAACACGGTCGAGGCCTATGTTCGCGACCTTCTATGCGGGGGCATTACGCACCACACCGCAGTGGGACCGGGGCTCGCACGCCGTACCGGGAAGGTGTCCGGAGTAGGCTGGCACTACCTCGCGCCAGCGAACGTGCCCCGGCAGACCCATGAGGTCTTCGCCGAACCCTTCGTGCGCGAGGCTCTGATCCGTCTTAACCCGGAGATCGCCCAGAACCCCGACCGCGCTGACGAGGTCCTTTACAAGTTGCGCGCCATCGTCCTCTCGGTCCGCAGCGACGGCATCATCAAGGCGAACGAGGAGTTCGCTGCCTGGCTCCGTGGCGATCGGTCCATGCCCTTCGGCAAGAACCACGAGCACACGACGGTGCGTCTCGTGGACTACGAGAACCCCGAGAACAACCAGTACGTCGTCACCACCCAGTACATCTTCCGCGCCGGCGCGGCCAAGCGTCGCGCGGACCTGGTGGTGCTCATTAACGGGTTGCCGGTCGTCGTCATCGAAGCCAAGACGCCGGTCCGCAACGCGGTGAGCTGGGTCGATGGCGCGCTCCAGGTGCACGACGACTACGAGAAGTTCGTTCCGGAGCTGTTCGCGCCGAACATTTTCAGCGTCGCCACCGAGGGCAAGGAGCTGCGCTACGGCTCCATTCGTATGCCCGTCGAGCTCTGGGGCCCCTGGCGCGCAGACGAGCACGCTGTCCCGAAGGGGCTCTCCGACCTTGAGCGTGCAGTCTCTGGTCTTCTCAGGCCGACAACGCTGCTCGACATCCTCGCCAACTTTACGCTCTTCGCCACGGACAAGAAGAAGCGTCGTCTCAAGATCGTGTGCCGCTACCAGCAGTACGAGGCCGCGAACCGTCTCGTCGAGCGCGTGGTTGCTGGACAGCCGCGCAAAGGCCTGATCTGGCACTTCCAGGGGTCGGGCAAATCGCTGCTGATGGTCTTTGCCGCCCAGAAGCTGCGCCTGCATCCGGCGCTCAAAAACCCGACGGTGCTCATCATCGTCGACCGAATCGACCTCGACGCGCAGATCAGCTCAACCTTCCATGCCTCGGACATCCCGAATCTCGTGAAGGCTGCTTCGCGCGAAGAGCTCGAGCGTCTGCTCAAGCAGGACACGCGCAAGATCATCATCACGACCATTTTCAAGTTCGGGGAGGCCGACGGTGTGCTGAACGACCGCGACAACATCATCGCGCTGGTCGACGAAGCTCACCGCACCCAGGAAGGCGACCTGGGCATGAAGATGCGTGCTTCGATGCCCAACGCGTTCCTCTTCGGGCTCACGGGCACCCCCATCAACAAACGCGACCGGAACACCTTCTACGCCTTCGGCGCCGAAGAAGACGAGCGCGGCTACCTGAGCCGCTACGGGTTCGAGGAATCCATCCGTGACGGCGCCACGTTGCCCTTGCACTTCGAGCCTCGGCTGATCGAGCTACACATCGACAAGGAAGGCATCGACGAGGCTTACGCGGATCTCACTGGCGACCTCTCCGACTTGGACAAGGACAACCTGGCCAAGGCCGCCTCGAAGATGGCCGTGCTCGTGAAGACGCCCGACCGCGTGCGTGCCATCTGCGCCGACGTTGCCAGGCACTTCCTCGAGAAGGTAGAGCCTAACGGTTTCAAAGCCATGGTCGTCACCTTCGACCAGGAAACCTGTCTCCTCTATAAGGACGAGCTCGACAAGCACGTGTCCCCAGAGGCAAGCGACGTCGTCATCTCCGTCTCCGGCAAGGAGAAGGACGACGCCCGCTACAAGCCGTACAAGCGGGACCGTGACGCCGAGGAGAAGCTGCTCGACCGCTTCCGCGATCCGAACGACCCCCTGCAGATTCTGGTGGTCACCGCGAAGCTGCTCACCGGGTTCGACGCTCCGATCCTCCAGGCGATGTATCTCGACAAGCCGCTGCGGGACCACACGCTGCTCCAGGCCATCTGCCGCACGAACCGCACCTACGGGGACAAGAAGACGCACGGTCTCATCGTGGACTACCTCGGCGTGTTCGACGATGTGGCCAAGGCCCTCGAGTTCGACGAGAAGGGATTCCGTCAGGTCGTGGGCAACATCGCGGGCCTGAAAGACAAGTTCCCAACCGCGGTGCAGAAGTGCCTCGCATACTTTCCCGGCGTCGACCGCACCGTGGGTGGATACGAAGGTCTCATCGCCGCTCAAGACTGCGTGCCCAACAACGATGTGCGCGACGCCTTCGCGGGCGACTACAGCGACTTGGGAAAGCTGTGGGAAGCCCTTTCGCCGGACCCCGCTCTGCAACAGTACGAGACCGACTACCGGTGGCTGTCCCAGGTCTACGTGTCGGTGCAGCCGACCACCGGCCAGGGCAAGCTCATCTGGCATGCACTCGGCGCGAAGACCATCGACCTCATCCACGAGAACGTGCACGTCGAGACCGTGCGGGACGACCTCGAAGAGATCGTCGTGGATGCTGAATTGCTCGAGGCGGTCCTGGGCACGCCCGATCCCAAGAAGAAGGCGAAGGAGCTGGAAATCAAGCTCGGACAACGCCTTCGTAAGCACATGGGTAACCCGAACTACAAGGCGCTCAGCGAGCGCCTCGAAAAGCTGAAGGAGCGCCACGAAGCTGGCCAGCTCCACAGCATCGCCTTCCTCAAGGAGCTCCTCGACATCGCCCGCGATGTCGTCGCCGCGGAGAAGGAGACGCCGCCCGAAGAAGACGAGGACCGCGGCAAGGCGGCGCTCACTGAGCTCTTCCAGGAGGTCAAGAACGACAGCACCCCGGTCATGGTGCAGCGCATCGTCAACGACATCGACGAGATCGTGCGGCTCGTCCGATTCCCCGGCTGGCAGCAAACCAGCGCCGGCGAGCGCGAGGTCAAGAAGGCGCTCCGCAAGACGCTCTTCAAATACAAGCTCCACGCGGACACCGAGCTGTTCGAGAAGGCTTACGGGTACATCGTGCAGTACTACTAGCGGGGGAGAACGCGTGGCCGGGGCGAAGAGCAAGACGAAGACAAAGAAGGCGCCCGCGAAGCCTAAGGCAACCACTCCAGCTGATCCGGTTTCGCAGTGGTTGGACGTCACCACATCCGCTGTCGGTTGCCATTTGCGCCGGGTGCTGACGGAGCGCGACGGTAGCCGCTCTTCGATTCTGGACGACCTGCGAGAGCTTCTAGAGGCGCTCATACGCAGAAAAGCTACTCACTCGGCGTCATTCGTCGTCCAGACCTCCTCCGAAAGCGTTCCGTCGCGCATCGTCAGCACGTGGATGCCGTCGCTCGTGCGGGCTGCGAGGAACGTCCCAACTACTTCGAACTCATGTGCGAGCGGTGTCGAGAGGAATTTCACTCTCTCGACCTCAAGGGTTCCCGAGACCGCGCCACCCGTGATACTGCCAACGAGGCGCGTCCGCTTGTTCTCCTCTCCCCACGTGGCCTTAACAGTCGAGCCGTCCCGTGTGATGCGTACCTCCCTGTGAGCTACGCGATAACAGTTCGCAAACTTTAGTGGCTCGTCCTGGAAAACATACGAGTCGGCGTAGGCGGTCATGAAGGAAGCGACTTGCGCGCCGCTGCTGAGTGCGGTGTTGTACACAGAAGTCTCGTCGCGCTTAATATTATCTAGTCTTGAGATAGAGTGGCCGACATTTGGATGTACATTGTCCAGATGGCTCGCCGCATGAAGCAGCGCCGCGGCTGGCTTGTGGAGTCCTGCGTCCATGAGAATGTTCGCGAGGTTTGACGCTGCTAGACTCTCACCATTGAGCCATGCGTCGTAGTACTGCTCCGCCGCGGAGCCGGCGGCACCAAGGCTCTTGAGAGCGACACCTAGGTTGTTGCGGGCCATCCAGTGATCAGGGTTGGTCCGTAATAGTCTGGTGTAGTGGAAGACTGCCAAGGACGCGAACTCGTCGTCTTTCGCCTGAGAATAGGCGTATGCAGCTTGAAACCGGAGCCGAGCCGATGTTGGTTGTAGTTCGGCAGCACGTTGGTATGAGACAGCCCGCATGACATGGTCTTCCGGGAAGCAATCTGCTAGCGATTCAAAGACTTTCCCACGCGCCTCAGAGTGACCGGAGAGCCGGCTGTCACGAACGAGTGCTATCAGCAGTTCTCGCCCGCGGTCCTGGCGGCCCAGTTGCTTCTCGACCTCGGCGAGACTCGAACCGGCTATCGCCAGCAATTGGGGCTTCGTCTCTGACTCGAGCGCCGCCGCAAATGCTGCGCGCGCCTCGGTCAGGCTGCCCGTTCGCTCGTGAAGAAAGCCGAGCAGGCGGTTCGCATGTGCGCTCACCTCGGAGTCGCTGGTGAATTCTCTAAGGCGCCTTAAGGCATCGGCATCGTGAACGATCTCTGCGAGAAGTGAATCGTAGGAGACTTGGTTGCGCTTGCGTTGAACGGGGTCACTTTCTCCAGCTTGGAGCGCCTCGAACGTCGCGTGAGCGTCTTTGGTGTTCTTGTCGAACAGGTCGCCGATGATGCTCATGAAAGGGTCGTCGTGTTTCCCCTTGTCGAGCGACAGTTCCGTGGTTATGGCGATCGGCGTGGCGTCGTCTTGGGCGGGTTCGGGGGCCTCCTCGGCCGTGCCCGTCTCGCCGTCGCGCGCTGGCGGAAGTTGCTTCGGCGCATGCTCGCCATCAAGTTGTACTTCGGCTTCAGTGTTGCCACGCTTGAGCTTCAAGTTGCGTAGCTTGCTGCGAAAGACGATCAGGGCCGTGGTGAGGAATACCACCGCACCGAGCTTCCACAGCTCTGCGATCGCCTTGATTAGCTCAATGGAATCCATTGTTGGCACGCAGGGTACACCACGCAGGCAAGTTTGTGACCGGCGCCGCAGCCGCTGAGCGGCGTCGGCTCGGTGCCGCCTGGCAGCCGATCCGGTACGGGATTCTGTAGCGGATACGCGACCACAGCGCCGCGGGCGTAGGGACGCGTGAGCCGTCGGCCGCAAGCGGTTGTTACACAGCCACGGGCCGCAGCTGCGATCACATGCCAAGTATGCAGAGCCGGTGTGCTTGCGGGTAGTGCGCGGCCACGGATCCGGGATGAGGGAATGTATGCCAGGGTGGTTCGCGATTGGCTGTGTTCACCCTTTAGGGTGATCTACGCGCAGCGCGTCCGCCCATTGGCGGCTGGCGTATTCTCTCTCTCGTGGTGCTCCAGTCCGGCCTTCGTGTCGATCGCTACATGCTGCTCGAGCCTCTCGGCGAAGGCGGGCAGGCCAGCGTGTGGAAAGCGTCGGACGCGCTCGACGACGCCACGCGCGCCGTGAAGCTCATCGCGCTGCGGCTCGCGAGCGGCAGTGAGGTGGAGCGGCTTCGGGTGGAGGCGCGGCTGCTCGCTCGACTTCGGCATCCGTCGCTGTGCCGTTGCTACGGCGTCTTCGAGGACTTGCAGCACGAGGTCATCGGGTTCGCGATGGACTTCGTGCCGGGTCGTACGCTGGGCGATTTCCTCGAGGATCCGCGGTTCAACAAGGCGCTGCGGGAGCGGGCGGTGCTGCATGTGGCGCGGGCGCTTGCGTATGTGCACGAGGCGGGGGCGGTGCATCGTGACGTCAAGCTTGCCAACGTGATCGTCGACGAGCGCTTCTTCGCGGCGCCTGACGAACCGTCGTATGTGAAGCTGGTCGACTTCGGCATTGCGGCGCTCGATGGGGTGCGGCAGCGGCTGACCGCCACCGGGCATGCCGTGGGGACGCCGGCGTACATGGCGCCCGAGCAGATCGATCCGAGCTACTGGGGCGTGGAGAAGGCGGGGCCGCAGGCGGATGTGTTTGCGTTCGGTGTGCTGTGCTGGCGCGTGTTCATCGGCGGTCATCCGACCCGATTGCCGGGCGGCGCTGGCATGGGCGATTACTTGATGGCGTACCGCAAGGCCGCCAAGGAAGGCGCGTGGCCGCCGCGCATGCCGGCGAAGGAGGCGATCCGCGCGACCAAGCGCTGTTTGGCGTTGCGGCCTCACGACCGCTTCGAAGATGGCCGCCAGCTGGTGGCGCGGCTCGAAGAAGCGCTCGGCATGACGGAGGAGCCGACGATCGAACAGACAGGCGCGCATGCCGTTCCTCGTGGGGCGCCTGCGTCGGGCGTCACTCGCGACGCGCTCACGCGGGTCGAGCCCGGGGCGTCGCACGGCGTCAACGGGCCGCCCGCTCGCACGCTCGAGCTGGCACCGCCGGCGGGCACGTCGGAGGGGGACACGGAGCCGGCGGCACCCCTCAGCGAGCCGCTGCACGCGCCACCGCAGGTGTCGCCCACGGCGGGGCCGCAGCCCGCGCGGGCCACGACGGTGCGCGACGCCGAGCGACAAACGCAGCCTCGGTTGCGCTGGCCTTGGAGGCTGGCGCTTGTCGGGCTGGCTGCGGTGGCGGCGTGTGCCTTCTTTCTTCTGCGCGCGGCTCCGACCGAGACTTGGGCCAACGACCATCACGACGACTCGGGCTCGGGCCCGGAGCTCGATCGCACAAGCACGGCGACGGAAACGCCGGTGACATTCGCGAGGGCAGCGTTTTGCGACGTCTGCGCGACTGGCCAAGCTTGTAACGGCGACTGCAACGACGCGTTGGCTCCCGACCGAGCCTTCGTCCTGCGCTTGCGACAAGTGACGTACTCGCAGGAGGATGCGCCGAACAGGGTCGAAACGTTGAAGGGGATTTCCGTGTCGGTGTGTGTTCCCGACTGCGTCGACCTGACGTCGGGCACGGGAGGGATCCCGGTCACCGCGCGTCAACTCGGAGAGGGGATCCGGATCGTCGTCAGCGACGGGAACCGAACGTTGATCGATTGGCGCGATGCCGCAAAGGTCGATCCGATCCGGCGCGAAGTGCTTTGCAAGGGACTCGACTATCGGCTCGATGGCAAATCTGCCGAGCGATATCGGTCGCAGCCTCGGCCGTCACCATTCGCGGGTGGCACACTGCGTTGGATCGCGTTCTACCTCGATCCGGTGGATGTCCCGCCCGCGCGGTGCGCGGGACACCTTCACTACCTGCCCTAAGCCTTGCCGAGTAGCTGTCGCAGGCGGCTCGCGCGAGATCCCGACACGGCGCGCGGCCTGCAACTCGTTGCCGCCGCAGGCTTCGCGCCCGCTCGCCGCCGACATGGTCCCGCGGCGCTACGATACCGCGCGTCGCGCCATCTGCGCGTGCCGATAGCCGCCCTCGGCGGCCTGGCGGCCGGCTACGAAGAACACCAGCCTTCTCGGCTCGGCGCGCCGTTGACCAGCGTGGCAGCGCCGCTGCGCACCATGACGACGTCGCGTGCGGCGTACGCGGGCATCGCCGTTGCGCGCTACGACAAACCGTGGTGCGATCGACCCACTCTCGTGCGACGCCATAGCTTGTTTGGTCTTGTCCCAGCCGTGCTGCTGATATTGGCGTGCGGCTCTGATCCGCCCGCTTCCGATGATGACGGCTCGGGAGGCACATCGACCGGCGGCGGTGGGCCGGGTAGGGAGGCGTGTGATCAGTACATCGAGTGCGTCTCTGTCGTGGCGCCAGCGGGACTTGCGGACGTGATCGACGCATACGGCGTGACCGGATCATGCTGGGCGGAGCTGGGTAGTGAACAGTGCATCCAGGCGTGCATCCAGGGCACAGCCGACTTTCACATGGGATTTCCTGACGAGCCCGCGTGCGGCGGAGGCGGCAGTGGCGGCAGTGGCGGCGGTACCCTTGGATCGCTGAGCGGTGATCACTTCTTCGCACTGGCGCCAGTCCAGTCGGCAGCCAAGCCGGCACCGTTCATCGCCACGTTTGTCGATGGCGGAAGCACGTTCTCGGTTTCGCTGCAGCCACTCGATGCAGACGACCGCGTCACGCCCGTTGGCACACCGATCGCGCAGGGACCGTTCGATGCCATGAGCAGCTCCGTCGTGTTTGCGAGCTTCACGATCCCTGGCGAGACGAACCCGTTCACCGAATCAGCCCTCACTTTCGGCGATCTGACACTCTCTGTTGAGACCGGCAGCATCGTGTGCGGCACGGTTGCGGGGTCGGTCACGATGCCCGTGATGCTAGACATCTCCGGTAGTACATTCACCATCGTGCCGATGGTCAGTCACACCGAGCCCCCGCCCGTGAACTGTGCGGGCGCGCTCGCTGACCCGTTGTAGCGATTTCGTGCTCGTTGCGCTCGAGGCGAGTGCACCCAGGCCGATCTCCGCAGGCCGGCTGGCCCCAGGATATGCAGGATGGCCTGCTGGCGGCCGGTGTCATTCGGGATAGCTACCTACCCTAGGCCTTGCCGAGCAGGCGTCGCAGGCGGCCGCGCGAGATCCCGAGATGGCGCGCGGCCTGTGACTCGTTGCCGCTGCACGCTTCGAGCGCGGCGCGGGCCGCAGATGCTTGCGCAGCCTCTGCGCTGGAAACCGGGCCGAGCAGCTGCGTCACTGCCCAGAGGTGGAGGCCCGGCTCCGGATCGATGGTGCGGAGCTTGGTGAGCGCTGCGCGCAGGCCACGCACGTTGTTGGGCCACGGATCGAGGAGCAGGCGCTCCACGGCTTCGACCTCGCAGCTCGCGGCGTCCATGACGGCGCCGACGGAGGGGGCGAGCGCACAGGCGATGGCGTACACGTCCTCGGCGCGTTCGCGGAGCGGCGGTAGCTCGATGACCGCGGCGGCGAGGCGCGCCAGGAGATCGCGCCGGAATGTGCTCGCGGCGACCTCCTGCTCGAGATCGCGGTTGGTCGCGGCGATGAGCAGCACGTCGACGCGCTTCGGGGTGTCGCCGCCGACGGGCAATATCTCCTGGTTGTCGAGTAGGCGGAGGAGCTTGGGCTGGACGTCGAGCGACAGCTCGCCGATCTCGTCGAGGAACACCGCGCCGCCGTCGTGGCTCACGATGAGGCCCGGCACCGCGCGACGCGCGTCGGAGAAAGCGCCGGCGACGTGACCGAACAGCTGCGAGTCAAAGACGCCGGCCGGCACGCCCGCGACGTTCACTGCGGCGTAGGGTTGGCTCCGACCGAAGGCCTCGGCCACGTAACGCGCCATCAGCTCCTTGCCGGTGCCGGTCTCGCCGTGGACCAGCACGTTGCGCGGAGGGTGTGTCTTCAGGGTGTCGATCGCCGACGCGACGTCGCGCAGGCCGTATGGCGCCACCAGCGATCCCAGCGCAGGGGAGGGAGCCAGCGGACCGACGAGCTGCTCGCGATAGACGAGCAGCGTCGACCCGATTCGGAGCAGCGCGCCGTCGCGCACGTCTACCCAGTGATGCGGTGGGATTGGCCGCCCATCGAGCCAGCTGCCGTTGCGCGAGCCGAGGTCGCGCAGCCGGAGTGTGCTGCCATCGCGCGTGAGCTCGATGTGCTTGCTGGATACCTCCGAGTCGGCTGCGTCGTGATCGCGTAGCCAGTCGCGTCCGAGAGGCTGCTCCAGCTCGAGCGCCAAGCCCGCCGACCGCGGGAACGCCGCGATCCACGCCGGCCGGTGGAGAGACGTCGCTCGCCTGCGAGGTGCGCGATGCTCCGCGGTTCCGTCGGACCCCATCCCCGAGCGAGTCTAGGTGTGGACGGCGCGCGGGGACAACGCGGCATCGTCAGCGACCCATGGTGAGCGGATGGGGCTGAGTCGTTGGGGAGTAGCCCGGCGCGGGCTCGCGGCATGCGGTCCACGGCGCATGCACCGGCCGATAGGGTGCCGGCGGCGACGGATACACATTGGCGCGAGGTTCCGGCACGGGCGGTCGCTCCGGTGGTGCCTCGAAGGCGCGCGCCCCGCCGACCCGCAGCTCGAAGCCAGGGAAGTGGCCGCAGCCGGCGAGCAGCCCCATGAGACTGCCGACTGCCACCATCGCAAGGCAACGACGCACACCGTTCATGATCCAACGGGCCTCCACAGCGTAAGACTTCATGCCCCGCGACGATTGCAGGGCATGTGCCAGCACCTGGACATTGCGGGGCCACGGTATTTCGCCGGCTTCGCGGTGCGGGCGGCTCGGGGTTGCTGTCCGTGATCAGGCCGCGCTGATCGTGATCAGCGCCGGCTCCTCCGTCGCCGGCGCGTCATCGCGTACTTCGCCGCGGCACGCTGATTGCGGAGAGCCGCGGCATGACCTCACTCCTTCGGTTCATCGTTGCGCTGGCGCTGACGCTCACCTCGGCCTGCGCCTTCACGACCTCGCCCTCACGCGCATTGCGCCGCCACGCGCCAGTGCCGCCGTGGTCTGCGGCGGCGCCACTTCCTCCCGCGCCTCCTCCGACGATCGGAAGCCTGGGCGGGGAGCGCTGGCTGCCTGCAACGGCGGCGTCCTCCTGCGCCCCGGTCGAGATCGCGCCGGGCCAGTGGATCACGCCGCTGTGTCGGCCCATGCCTGCGGTCGCCGTGCGGCCCTTCATTCGTCCCTTTGGCTTCGCCGCCAACGCTTTGCCGGGGCACGTTGATCTCCGCGACCGCGGTCTCGTCACGCCTGCCGCGAACCAGGGACCGGTCGGCGTGTGCTGGGCCTTTGCGCTCGCGTCGGTCGTCGAGAGCGCCGCGCGGCGCCGTGGGCACGGGTTGCTCACCGTGGCCCCGCTCCATGTCGTCGCCAACGACGCATGGCACGAGCTCTGGCACGGTGAGAGCCGCAAGCCGCTCACCAGCGAGGGGCAGTGGGCCTACGATGCACGAAAGGCGTGTGCGTTCGAGGAGGACGAGCGCGATGCGTGCGAAGCCTCTCTCGGCGTTCAGCCAGGCTCGTGGCGGCAGAGTCCGCAACTTCGCGCCGAGCTCGCGGACGCGAATGCGAACGGCTGCGTCCGCTTTCACGGTGTCGAGCCGCTCGAGACGTCGCCGGCGAACGTCGACCAGCTCAGCAGCGTGCTCGCCGCAGGGCACACCATCTGGGCCAGCTTTCGCTTCCGGCGGGAAGCGTGGACCAGCAGCGCCGTGCAGGATGGCGTCATCGACGACTACGAAGCGCTTGCTGGACAGCCGGGCCACGCCGTCGTGCTGGTCGGCTACCGCACGACGGCCGCGGGCAAACAGTTCCTCATCAAGAACAGCTGGGGCCGCGACTGGGGCCACGATGGGTTTGCGTGGATGGGCGAAGGCGTGCTGCAGAAGCACCTGTATCGCGCGCTGCGCCTCGATGCGTCCGCGATGACGTCAGCCAATGCCCGGTGCGAAGGGTCGCCTTCGCCGACACCTCCGGTCCGGGTGACGTGCGCGCGGGGGCAGCTTCGCGATCTCATCACCGGCGCTTGCGCGACGCCGTGCGGGGGGATCTTCCCTCCTGCCAATGGGGTCTGTCCGTTCGCGGCGCCCTCGAGCAACGGCGTGCCGACGACGTGTCCTAACGGCTTTCCGCCGGCATTCGGGATCTGTTTGCCTGCCATTTTGCCGATGCTCTCGACGACGCGATGACGTCACGGATCCTTCTGAGCCTCGGGCAAGCGTGGTGGGCCCGGGACGCGTGAATACCACACATGGTTCTCCAGCTCTTCAAGCCACGCCGCGCACATTGCATCGTCCAGAACGACTGGCCGGCGGAGAGCCCCAGCCGCCCACTCCCTCATCTCCGTCTCGCCATGTGCCAGGAACCAGCGCAAATTCGCGACATAGTCGCGACAGTCTCCCTTGAGGATCCGCACCGTCACGCTGTCTTGATCGATGGTCACCTCGACGAGCGGTTCGCCACGCCACACACGCTTCCCGGCAACCGTCTTGTCCCAATCGGCGCCACCCAAGAGCTCGGCAAAGCGCTTCAGCTGCTCCCAGCTCAGCTTTGCCGAAGGGCGATCTTCCGGATCAGACCGTCTTCCCTGCGCGAGACGGTCCGATTGCAGTACTTGGAACGCGTGGTCGATCGGTCCACCCTCTCGGTTGAGATGATCAGCGCTCGACAACCGCGCCTGGTATACGCCCTGGGGGAGGACGACGAGCGAGGACGAGGTGATGGTTGTGTCAGCGCTGGTGTCGTGCGCCGGTGTGGGCGCGTCTTGGGCGACCAACGTAGTAGTCTCGGGCGGGCTGGTTGACACGGCTTTGGCGAGCGCGCTGCCCTCGATCACCAATCTCCGATCGTCCAAGCTGATAACGAGGCTCCACATCGTGGCGAAGCCGCAGATCGCGGCCAACACGACGAGCAGCAACCGCGCTTGCCGACGCCTCGAAGGCGCGCGATCGGCTGGCGAGCGACCAATATCAGCAAGGAGTGGGTACTGTTCGACGGTGCCGTCGGCGATCGACGTTTCGTCGACCATCGTCGCCTTCTGGGTCGAGGCCACGTGCGGGCTTGTTGAGATCGCAGTCACATCGCCTGATGGCGCGTCTGATGGCTGATCGAATCTTGCGGCCAGGATACCCGCGTTCGCTGGCCGGTCGGCGGGGTACAGGGCCAGACACTTTCGCATGTCGCTCAAGGCGCGCGGTCCAGTCCACCGAGGAGGCCACTTACCGCTGCTGGCGTTCCGGTACGCGACTGCAAAGTCCGCTAGCGAAGCATTCTCCGCGAGGCCAGTAGGGTGATCGCCGCACAGAAGGAGCCATGAGACGATACCTACCGCAAACACGTCAGTGGCCGGCGTCGGGATCTCCGAGCGCCATTGCTTGGGCTCGATCTGCTCCGGCGCCATGAACGGCGGCGTTCCAATGACGTACCCGGGCGTGGTTAGGCGCCCACACGCGTCCCCGAGTGATGCAATGCCAAAATCGACTAGCTTGACGTTCGATGAAGTTCCGGGGCGCTCCCAGAAGGCGCGCGTCACCAGAATGTTGTCCAGCTTCACGTCCCGGTGAACGAGGCCGTGCTCGTGGATGTGCGCAAGCGCGGCGATGAGATGACGAACCAGGCACGCACGGTGCTCGGTGGAGAATCGGGTATCGCCGAGTAGCTCGTGGACCGAGAAGCCATCCACGTAGTCCATGACGATGCCGAGCACTTCATGTTCGAGGTCCTCGAAGAGGCCGTGGCAGCGACAGAGCGAGGGGTGGTTGAGTCGCGCGAGTACCCGCGCCTCGCGACGCGCGCGTTCGACGTCTTCCGTCCGCGCATGCTTGAGCGTCAGGAGTTTGATTGCACGCTCGGATTCCGGACTGAGTAGGTCTCGCGCCTTCCAGACCGCGCCCTGTCCGCCCTCCCCCAAGGGTTGCAGCAGCTCGTAGCGGTCGACCCGCACGCCAGTTTCAAGCGGCACAGGACCTACCAGTCTAGGCGCACCGGTCGCGGCCGTCGACTATGAGCCCGCCGGTGGAGCTGCAGTGGGTCGCGAGCACGTGGGTGAAACCGCGCGTGCCTTCGAGGAAGGCTCGGAGGACGGGGGAGCGTGGACGCATGTGATGTGTGTGCCATCCGGCTTGACAGCCGCATTGGCGCCTGGCTGCCGATTCACGGCGACCAGAGCGTGGGTGTGAGACGCTCGACCCCTCGTTCCGCGTTGGGTAGTGTCAGCGCGGACGGCGACCGGCTTGATGGTCGCGACGATGGCAGCGTGCTGAAGCACGACGGGTTCGCGAAAACGCCGGAGGCTCAGGTTCAACACAGCCGAGCTCGAGGAGGGTAGGGGAAGCACATGAAGGTCTCGACGATTCTCGATCACATCGACAGCGGTCACATGGCGCTCCCAGAGTTTCAGCGTGGCTACGTGTGGAACCGGGACCAAGTGCGGGGCTTGATGGATTCACTCTACCGCCGGCACCCGGTGGGTAGCCTTCTCGTCTGGGCGACGAGCTCGGACGGCGCGACGCACCGCGGCGACGGCGAGCTCGCGCCCGGGGTGGTGAAGCTGCTTCTCGACGGGCAGCAGCGCATCACCTCCCTATACGGGCTGGTGCGTGGAAGCGCGCCCAAGTTCTTCGACGGCAACGCGCAGGCGTTCACTGGACTGAGGTTTCATGCAGCCCGTGAGGAGTTTGCCTTCTATTCCGCCATCAAGATGAAGGATGACCCTCTTTGGGTGGACGTCACTGAGCTCATGCAGAAGGGGCTCGGTCCGTACTTCGGCATGATCGGCGCGGACGCGGCCAACGGGCCCACCCACCTCGACCGACTGAACCGCATCCACAACATCAAGGAAATCGACCTTCACATCGAAGAGGTGACCGGTGAGGACAAGACCGTCGAGGTGGTGGTCGACATCTTCAACCGGGTGAACAGTGGCGGGACGAAGCTGTCGAAAGGCGACCTGGCGCTGGCGAAGATCTGCGCCGACTCACCGGACGCGCGCGACCGCATGAGAGCGGCGCTCGCCCGCTGGGAAGCCGCCGGCTATCACTTCAACCTCGACTGGTTGCTCCGAAACGTGAACACGGTAATTAAGGGTGAAGCGAAGTTTCATCATCTTCACGACGTGAAGCCCGAGGAGTTTCGGGACGGCCTCGTTCGCGCCGAGAAGAGCATCGACTACTTGCTCAACACCATCGGCTCGCGCCTCGGTCTCGACCACGATCGCGTGTTCTTCGGGCGCTACGCCATGCCAACGTTGGTCCACTACGTCGACAAGCGTGGCGGGAGCATCTCGAACGCCGAGGAGCGTGACCGCCTGTTGTTCTGGTACCTCGAGAGCGCGATGTGGGGGAGGTACTCGGGGTCCACCGAATCCGTCATCGACCGCGATCTCCAGGTACTGGAAGAGATCGACGGAGCCCTAGACCGCCTCATCGACGAGCTCCACCTCTGGCACGGTGGCCTACACGTCCAGCCAGCTCATTTCAGCGGATGGAGCCTTGGCGCGCGCTTCTACCCGATGCTCTATCTGTTGACGCGGACTGGCGGGGCGCAGGACTGGGGTACGGGAAATGCCCTGCGCGCTGAATTGCTCGGCAAGATGAGCAAGCTCGAGGTTCACCACATCTTCCCGCGAGCACTTCTGTACAAGCACAAGTACCGGCGGCCCGAGGTCAACGCGATCGCCAACTTCTGCTTTCTCACCAAGGACACGAACCTCAGGATCAGCGCGCGGCCGCCGGAGGAGTACTTCGCCGACGTCGAGGCACGTTACCCGGGCGCGCTCGCCTCGCAGTGGATCCCGATGGACCGCGATCTCTGGCGCGTCGAGAACTTCCGGGAGTTTCTCGAAGCGCGCAAGGCATTGTTGGCCAATGCTGCAAACGACTTTCTCACGGAGTTGTTCCATGGCGAGTTGCCGACCATGCCGACTACGCATGTGACATCCGTTGCGCCTGTGGCGAGCCAACAACCCGTCGTCGGCGGAATCGATACCGAAGACGAGGAGCGACAGCTCACCGAGCTCAACCTTTGGGTGGCGGCGCAGGGCCTGCCGTCAGGCGAGTCGCCCCATGAGCTCGCAGACCCGACGACGGGGAGCCCTGTGGCGATCTTGGACCTCGCCTGGCCGAATGGTCTTCAGGAAGGCTTCAGCCAGCCCGTCGCGGTGCTGCTAAATGAGCCTAAGGAGACCCACGAAGCAGCAAACGCGCACGGATTCCGCTACTTCACGAGCATCGAGACCTTCCGCGAGCACGTTCAGCGGGAGGTTCTCGGGACAGCCGCCGAGTGACCATGGCGACAGCCGCACAAATCAAGGCGTTGATCGAGAGCCAGCTCAAGGGTGACGACCATCAGTTCATGACGGTCGCGATGCAGATCGCCGCGCATGCCGCACGGAAGGGCCAGGGGCGCTTGGCGGACGACATTCGCGCGATGGTCGAGCACGCCCGTGAGAAGCGGGAGCATGGCGGCTCCCGCAGGCCGGTGCCCATCACCGCCGCCCGCGGAGAGCTGCTCGGGCTCCTCGCGGTGTCCTATCCGGAGGTGCGGCTTTCCGAGCTCGTGCTCGACGCGGAGACTCGCCAGCGGCTCGAGCGTGTGATCCAAGAGTACCGAGCGCGCGCGACGCTGCATCAACACGCGCTCGAACCAAGGCGCAAAATCCTGCTGGTGGGCCCGCCGGGATCTGGCAAGACGTACACGGCGTCGGCGGTCGCGGGCGAGCTGAATCTCCCATTGCTCGTGATCCGGCTGGACGGGCTGATCACCAAGTTCATGGGCGAGACGGCCGCGAAGTTGCGCCTCGTGTTCGACAGCATGGGCAAGACGCGAGGGGTGTACCTGTTCGACGAGTTCGACTCCATTGGCGGAAACCGAGGCGAGCGCGGAGACGTTGGCGAGATTCGGCGTGTGCTGAACTCATTCTTGCAGTTCATCGAGCACGACGACTCGGACAGCCTCATCGTCGCCGCGACGAACTTTGGTCCTGCGCTCGACCCGGCGTTGTTTCGAAGGTTTGACGACATCGTCGAGTATCGACATCCCACTGCGCCACAGGTGGAAGAGCTTCTCCGTGCGCGGCTGTCGCCGTTCGATACGAGTAGATTGGATTGGAAGAGAGCCGTGAAGGCAGGCGTAGGAATGAGCTACGCAGATCTGACCCGCGCGTGCGTCGACACTGCGAAGGATGCCGTTCTCGAGGGCGGTATCGCGATTACGACGAAGCGGCTGCTGTCGTTCCTCAAAGAGCGCAAGAATCTGCCCATCACACGCTAGACTCCATCGGTGGCAAACGGCCGGCAAGATAGGCGTCCGCACATCGTGCTGGGTCCGAATGGGCATGCCGAACCTTTCACGTCACCCCATGCTGGCGGACCTGGGAGCGGGCCGAACCCAACGCGAGATCGCCGACAGCACGCGGCCAACTTGTTGGCGCAACTGGATGCCGTTCGCAAAGCGATGGACGACGTCGTGGCGGAGCGTGAGGAGTACGACATCGAGTCCCAAGAAGGCCTCGTTGTCGAGTTCGAGGCGGAGCCTGGCTTCGAGCTCGCGCTCGAGTCCATCGATGCCCGGACGCAAGGCGTGCAACTGCTTGCGGTCAAGGAGGGACCCGCGATGCGTGCGTTGGCGTTCATTCCTCACGGAAAGCTCTCGTGGCTCGAGACGCGCATTATGCAGTTTCGCGACGAGGAAACCCGCCGAGGAGCTCCGAGGCACGCCGCGCTGGTGGCGCGGCTCAGCGCGATCCGTCGGGCGGCTCTTCGCACGTTCTGGACCGACGATGACGCGCTGTTTCCCGAGGACGGCATTTCCATTTGGTGGGAGGTATGGCTCCGCGCTGGCGCTGAGCGCGGCGCGATTCTCGACTCGTTCTTTCGTCAAGCGTCAAAGATCGGCATCCGGACCAAGCCGGCGTTCGTCGAGCTCGTGGATCGAACCGTGGTCCTCGCTTGGGCGACGCCCGAGGCCATGCGTGAGTCGGTGCGGCTTCTCGACTGCGTGGCCGAGGTGCGGAAGGCGAAGGAGCTCGCGGGGGACTTCTTCGAGCTTCATGGCAAGGACCAGCGCGATCTGGCGGACGATCTTCTGGGGCGTATCGTCACGAACGCCTCGACCCCTGCGGCAGTTTGCTTGCTCGACAGCGGCGTGAACGTCCACCCGTTGCTCGAAGGCTTCATCAAGTTGCGCGCCACGGCCCTGGCGCCGTCTCTCGGCGTGGACGACCGAGACGGGCACGGGACGCAGATGGCGGGGATCGCGCTGTTCGCCGACCGACTGCTCGACCACCTGGTTGGGTCGGCGCCCGTTGTGGTCGACAACGTCGTGGAGTCCGTGAAGCTGTGGCAGAGCTCAGCGCCCACGGAACCCGAGCTATACGGTCACGTCACCGCACAAGCGGCGTACGCGGCCGAAATTGCGGCGCCGATGCGACGTCGAGCGCTTTGTCTGACCGTCACCGCGACAGACGCGCGGGATCGAGGTCAGCCGTCATCCTGGTCGGCGAAGCTCGACGATCTCATCGCCGGGACTCTCGACGATGAGCCGTCGCGTGTCGTGGTCGTTTCCGGTGGCAATGTTGCCGACGCCCAGTGGCGAGCGGGTCCGTATCCTGACGTCAACCTCGCTGAGAGCCTGCACGATCCGGCCCAGGCCTGGAACGCGATCGTCGCGGCTGGTTACACTCAGCTCACGACGCTCGACCCGTCGAGGTTCAGTGGATGGCGTGTCGTCGCCCCGCCCGGCGCATTGGGGCCGACCTCGACGACGAGCCTGATTTGGAAGGACGAGTGGCCGCTGAAGCCGGACGTCGTGCTCGAAGGCGGGAACGCAGCCATCGATCCATCGAGCAACACCGCCTACGCGGTCGACGACGTTCGTTTGCTCACGACCCATCGCGACCCCGCTACCCGCTGGTTCACGACGACGGGAGACACGAGCGCCGCTGCGGCGCAGGCAGCGCGTATCGGCGCGCTCATCATGAGTGAGTACGCCGACCTCTGGCCGGAGACCGTGCGCGCGCTGGTCTTACATTCGGCTGAATGGACGCCAACCATGGGAGCTGAGTTTCCCGACGACATGCGCCACCGGCTGCGATGCTACGGGCATGGAGTACCGAACCTCGAGCGTGCGCTGTGGTCAGCCCGCGACCACCTGACGCTCATTGTCGAGGACGAGCTGGTCCCGTTCCGCAGGGATGGCTCGACAATCAGAACCAACGAGATGAACCTGCATGAGCTGCCCTGGCCGCGGGACGTTCTGGAAGGACTCGGGCCCGTGGAGGTCGAGCTTCGGGTGACGCTGTCGTATTTCGTCGAGGCGAACCCGGCGCGTCGCGGATGGCGCTCCCGCTTCGTCTATCCCTCGCATCAGCTGCGCTTCGACGTTCGTCGTCCCCATGAGACGGTCGACGGGTTCCGAGCGCGCGTGAACAGGCAGGCGCGCGACGAGAGCACGGGGCACACGGGCGGATCGGACTCGGGCTGGGACCTCGGACCCATTCTTCGACACAAGGGGTCCGTGCATCAGGATACGTGGCGGGGATTGGCGACCGACCTCGCGGCCCGCGGGGCGTTGGTGGTCTACCCGGGGGCGAAGGGCTGGTGGCGGACGCGTCGCGCGCTCGGACGATGGCACCGCCCGGCGCGATACGCGTTGGTGGTCTCGATTCGCACACCGGCTGTCGGCGTCGATGTCGATGTGTACACGCCGGTCGCGAACGAAGTCTCGGTGATGGTGTCGGGGGGGCCGTGACGCGTCCGGAGCAGGAACGCGAGATGGAACGATGAAGCGATTCAAGCTCAGTCGTCATCGCGCCACCGAGACGGCGAAGGGACCACGTCTCCTCGATTCGGCACGCAAGCAGCTGGTCCCCGACAAGCCGGAAGAGCAGGTGCGACAAAGCGTCCTTCGCTGCCTGATGACGGAGTACGGCTATCCGCCGGTTGCGCTGCTTTCGGAGGAGCCTGTCGCCAGAGGCACGGCTGATCGCCGACGTGCTGACGTGCTCATCAGACTACCGGCAAGTGTCATGCGGGCGCGGTTCCAGGTCGCCGACGTGAGCTCGAACACCACGAGCGAGCCGACCTATTCAGAGCGGCGTCGCGCCGTCGAAGCGAGAATCGGCCACGCGCCCGGCGTCATGTGCATCGACGTACCTGACCTTGTCCAACTATCAGTGGACGGGGAAGACCTCGCTTGCCGCGTCTTGGGCTTCGAAAAACTCAACGCCGGCCACGCCCTCGCGATGCGACCTCCGCCGGGCGGGCCGCAGGGTTTACCGCCGCTCCTCGTCGTTCTCGTTGATGGTTGGGGGCAGACGCCGGAGGAGGTCCGCTTCGCAAACGGCCTCGGGATCCCTGAGCTGGAGTGGACCTACGAGGGCAGCCTTGCGCTCATTGACGCGATGGCGCCTTCCGACGGCTCTGATCCGAACACCCGCCTCTGGCTCGAGGCTTCGGCACTTTCAGCCGACGGACAGTCCGGGGCGTTCATTGCCTACGCGAACGATGATGAACACCATGGGGTGTTGGTCTGGGTGCAACCGAGCGAGGAAGGTGGGGACGAGGACTTCGACGACGTGCCTGACGATTCGGTCGGTGCTGCTGCGGATGCTACAGAGCCGGCAGTCCGGCACGTAGGAGATGGGCGTGTCCTGGTCGTCGTCGAATGCAAGGCACCAGCGGTGGCCATCACGAAAGAGGTCATCTCTCAAGGCCACGGATACGCGGAGACGCTCGACGCGAAGTTTCTCGTCACCACCAATGGTATCGACACGCGCTCTTTCACGCTGTCCGATGACGGCACCCTCGTCGCGATCGACGACATCCCCGACTACGAGGCGGTGATCAACGACAGGGTGATGTCCGTATTCGCGTGTCAGGCGTACGCGAAGGAACCGGAGCTTCCGTCAGACACGGATCGAAGGCCAGATTGCGTCCGATTTCATGCGCGGCTCAGGGACATCGTCGGCATGGATGCACCTGCGGAGATGTGGACCGCCATCCTGGCATTCGACGATGCCATTCACCATCCGGAGCAGCTCGTCGCGAGGCCGCGAGGGTCGCACGGGATCAGCTTTGTGAAGGACCTAGGCGTCAACCACCACGCACCGGGCTCGCCGACCGGGGGTGGCTGGCCCGGTGCGTTCCGCGACATCCTGATAGAAGACATCACCGGCTCACAGCTCATACTTGGCCTGTCGATTCAGGCGGGTTTTTTCGCAGTCGACTCGCGATGGCTCGCCGGTGGCTACACGACCGCAGGCGGCTACACCTATCTCCTCGTCGCACTTTCGGATGACTCGAACTACGAGGCAGTCCTCCAGCTCCCCTTCGATCGAGACCTGAAGCGATCGACGGATCGGTGGCTCCTGACGCACAACGGCGCACTGACCGCCGGCCGTGGTGCTGTGAAGCGCCAACTCCTGTTTGATGCCTTGGCTGAGGCTGCTCCCGAGCTCATCCGCGACCGACACGTCGATCTCGGAGGTTTTCCGTCGAGTGTCGTGCCGATTCCCGAGGACTGTCTTTGGGACATGCTCGGCCGAATTACACGCTACGTTCTCGTCCGTCGCGAGGTTAAAGACGCCGTCAAGAAGTCGCGCCGAAAGCGGCGTCAGAAACGCCGGGTGTAGCGTGAGGTTGGAGGACGGCTGGGGAGAGAGCTAAACGCGAGGCGCGCCGGGGCGCGAGCCGGCCCACGGCAAGTGATGTTCGCGTACCAGCTCGGCCGCTTCGGCGGCGCGGGGGTCGGGATCGGACATGAGCTCGGCGTAGACGAGGAGTGGGTGCACGGTGTCGGATCGCGGACCGGTGGCGGAGATTTCGCCGATGCCGCGCATCCAGACGAGATCGCCGTCGGCGGAGCGGAGTGCCTTCAGCTTGCGGCGCAGCGGCTCGGAGGGCGGGCCGAGATGGGCGACGGTGAGGGGACCGCGGTAGTAGGGGGACAGGCGGTAGCTGCCGGCGGTGCCGCCGTAGCGGAC
>CAZLGP010000219.1:0-12374 GCA_964558905.1 uncultured Thermoanaerobaculia bacterium | reverse complement strand
TCCAGCCCGGCGAGGTCCGCGTGTGCAGCTCCTGCCACGGCGTCAACACGCGCGATCAGCTGGGACAGGCGCCGCCAACGCAGTCGCCGGAGGCGCTAAGAGCGCTCTTGCGCGAGTGGAAGGGTGGGGGGAAGAGAAGGGCGGTTCGACGATAGGACTGATTGGACCCATGGGACCCATGGGACCCATGGGACAAATAGGTAGAACCGGCTACCCATTCGTCCCATAGGTCCCATGGGTCCCATCCGTCTCATCGTCCCCCCCACACCTTCCCGGGATCCGTCGTCGGCAACTTGCACGCGTAGTTCGTGCAAACATACGCCGTTGTCTTCTCCCCGATCGCGCGCTGCTCCTCCGTGTACGGTGCGATCTTCGTGATTGCCGAAGTGCCCGAGGGGCGGTGTACGACGACCTTGTTCGGCACGAAGGGCGCGAAGACCGCGCGGCGCATCGCGGAGACGTCGTCGCCGGACAACACGACCTCGAAGGACGGACCGAGGGCGAAGTCGAGGGCGCTGAGGAGATGCGTGGAGGCGACGGGGGCGAGGGAGACTTCGTCGCTCGCGGCGCGGATCAGCTCGGCCGCCTGTTTCTCGTAGGTCTCGTTCGCGGTGATGCGGGAGAGGCGGACGAGGTTCATCAGCTGCACGGAATTGCCGGACGGGATCGCGCCGTCGCCCACTTCCCGCGGGCGCACGAGCAGAGTCTCTGCATCCGCGGGCGTGATGTAGAAACGTCCGGAAGGATCCCGGAACAGCTTCGTCGCCTCGTCGTTCAGCGCGATCGCGGTCTCGAGGTGGCGGATCTCGAACGTGGCCTCGTAGAGGTTCAGCAGGCCCCAGACCAGGAACGCATGGTCGTCGAGAAATTTGCGCCTCTTCCCGACTGCGGCATCCGCGGCGCGCGTCGCGGCCTCGGCGTACTTCGGCTCGTCGAGGACGTTCCCGCCGTACGCGAGCGCGGCGATCATCAGGCCGTTCCAGTCGGCGATGATCTTCTCGTCGCGGCCTGGCTTCGCCGGCTTCCGGTCCAGGTAGTACGCCTCGTCCGCGTCCATCGCGGCGTAAAACGCACCGGACGGAGCGCGCAGGTCGCGGAGAACGTACGTGAAGATGTCGCGTGCGGTCTTCGCATACTCCTCCTTGCGCGTGGCCTGGTACGCCTCGAGGTACGCGAGCGCCAGCAGCGCCTGATCGTAGAGCATCTTCTCGTAGTGCGGCTCGCTCCAGTCGGCGTTCGTCGAGTAGCGGTGAAAGCCGCCGTCACGAGCGTCCCACAGTGGTCCGCGGCGCATCGCGCGCAGCGTCGTCTCCGCCATCTCCAGCGCTTTCGCGTCCTTCGTGCGATGCCATTGGCGGAGGAGGAACATCAGATGGTGCGGCGTCGGAAACTTCGGCTCGGGGAGGAATCCGCCGTGCTTCGCGTCGAAGCGCGACGCGAGTTGCCGGTAGCCTTTCGCGAGCACGTCCACGCCCAGGGCATCACCTGCGACCGGCTCCGCTTGCAGCGTACGAGTGATCATCTCCGCGTTCGCGACGACGCGCTCGCGCTGCTCGAGCCACATCGACGAGATCCGCGGGATGAGTGCGCGAAACTTCTCCTTCGGGATGTACGACGCCGCAAAGAACGGCTTCCCGTCCGGCGTGAGGATGACGTTGTTCGGCCAACCCGCATCGCCCGTGAGCGTCCGCGTCACCGCCAGATACACGCTGTCGAGGTCCGGCCGCTCCTCACGATCCACCTTGATCGAGATGAAGGCCTCGTTCATCAGCTCCGCGATCTCCGGATCGGCGAACGACTCCTTCTCCATGACGTGACACCAGTGGCACGTGGAGTAGCCGATGGAGAGGAAGATGGGCTTGTTCGTCTCGCGCGCCTTCGCGAAGGCCTCGTCGGACCAGGGAAACCAGTTCACCGGATTGGCGGCGTGCTGGAGCAGGTAGCGCGATTGGGCGTCGCGAAGTGCGTTGCCCGTTGCCCGTTGCCCGTTGCCCGGGAGTTTCGGTTCTTGCGGAACTGCCCGGGGAACGGGCAACGGGTCACGGGCAACGACAAACGCGAGGACGAACGCACCGATCACTCCACGACACCCTGCCCCTGCACGACGTTGTACGTCCGATTCGCGCGAAGGCCGGCGAGCGTCTCGCGGTCGCCGTTCGGCCAGGTGATCGTCACGTCGGCGGTCGTGTCGGCGCCGAGACCGACGTGCTGTTCCTTCGGGTGGACGGAGAGGTAGCCGATGGTCGAGAAGACCGCGCGCCAAATCCCCTTGTGAGACTGCGAGTCGACGGTGATCTTCGCGCCGATCGCGTCACGGGTGACGCCCTTCTCCGGATCGCCGGTGAGGCGGAGCTTGAGCCAGTGATTGCCGGAGGTGTTGTTGCGATAGAGGATGGCCGGGGTGTTGAAGTTGTTGACGACCATGTCCAGATAGCCGTCGCCGTCGGCGTCGAAGTAGGCGACGCTGCGCGCGTTCCCGGCCGGGTCGGCGCCGCTCTTGGCGGTCTCCTCCTGGAGCGTCCCGTTCGTGTTCACGAAGAACACCGGCACTTCTTTCTCCGCCACGGGGAGGATGGCGTTGGTCGGATTGCCGGCGGGATCGGTGAGATACGGATTCACGCTCGAGTAGACCGCGTACTCGTTCATGCCGTTGACGACGTACAGATCGTCGTCGCCATCGTTGTCGAAGTCGAAGAAATCCGCGTCCCAGGCCCAGCCGGTGGCGCGCAGGCCGCGGCCGACGTTCTTCGACTGCTCGTAGACGTCGCCGTTGGAGATCCAGAGGTCGTTGGCCTCGACCACGCGCATGTTGGCCATCTTGGCGGGATTGAACTTCATCCGCGTCTTCGTGTCCGGGAGGATGTACTTCTCGTCCTTGTCCATGGTCACGATGTTGCTGATGTAGACATCGGGCCGGCCGTCGCGATTGAGGTCGGTGATTCCGACGTTCATCGTGTAGCTCGGCTTGTCGGTGCCGAGCTTCGAGGAGACGTCTTCGAACCTACCGTTCCCGAGATTCCGGTACCAGGCGTTCACGCCGAAGTCGTTGCCGACGAGGAGGTCTTCCCAGCCGTCGCCGTCGAAGTCGAGGTGACCGACGGCTTGAGCCCAGCCGGTGTTCTCGATGCCGCTGCCGGCGCTGACATCTTCGAAGACGAAGTTGCCCTTGTTACGGAACAGTTTGTCGGGCAGGGCGTTGCTGTTGCGGCGGGAGAGCGTCGGGAGCTCGCCCCGAATGTAGTCGCCGAAGTAGCCGATGAAGACGTCGAGGAGTCCGTCGCGATCGAAGTCGAGCGCGGTTGCCGGACCACCGACCAATCCCTTCCCGCCGAGCTTCGCTCTTGACGTCACGTCCTCGAACTTCGCGTTCCCGAGATTGCGGTAGAGACGATGTTCGTCGTCGACGTAGGTGATGAGGATGTCCTGCAAGCCGTCGTTGTCGAAGTCGGCGACGATCGGCTGGCGCATCTCGCCGAACGTGCCGTC
Source organism: uncultured Thermoanaerobaculia bacterium (assembly GCA_964558905.1). Taxonomy (GTDB): domain Bacteria; phylum Acidobacteriota; class Thermoanaerobaculia; order Gp7-AA8; family Gp7-AA8; genus QHVT01. The sequence goes on along the minus strand of CAZLGP010000219.1, from coordinate 8,888 downwards.
GGGACGCTTCCAGGTCAATCCCGATGCCTCGGTGACGTCGGTGAAGGTTCCCTTGCCGTCGTTCAGATAGAGGGCGACGCCGGCGCCGCCGAGCAGGAGGACGTCCATGTCGCCGTCGTTGTCGATGTCCTCGGCCGCGACTCCGGAGCCGCCGAACGTCGGCGGGACAGCCAGTCGCACCGCGCCGCCCTCCACGACCGTATAGCCGCGGATGAAGCGCGCCAGCCAGTCGGCCAGACGATGCTCGTAGGCGATCCCGCTGGTCTCGGTGACGTCGGTGAAGAACTTGCCGTTCGTGTTCGCGGCGGGCGCTTTCGCGGAGGCGATCTGCGTGGTCGTCTTCTTCGCGGATGCCGGCAACGCCGTGTGCTTGTCGAGCAGCTTCTGGATCCGCTGCCCGCTCTTCGCGAGATGGGCCAGCTCGAGCCGCTCCTTCCCCTCCTCGGAGGCGATGTTCCCAGCAACGCGCAGGATCAGGACACCCTGCTGCGCCGCGCCCTCCGTGAGGAGCTCCGCCGCGAACGGATCGGGCTCGATCGTGCCCTTGTACTTCGGATCGTTGATGGCCTCACTGAGATAGAGCCAGTGCATGCCCGGATCGCGGAAGGAGTCGAGGTCGTACGCCTCGATCACGACGCGCTCGCTCTTCGCCAGGCGCGGGAAGTAGATGATGTCCTCGTACTGGTTGGCGTCGTGCGGCTGATACCTCTGCAGCGCTTCGTGTACGTCCTCCACGCGAATCAGGGGGTGGCCCTTCTTCTTCGCGACCTTCTCCGACTCCAAAAGGACGTCGTTCGTCCAGGCGATCATCGACTCGTTGAACTGATCGCGGAAAGCCTTCCCCTCCTCGGGATCCTCGGGCCAGAGGTGGCGGGCCATGTAGACCTGCAGGTTGCGCAGGAAGACGGTCATCGAGAGCTGGTTGTACTTTTCGAAGGCGGCGAGCTTCTCGGCGATGATCGCCTTGATGGTGGCGAGCTCCGTGGGGCGCGGACTACCGGCCCGCGCAGTGAGTGGGGCGGAGGCCCGCTCCCCCGCGATGTCCTTCCACGACGCGCGAAACACCGGCGCCTCGATGTGATCGCGATTCGACTTGCGGGAGTCCCTGTCCGCGTCCTGCAGCACGGCGAGCGTGACCAGGTCGATCGCTTCCTTGAACAGATCCACCGCGTCGGCCGAAAGCGGCGCGAGCTCGACGCCGTCCACCAGCGCATCCTGCTGCACGGCCAGGATCGCCCGCAGCGCGTACGCGACGCTGCCGTACTGCCGCTTGTCGCGGGCGGTGATGAGCATCCCCCGCACCATCCAGTTGCCTTCCGGCATCTGCGTATAGGGCACGGCGGCCTGGAGCAGGGGGCGCAACGTGTCGACGCCGATCTCCTTCGGGATGTCGACCCCGTCCATCGGACTCATGGCCGAGGCCTTCGTCCAGACGTCGCGGATGTAGGCCTTCTGCAGCGCGATCTTCTCGAACCGGGCTTCCGACTCCAGAGGCGTGCCGTAGATGAAGTCCTCGAGCCGGTTCGCGGTCGCGTAGCACTTCGGATCGCGCACTCCTTCGAGCTCGCCGATCTCTTCGATGATCGTCGGGACCTGGGCAAAAACGGGCAGGGCAACGGCAGTGAACACCAGCAATGCAAAACGAGACATGGGACGAATCTCCTCGATTAGATGGGAGTGTAACGGATTGGTTCCGCGAAAGCAGACTCGAGGATTGACAGCGGCACCGGATGTCCGGATCGCGTCGAAACCCCTCTCGGCCTAGTGTCGTGTGCAGGTTTTAACCGTGGGTTGTTTTGCGAGCGCCGGTGGGTTGGATGCAAGCCGCCGCGACGCAAGGCGATGTGGGACATCGTCAAGGAGCGGCGGCGCAGCAGACGGCCCGCCGCCGCCGCAAAGAACCCACGGTTTCAACCTGGACGCGACACTAGGTTTGCAACGCCGTCGGCCGTGCCGACTCACCGCAGCGCCGTGAACGCGCGCTTGGCCGCGGCCATCCCTTCGATGATGGTCGGGTCAGGCGTGGCGAACGATAGCCGCAGGAATCCGTCCTGCAGAAAGCCGGTGCCCGACGCGGCGACCACTCCCTCGCTCGTGACGAGGTACTCGGATACGTCGTTCGACGTCCGCAGGAGCTTTCCCGATGGCGTCGTCCTGCCGAACGCTCCCCGAACATCCCAGAAGGAGTAGAACGTGGCCGGCGTGGGCCAGATCTCCACGTGGGGAGTCCCCCCGGCGTGCTCGGCGAGAAGGTCGCGCTTTCTCTGCAGGTCGGCGACCATCGAGAGGTCGTAGGGATGATCCAGCGCCGCCTGCGCCGCGCGCTGCGTCGGCGTGGCCGGCCCGGAGGTGTAATGGCTTTGCAGGTTGATCATGGCCGTGGCGACGTCGTCGGGCGCGATCGTCCAGCCGATGCGCAGCCCGCCTGTCCGGCGGAAGTTCTTGGACATGCCGTCGATCTGGATGAGCCACGGCCGCGTTTCGTCGTCGAGACGCGGCTCGGGATAGGTCCGACCGTCGTAGAGCAGGCGCCAGTAGAGCCGGTCGAGCACGAAGAAGACGCGATGCTCCACGCACACGCGCAGCAGACCCTCGACCTCGTGCTCGTCGTAGAGCTGACCGGTCGGATTGACGGGATTGTTCAGCAGGAACAGGCGGGCATGCGGCCGCACCTCCAGGTTCCGCTCCAGGTCCGCGGGCGTCACTTTGAGGCGGTCCCCCGCCTCGCGGGGGAGCACCATCACCGGAAACCCATACGCCGCGACCGCGAGCGGCTGGTAGCTGACCCACGGCGCGGCCTCGAAGAGCACGGCGTCGGCGGGGTTGCACAGCGTCAGGAAGATGTTGAACAGCCCCTGCTTGGCGCCGGTGTTGATGATGACGTTGTCGACCGAGTAGCGGCCCTCGAGGCCCATCCACCGAAGGACCGATTGGCGCAGCTCGGGTAGCCCGGCCGGATCGCCGTACATCGTGTCCTGCTCGCGGAACGCCCGCTCCCCGGCCGCTCGGATCTCTTCATCCAGCGGCCCCTTGGTCTCGCCGAGCCCGAAGTCGTACACCGGCAGCCCGGCGTCGATCCGCGACCCGACGAGCGTCTTGAGAGCGAGCGTGAGCGAGGGGCGGAACTTCGACACCCGCCCCGCAATCCGCTCGTGGTCCTTCACGCCGTCGCTTCTCCGGCCATCTCGAGAATGGACACGTCCGTCGGCGCGTCGACCGGGAGATCCACCGTGTCGAATGCCACCAGCCGGCCCACCGGCTTGAGCTGGTCGAGCCAATACGCGCGATCGTCTCGGTGGAAGACCATGAATCGTCCCTCGTCGGCGCGGTTCTTGGCGCGGTGATAGCGGAGATAGATGAAGCTGTCGTCCACGCCGACGATCTCGATCTTACCGCTCTCGTGGCTCATCGCGAAGCGAACTCTCTTGGCCAGCCCGCTGACCCGCCGCTTCGCTTCCTCGAACATCTCGTAGCCCTCGACGATTGGCATCTCGTAGGGCTCGTTCCCGGCCGTCGGCCGTCCCTGGAAAATATAGTACTGCGGGCAGCCGATGAACGAGAGTTTCCGGAAGAGCTCCGCGAGGACCACCGGGTCGTCATTGATGCCCCGGATGAGGGGACACTGGTTCACGCAGATGACCCCGGCCCGGAGGAGCATGTCGATCCCGGCGATGGCCGCCTCGGTCAGCTCCCGAGGGTGATCGAAGTGGGCCATGATGTAGATGCGCTTCTCGGCGGTGCTGAAGCGGGAGAGGCCCTCGACCAACTCCGGGTCGTCGAGCACGCGCCACGGATTGAAGGCCGGCATCTTCGTCCCGATGCGGATGATCTGCACGTGGGGAATGGCCCGCAACTGCTCGAGGATCTGCAGCAGCCGGCGCGTGGACATGATCAGAGGATCTCCGCCAGTGAGCAGGACGTTCGTGACCTGCGGATTGCGGCGGATGTAGTCCAGCCCCTCGCTGATGTCGAGGGTCGTCTCGTCGTTGCCGTTGATGAACAACCGCTTGCGGAAGCAGTAGCGGCAGTAGGCGCCGCAGACCTCGTTGACCAGCAGCAGGACGGTGTGGGGGTACTTGTGCTGCACTCCCTTGGCGACCGTGACGGCCTGCTCGTTCGAGGCATCCAGCCGCCCCCAGTCCAGCATCTCCCGCGGATCCGGCACCACCAGCCTGCGGATGGGATCGTTGGGATCGTTCCAGTCGATCAGCCCGAGGTAGTAGTCGTTCGCGCGAAACGCATAGCGCTCCGCGACCTGTTTCAACGTCTCGCGCATCTCCGCCGGAACGGCGTCGAGCTTCGATACGTCCTTCATGTATTTGACCTTCATCGTCGTCTCCCTTCTGTACGGGGCGAGAGCGCCGGGATGGGCGCGTTTCGCTTGGGGTCGTCCCTCCACCGGTAGTTCGACGACAACGGCACGGGAGGGCGAGACCCGACACCCATGGTAGGCCATTCAACCGAAAGACGATCTCAGGTGTTTACCGGAGGAAGCCAGCCCGCTCGAAAATTGGAATAACCGCTTCGGGCGCCGGCACCGGCGCGCCCGTTCTCAAGGTCGCAGAGTCGCGCTACGGGACGCCCATCCTCTTCGTCACGGGCGGGGCCGGGACGGGCAAGTCGCCGGTGCCCGCGCCTTCGCGCTTACTCGTCGCCCGTCCGCACGCTGGCGCTCCAGTCGCCGTCGCGATCGCGCGTGACCTCCACCTGCCAGGGCTGGCAGCACACGGGGCAGTCCTGAACGTACGACTGGCGGCTCGCGCCGGTGTCGTCGACGTCGAGATCCGCGGGCTCGCCGCAGTAGGGACAGGTGACGGGGACGAACTCGGTCATCGCATGGCATGATGCGACCCTCGAAGGAGAACCACAACATGACCAGACGCATCATCGCCGTGGTGGGTGCCACCGGCGCGCAGGGCGGGGGACTCGTCCGCGCCATTCTCAGCGACCCGAGCGGCGACTTCGCCGCGCGCGCGATCACGCGCGACGCCCGCTCCGATAAAGCGAGAATGCTCGCCGACCTCGGCGCTGAGGTCGTGGAGGCGGACGTCGATGATCTCGAGAGCATGCGCCGCGCGTTCGACGGAGCGTACGGCGCGTTCTGCGTCACGTTCTTCTGGGCGCACTTCACGCCGGAGAAAGAGCTTGCCGAGGCCCGGATCATGGCCACAGCGGCGCGCGATGCACGCGTGCAGCACGCGATCTGGTCGACGCTCGAGGACACGCGCCATCTGGTGCCGTTGACCGACGATCGCATGCCGACTTTGGGCGGGCGCTACAAAGTTCCGCACTTCGACGCGAAAGGCGAGGCCGACGCCATCTTCACCGAGCTCGGCGTGCCGACGACGTTCCTGCTCACCTCGTTCTACTGGGACAACTTCATCTTCTTCGGCATGGGCCCCGCGCGCGACGCCGAGGGGCGGCTCGGCATTACGATGCCGATGGGCGACGCGAAGCTCCCGGGGATCGCCGCCGAGGACATCGGGCGCTGCGCGTACGGCATTTTCCGGCGCGGCGCGGATCTCATCGGCAAGCGCGTGGGCATCGCCGGCGAGCATCTTGGTGGCAGCGAGATGGCCGCGGCGTTCTCGAAGGCGATCGGCGAGGAAGTGCGCTACAACGCCGTTCCGCCGGAGGTCTTCCGCTCCTTCGGATTTCCGGGAGCCGACGACCTGGGCAACATGTTCCAGTTCAAACGCGACTTCGAGGAGACGTTTCGCGCGCAGCGCAGCGTCGAGACTTCGCGAGCATTGAACCCGACGCTGAAGTCGTTCGCGGCGTGGCTCGACGAGAACAAGGAACGGATCCCGGTTCCGCCGCGGTAGAGGGCTACGCATGCGCAGCAAGCGTCCGGCAGGGCAGACCTCGGATTGCTGTCGGCCCTCCGGTACGATGCCCGCGGTGAAGCGATACGAGCGTTACGTCGCCATCGGCGACAGCACGAGCGAAGGGCTCGACGATCCCGATGGTCGCGGCGGCTATCGCGGGTGGGCGAACCGTCTCGCGGAGCGCCTCGCGCAGCAGCAGGGGAGTGTGCTCTACGCCAACCTCGCCATCCGCGGACGCACGACGCGGCAGATCCGCGAGCAGCAGCTCGACCGCGCGCTGGCGATGGGTCCCGACCTCTCCACCGTCGTCGCGGGAACGAACGACGTGCTGCGGCGCCGCTTCGACCCTGCGACCTTCGGCGCGGATCTCGAGGCGATGCAGAACGCGCTGGTGAGCGCCGGCGCGACCGTGCTCACGTTCACGCTCCCGGACCTCACCCCGGTCATGCCCTTCGCGCGCGTCCTCGGCGATCGCGTGGCGCGGATGAACGACGCGATTCGCGGCGCGTGTGCGCGCAGCGGCGCGATCCTCTGCGACCTCGCCGCGGTGCCGGTCGCATCCGATCCGCGGCTCTGGTCCGACGACCGCCTGCACGCGAACTCCGCCGGCCACGCGAGGATCGCCGAGGCGCTCGCGTACAGCCTGGGGTTGCCCGGAACGTCCGACGCGTGGAAGGAGCCGCTGCCCGACCGGCCGCGGCCGAGGTTCGGCGACTCGGTGCGCGCGGAGCTGGGCTGGGCGCGGCGTCATCTCCTGCCGTGGATCTGGCGTCACCTCCAGGGCCGCTCATCCGGCGACGGAGTCAGAGAAAAGCGGCCAGCGCTGATGCCTCTTCATCGAGCGCCTTCTTCGACGCCCGATCGAGCTTGACGAACGGCTCGAGCTCGAGCTTCTTTCCCTTCTTCGGTGCGCTCCAGGTGCCGGCGACGCGTCCATCGACGAGAAACGTCCCCAGGATGCGGAGGTTGTTCGTCGCGATGCGCTTGCGATGCTCGTCGGACACGATCCGCGAGCGGTCCGCGTGCGCGAGGAGGAGGTTGTCGAACTCGGGGAGGAAGCGCACAGGCGCGGGCGTCTCTTCGTCGGGACGCGGCGCGTCGGGGAGATCGAACAACTCCGACTTCCTCTTCTCGCCTTCGAACGTGACCAGTTGCGGGCGCAGCTCCTCAAACAGCGCCTTCGCCGTGCGCAGCCCCGACCAGGTCTGAAAGTCGGCCGGCGCCGCGGGACCGAACGCGGCGAGGTAGCGGAGCGCGAGGTCGAGCGCGACCGCCGATTTCGCGATTTTCTTTCCGAGGTACGTCTCGGCCACGGCGAACGATGCGTTGCCGGCCCAGCCCCACTGTGAGTCGTCGGGGACGAGGACGATGGGAAGGTGCATGCGCACGGCATACGCCATCAGGCGCTCGTTGCCGTCCGGGAAGCGTGCGCCGAGGTGCTTGCGCAGCGCATCGAACGGGCGCGGCTCGTCGTCGAAGAACTTTCGCGCGACGGCGATCAGGTGGGCCAGGTCCTGCTGTCCCGCGATCGCCGCCGCGCCGGCGTCGAGCACCGGCTGAATCGGCGAGCGCCATGCGAGGAAGTCCGGCGTCGTCACGAGGTGGATCGTCGCGCGCATCATCGTCGCCCGGACGACTCTGCGCTTCGCGATCAGCGCGCGAAGATCGTCGCCGCGGAGGCTCTCGAGCCGCGTCCACAGACCGATGAACGGCGGCTTCGAAACCTGTGCCTGCATTCCCGCGAGGCGCGCAATCGCGTCGAGAGGCGCAACCCGCTCGCGGCGCAGCAGCATCTGCCGCGCGAGCGTCGCACGATTGAGAGCGCGGAGGGTGAGTTTCACGGGGGCATGGTAATGGGAGGAGCCATAATGCGGGCTCGATGCTCGCTCTCGCCGCGGCGGGCCTTCTCTCCTCCACTGTCGAAGTCAGGGCCTGGTCATCGTGGAGGCCGCGATCTCGGACACGGGCATCGTCGAGAACGTGCGCCTGGTGAAGAGCTGCGCGCCGGATCTCGACACGGCGGCGATGGACGCGGTGCGGCGGTGGACCTTCGAGCCGGCGAAGATGGACGGCAAGCCGGTGGCGGTGCTTTTCAATCTGACGGTGAACTTCAAACTGAAATGAGAAAGCTCTTCTTCGTTCTCCTCTTCGCTTTCACCGGGCACGCGGACAATCCGGAGTTTCTCCACGTCCCGCCCGATCCGTCGATTGGGACGAGACTGCGCATGGCGGCCGAAGCGACGCTGAAGGCCTATCCGAAACTGAAACCAGAAGACCTCGCGATCAGCGTCGTCGACGTCACGAACCCCGCGATCGTCGCCCGCGCCGACTATCACGGCGACGAGCGCTTCTATCCCGCGTCGGTGATCAAGCTCTTCTTCATGGCCGACGTCTTTGCCACGAAGAAGGAGAGGATCGGCGACGTCGGTCGTGCGCTCAAGGAGATGATCGTCGTCTCCGACAACGACGCCACGGCGTACCTCGTCGACATCCTTGCGGACACCTGCCCCGGCCCACCGCTGGAGGGCCGCGCGCTGCGCCGCTACATCGAGCGCCGTCGCGACATCAACGAGCGCTTCCAGAAGCTCGGCTACGCGGACAACGTGAGCGCGATGATGAAGCCGTGGAGCTTCGGTCCCTACGGGGTCGACCTCCAGGTCCTCGGCGAGAAGCGCGTGAATCGCAACATGCTCACCGCGAACGCGACCGCCTCGCTGCTGCTGTGGATCCAGCGCCTTCGCGCCCCGGGCGCACACGAGATGATGAAGCTCCTCGAGCGCCCTCTGTCGCCTCCGCGCGAAGAGGAGAACCAGGTGAAGGAGCTCATCGGCGAAGCGCTTCCCGAGGGCTCGAGACTCTGGTCGAAGGCAGGGTGGACGAGCGAGGTTCGTCACGACGCCGCGTACATCGAGCTGCCCGGCGGCAAGAAGTTGATCCTCGTGATCTTCACGCGAGGAATTGCGGAAGACGTGACGCTCATTCCGGCGGTGACCAGGAACGTGCTCGGCGAGTTGTGAGCGCCGCGCACGTAGGGAGTCTCAAAGTCGCAAAGTCTCAAAG
>CAZLGP010000218.1:0-16952 GCA_964558905.1 uncultured Thermoanaerobaculia bacterium | reverse complement strand
GTTTCAACCTGGACACGACACTAGGCCGAAACGGCGCGGCGGTTGGCCGGCGATAAGTTGCATGCAAACGCCTGCCGACTTGCAGCCGGCGTGATGCCGTGACGCTGGCGAGAAGGTAGGCAGCTCGGCTGCCGGGCCGGACACCAGGTTCAGCTGCAAGCCAGTGGGTTGGTTAGCCAGTTGTAAACGTTAACGCGAACGAGAGCCCAAGTCGCGAGACCACGCTCAGGAAGTCGGTCCCGGCCCCACCACGTCCGGCTCTCGCTGGGCTCTCCTCCACAGCCGGTACATCGCATACACCAGCAGGGCCAGTGCGAACGGCACGACGATCGGGAGGAAGATCGCGATTACGGAGAGGGAGAACGAGATCACGTCTTCGATGAGGGAGAGGACCGGATTGCCGCAGCCGAAGGTCGTCGCTGTCGACGCGACGCGCGTGCCGGCTTTGAGGGTGTGCAGGCCGAGGGAGGTGGGGGCGCCGACGATGAGGCCGATGATTGCCGCGACCATCGGATCGAGGCCGGTCAGGACGGACGCGCTGGCGAGGGCGCCGGCGAGGGGGCGGATGAAGGTGCCGGCGCTGTCGAGGAAGTGATCGACGGCGGGGATTTTGTCGGCGATGAGCTCGATGACGCAGGCGACGATGAGGGTGATCATCGCGGCGTCGGAGGTGAGCCACTCGAACTTCGTCCCGAGCTCGATTCCGGCGATGTTGAATCGCGCCGCGGCGGAGAGCATCAGCAGCGGCAGGAAGGTGTTCAACCCGGTCGACGCCGACAGGCCCAGGCCGAGGAGGATGCCGAGGAAGATGTTCATTCCGCTCATCGAAGTCTCAAGTCTCAAAGTCGCAAAGTCTCAAAGGAGGACCTGTCGGTCTCCTCTTTGCGACTCTGAGACTTTACGACTTTGCGACGCGCGAGTTCTACCTGCCGCTCCAAAAACTCGCGAAATCCGATTCCCGCGGTCTGCAGCTCCTGGGGGACGAGCGAGCTCGTGGTCAGTCCCGGGAGTGTGTTGAGCTCGAGGAAGTAGATCCCGTCCTCGGCCGCGATGACGTCGGTGCGCGAGTAGCCTTCGCAGCGGAGGGCCACGTGCGCGGCGAGGGCGGTGGTCTGGGCCTCGCGGGCCATCTCCTCGGGGATGTTGGCCGGGCAGATCTCGCGCGTGCCGGCGCCGAGGTATTTCCCCTCGTAGTCGAAGGTGCGGTTGGGGTCGACTTCGATCTCGATCACGGGCAGCGCGATGGGGCCGTTGCCATTCTCGATCACGCCGACGGTCAGCTCGCGGCCTCGGATGAACTGCTCGAGGATGTAGGGAAAGCGCAGATCGCGCGGCGGCGCGTCGTGGCGTCCGAGGAAGTGGAGGCCGCGGCTGGATCCGCCGGCGAGGGGCTTGAGGACGATGCGTTCGTGACGGGACAGCAGGTCGTCGATCGCGATCTGCAGCTCGGATGCGTTGCGCGCGACGCGCGACTCGGCGATGCGCAGGCGTCCGCGAACGAGCTCCTTGGCCCGATCCTTGTCGAACGCCGCTGCGCTCGCTTCAGAACCGGAGCCGGTGAACGGAATGCCGCGGGCCTCGAGCATCCGCTGCACGGTCCCGTCCTCGCCCTCGCCGCCGTGCAGGGCGAGGAAGAACAGCGGATCTTCGACCGGCAGGGTGTCGAGGGCCTGTTCGAGCGTCGGAAAGATGGCCGGGCGCGCGGGGACGAAGTCGATCTCGAAGGGCCGCCGATGCGCCAGGAGATCCGCGGCCGCGACATCGTAGACGCGCCCATCGGGAGCCCAGAACCACGCGAGCGCGCCCGGCAGGGCGCGGACGATGTTCTGCGCCGAGGCGACGGAGACGTGGCGCTCGTCCGAGAGGCCGCCGAAGAGGACGAGAATGGTCACGGGTGGCGCTGGTGCAAGGTGGCTGCCGGTGGCTCGAGGTGCTGAGGGCTGGGTGCTGAGTGCTGAGTCCCGCGTGCCCGCGTGCTCAGCACCCAGCACTCAGCACCCTATATGCTTGCGCGCGGCCTCGGCCTGGGCGGCGGCCATCTCTTCGTCGAGATCGGGCGCGCAGTTTTCGCAGAGGCCGGCCTTCCGGTTCCAGCAGATCGGCTCGCAGACCCAGTTTTCGCAGCGCGTGCATTGTTTGAAAATCGCCGCGATCTCGGAGACGGCGTCCTTCAGAGCGGAGTCGTGGGCGGGGCCGCCGGCGGCGCGCTGCACTTCGTAGGCGCTGTCCTCGCCGCGTCCGAACACGCCGCCGAACAGTCCTCCTGCGAGGTTCGCGGCTGTACCGAGCACGCCGATCTTCGAGGTTCTGAAGGTGGACATGTAGCCGTTTTTGCACTTCTCGCAATAAAACTTGAACTGGTAACCGCGGTCGGTGGAGAGGTCTTCGTAGTTTCCGGTAAAAGGGATCGAGGGCATGGGCGCGAATTATCATCGGCGGCGGATGGCGAGGCAATTGGGTTGGCGGTTGGCGGTTGGCGGTTGGCGGGGGCACGTGGCTGTTGCCTTCCTCTTCGGCGCCCTCACCGTCGCCATGACCTGGCCGCTGGCGCCGAACCTCGATCGGGCAGTCTCGGATCCCGGAGATCCGCTGATCAACACCTGGATCCTTGATTGGGACTGGTGGGCGACGCGGCATCAGCCGCTGTCGCTCTTTCATGCGAATGCCTTCCATCCGGCGAAGTACTCACTGGCGTTCAGCGAGAACCTTTACGGGATCGCCGTGTTTCTCTTTCCCCCGCGGGCCGCGGGTGTGGGGCCGGTGGCGGCGTACAACCTGGCCTTCCTCGCGGGGATTGCGCTCTGCGGCTTTGGTGCGTATCTGCTGGGACAGCATCTCACCGGGTCCGTCGCCGCGGGTATCGCCGCGGGCGTGTTCTATGCGTTCGTTCCGTTCCGCTTCGTGCACCGCGGTCACCTGCAGCACGCCTGGGGTGGGTGGCTGCCGCTGATGCTGCTGGCGCTGCTCTGGTACGCGCAGCGGCCGACCTGGAAACGGGGAGCGGCGTTTGCGGCGCTGTTCGTGATGAACGGGCTGACGAACGTCCACTATCTGATGTTCGGGGCCTTCGCGACGGCGGTGACGGCGCTCCTTCTGATTCCACGGCGCGCATGGCGCGACCTGGTCGTGCCGCTGTTCGTGGGGCTGCTCGTCCTCGCGCCGTTTCTCTATCCGTATGTGGCGGTGCAGAAGCTGTACGGGATGCAGCGCGGGTACGAAGAGGTGATGCGCTATTCGGCGGTGGCGACGGATTGGTTGGCGGTTGGCGGTTGGCGGTTGGCGGGGGAGCCGGAGCGGCAGATTTATCCGGGTGCACTCGCGCTCATCGTGTCGGCGTTGGCGCTCTTCGTCGCGCGACGGCAGAAGGCAAGGCTCGCCCTCGGGGTGCTTTGGATCGCGATCGGATTCGCCGGGTCGCTGGGGCTGAACTTCGTCTTCCATGAGTTCCTGTTCGGGGCCGTGCCGGGATTTCGGGCGATCCGCGCACCGGCGCGGTGGGCGGTGATCGCATACATCGGGATGGCGATCCTGATCGCGCTGTTCACGGCGGCGATCCGACATCGGTGGTTGCGGTGGCTCGTCCCGGCGGCGTTCGTGGTCGCGCTGTGGGCCGCGCCGGTGCGCTGGTTCCTCCTCGATCCGAATCCGCCTCCGGTCTACCGCTGGCTCGCGGGGCAAAAGATCTCCGCGATGGTGGAACTGCCGATGGACAAACTCTCGAGCGAATACGAGTACATGCTGCACGCGACGACGCATCACCAGCGGATGGTGAACGGCACGTCGGGGTTTTCCCCGCCGGTCCGCACGGAGCTGTCGGCGCTGTCGAAGGAGATGTCCGACGGTTTCATCGACGCGCTGAAGAAGGCCGGGGTGGACACCGTCATCGTGCACTCGGATCGCTACGGCGAGGACTCCAAGGTCATACGCGACTGGCTGCGCCGCGAGTTGGATCGGGGGCGGTTGCGCTACGTCGCGCACTTCGATGCGCGGACAGGGGCGGACTGGGTGTTCTCACTCCTGCCGGCGGCCGGAGGACCGGCCGGCCAGCGGCCGACGCGCCCGCGGGACGTCGACGTCTTTCTCTACGGAGCGGCGACGTGTACGCAGTCGATCGCCGGGGTGTTCGAGTTTCCCCGCGGCCAGCAGGTGTTCCGCGGGCCGGCGCAGTTCCGCGGCTGGGCGTCTTCGCCGCACGGGATCGCCTCGGTCGACGTCTGGTTCAACAACCGGCGCGTGAAGTACTCGGCGCCCATGCGGACGCTCGCAAGCGAGCGCTGCCCTGGCCCGCCGCCCGTCTCGTACGAGCTCGCGTTCCCCTCGCGCCCCGAAGACGTGCGCATCGAGACGGACGTGCAGGTGGAGGTGACGGATGGGCGGGGGAACACGGCCGTGTTTCCGGACCGGTGGATTCTGTGGGAGTAGGATCGGAGTCTCAAAGTCTCAAGGAAGGCGTTGTCACCCTCTTTGAGACTTTGAGACTTTGAGACTCCGCGTTAGCATCCGGCCGCCAACAAACAAGGAGGATTCATGCGAAAGACCGTCATCGCAGCACTGGTGCTGCTCACCGCCACCGTTGCCTTCGCGCAGCAGGCGCCGCGCTCGCCGCGCCCCAGCCCGAAGGCGTCGCTCATGCAGGTCGTCGGGCTCACCGACATCAACATCAACTACAACCGTCCCGGCGTGAAGGGCCGGCAGATCTGGGGCGAGCTCGTGCCATACGACAAGGTCTGGCGCACCGGCGCGAACGAGGCCACGACGATCGAGCTCAGCGACGAAGTCTGGATCAACGGCAACAAGCTCGCGAAGGGGCTGTACAGCATCCACACGATCCCGACCGCGAGCGAGTGGACGGTGATCTTCAACTCCGTCGCCGAGCAGTGGGGCAGCTACAGCTATGACGCGGCGAAAGACGCGCTGCGCATCCAGGTCAAGCCGGAGACGGCCGACCATCGCGAGTGGATGTCGTTCGAGATTCCGGAGATGACGACCGACACGGCGAAGATCGTCCTCCGCTGGGAAAAGATTGCCGTGCCGTTCACCGTCGACACGAAGTCGACTGAGCGCACCCTGACCGGATTCCGCAACGCCATGCAGCCCGACTGGCGCACGCCCTACATGGCGGCCGACTTCGCGTTCAACAACAAAGGCGTGGCCACCGACCAGGAGCTCTCCGAGTGGCTCGACAAGTCGCTCTCCGCCGGCGAGAACATCGCCAACCTCTGGCTGAAGGCGCGCTTCCTCGAGCGGAGCGGCAAGAAGGCCGACGCGATCAAAGCCGCCGAGGCTGCCATGGCCAAAGCGACTCCGCAGCAGGGGGACTTCAAGGCTGAGATCCAGCGCAATGTAGACAACTGGAAGAAGTAGCCTCCTGTCATCCTGAGCCGCGCTTCGCCGGCTCAGGATGACACTTCGGCGGCGGTTTTGGGCCGGCCTCCGATGACCATCTCGAGCAGCAGCGCGGCCACGATCCCCACCACACACCCCACCACGTTCCACCACAGCCAGGCCATGTCCGAGAAGAACTTGCAGTAGAGCACCGCGACCTCGGAGACGATCGCCGCCCAGAACACCGCCCGCGCTCCGACGCGGGGGAGGTAGAAGGCCACGAGGAAGATCGCCAGCATCGTGCCGTAGAAGAGCGAGCCTACCTGGTTCACGGCCTCGATCAGCGATCCGAGCTGAGTCGCGTACAGCCCGAACCCGATGCAGAACACGCCCCAGAAGATCGTCATCCCTTTCGAGATCTTCACGTACGTGTGATCGTCGAGGTCGCGCTGCACGTGGCGCTTCCAGACGTCGACGACGCTGGTCGACGCGAGCGAGTTGAGGCCGGACGCCGTCGCCGACATGGCCGCGCAGAAGATCGCGGCCATCAACACGCCGACCAGGCCCACGGGCAGGTTCTGGGTGATGAACGTGAGAAAGACGTAGTCGGCATCTTTGATCTCGGCCAGCGGATCGTTTCTGCGGATGAGGTCCGTGGCGGCCTTGCGCGTTTCCTGGTCGCGCTGCTGGAGGATGCGCAGCTGCGCCGATTTCTGCTCGACGATCGCCGCGTCCTTCGCGTTCATCGCCTCGACGAGTTGCGTCGCGGTGTTGCGCTTGGCTTGGAACGTCGCCTCGTGCGTCGTCTCCAGCGCGCGGAACTCGGTGGCGTACGGACTGTTCCGCACCTTCTCACTCTGGACGGGATTGAACGACAGCGGCGGAGCGACGAACTGGTAGAAGACGAAGACCATCGCCCCGACAAAGAGGATGAAGAACTGCATCGGCACTTTGACGAGGCCGTTGAAGAGCAGGCCGAGGCGCGACTGCGTGACCGTTTCGCCGGTCAGGTAGCGCTGGACCTGTGACTGGTCCGTCCCAAAGTAGGCGAGGGCGACCATCAGCCCGCCGAAGAGGCCCGACCAGAAGTTGTACGGCGTCGACAGGTCGAAATTGAAGTCGATGACGTTCATCCGGTCCATGCGTCCCGCCACGCGAACGGCGTCCGTGAAGCCGACGCCGTCGGGCAGCGACTTGAGCGCGACGATCATCGCGATGGCCATCCCGCTCAGAGCGATCAGGAGTTGGTGGGTCTGCGTCCAGCTCACGGCTTTTGTCCCGCCGGACGCGGTGTAGATGATGACCAGCACGCCTATCGCGATGGTCGTCAACTGGATGTTCCAGCCGAGGACGAGCGAGACGATCAGCGCCGGAGCGAGAAGGGTCATGGCCGTGCCCAGCCCCCGTTGAACGAGAAAGATGATCGCGGTGAGCGTGCGGGTGCGGTTGTCGAAGCGGGTCTCGAGGTATTCGTACGCGGTGAAGACCTTCAGGCGGTGATAGATGGGGACGGCGGTGACGGAGAGGATGACCATCGCGATCGGCAGTCCGAGGTAGAACTGCACGAAGCGCATGCCGTCGCTGTAGGCCTGTCCCGGTGTCGAGAGGAATGTGATCGCGCTGGCCTGGGTGGCCATGACCGAGAGCGCGACGGTGTACCACTGCAGCTGCCGGTCGGCGAGGAGGTACTGCTCGAGCCGGCGCTGCCGCCGCCCTTTCCACACGCCGTACAGAACGATCGCCGCGAGCGTCGCGATCAGCACGACCCAGTCGGCCGGCCTCACGAGAACGCCCTCGTCAGCGCGTAGAACAGGACGACCTCCAGCGCGAGAGCGAGGAGGACGGCCGCGTAGAGACGGGGCCAGGTTTTGAGGATGGGAGGTTGGTCGATCATGGCTGGAGAGTGCTGAGTGCTGAGTGCTGAGTGCTGGGTGCTGAGTGCTGAGTGCTGAGTCCTCGAGCGGGAGCGGTCGGTCGGGTCTCAGCACCCAGCACCCAGCACCCAGCACTTCGTTTCTCTCTCATTGCGACACCAGATTCACGAATGCGCGGATCGCGCCGGGTACGCCTGCCGGCAGTTGGCGCCACCACGCGTACGACGTATAGACGAACGTCCCCTTGCCGTGTTTCGCCACGAGCTGTCCGCCCGGCTTCTCCGTTTCGCCCGGATCGCCGGTCGAGAGCATGGTCGCGTAGCGCGGGTCCCACTCGCTCGTGAAGTAGAGGCCGCGCTCCTGGACCCATCCGTCGAAATCGGCGGTGGTGATCCTGTTCGGCGTGCTCAGCACCACGTGATCGCCGAGTAGCTTCACCGGCGCTTCCTCGACCGCCACGCGGTCGCGGGTGATCTTGAACGGATACGGTCCCGGCACCGGCACCGCCAGATCGTCGAGCTGGTTGGCGGTGTTGTACTGCACGACCATCGTGCCGCCGTTCTCCACGTACTGCATGAGTTTTTCGTGGGCGAGCTTCAGGCGGTCGCGCGTGTTGTACGCGCGGATACCCGCGACGATCGCGTCGTACTGTTCGAGATCTCCGCGATCGAGATCGGCATCCGTCAGCAGGGTGACCTCGTAGCCGACCTGGCGGAGGATGTTCGGCACGTCGTCGCCCGAGCCCATGATGTAAGCGATGCGCGAGCCGCGATGTTTGATGTCCGCGCGGACGACCTTCGCGATCGCGTCTCCCAGAATCCGCTGCGCGGGGATGTGCGGATAGTCGATGTCGACGACTCCCTGCGAGACGGTCGTGCCGTCGGGGAGCGTCACGTCGGCGCGGAACGCGGCGACCGAGTCCTTCGCCGGCGGGGTGACGGTGAACGTCGCCTGCTGCTCGTCGCCCTTCCCCGCGAACTTCACGTCCACCGCTTCCGAAGCCGTCCACCCTTCGGGCATGGCCAGCGACACGCTGCCCTCCGTGGCGCCGTAGCTCTTCATCCACACCGTCACGTTCCGCGGTTTCGCCTCGGGGAACACGTAGACGTTCGAGCCGAGCTTCACCGACACGGCCGGGACGACGTCGACCTCGCGGATCTGGCCGCCCTTCACCGGGTCCGTCCAGCGATACACGACCGGGACCGTGAGGACCAACGTGTTCGTCCGCGGGTCGTCCAGCGTCACGTAGAGATGGACTTCCGGGAAGTTGTCCGGCTCTCCGATCAGCATCTGATGCGTGACGGTGTACAGGCCCTTCTTCGGATCGCGCGCGAGCCAGTACGGCTGGGTCGAGACGTGGCGAGGGATGCGGAGCACGAGATCGGTCTTCACCGGCTTGTTATTCTCCAGCAGCGTGCCCGGCGCCTTGCTCGGCGTGGCGAAGCGCGACGCGATCATCGAGAGGCGGAACGGGTAGTCGGAGCGGTTTACGACGGTGACGCTCACCGGGAGCTCGCTGTTCTCGACGACCGTGGAGTCGCTCGCCGCGACGTCGATGGCGATGCCGGCGCAGTCGAGGATGGCCTGCTCGATGTCGCGCTTCCTGCCGTCCAGCCACGGCTTTTCCCTGTCGCTCCACTCGGCGGTGGCGCGGAGCCGCTCGAGCGCGCGAAGCGCCTCGATGAGGATCGGCACCGTCGCGGACGGCTTGTCCGCGTCGAACGTGGCGGCCGCGTTCTCGAGGATCGCCCCGACCGTTTCGCCGCCCGGATACCGGGACCAGGTCGTGTCGATCCCTTCGAACGGATCCTTCGCCGCGGGCTCGCCGCCGCGCTGGTCGAGGTAGTTGAGGACCGTGCCCCGGCGCTCGGCCGAGCCGAAGCCCTGGCTCTTGTGCTGCGTGCGGCTCTCGGCGGCGATCTCCGTGTAGGCGCGGCCGAGGAGCGGGTTGTAGGCGCCGAGGTCGACGCGGAGGGACTTCGCGAGGGCGGGGTCATTCGGGTCGACGGGGCGGAAGGAGAAGCGGTTCCAGAAGATTCGCTTCGCCTGCCAGGGTCGGACGAACGAGAGCTGTTCCGGGAACTTCGTCGGATCGGCCGCGGCCGCGAACGCTTCCTCGGCGAGGATCGCGGATGCCGTGTGGTGTCCGTGGCCGCCTTCGCCGGTGGAAGGGAAGCGGGTGACGATCACGTCGGGCTGGAAGCGGCGGATGGTCCAGACGACGTCGGCCAACACCTCGTCGTGCCCCCACGTTTTCAGCGTCTCCTCGGGGTTCTTCGAGTAGCCGAAGTCGATGGCGCGGGTGAAGAACTGCTGCGCGCCGTCGATCCGGCGGGCCTGCAGGAGCTCTTGAGTGCGGATGATGCCGAGGAGCGGGCCGGCCTCGTTGCCGATCAGGTTCTGTCCGCCGTCGCCGCGGGTGACGGAGAGGTAGGCGGTACGGAGCAGCCGCTCGCTCGCCAGGTACGAAAGCATGGCCGTGTTCTCGTCGTCCGGGTGGGCCGCCACGTAGAGCGCGCCGCCGGTGTGCACGAGGCGGCGGAGCGCGAGCTCGAGCTCGGCGGCATCCTTGGCCGCCGCGCTCGCGGCAAGGGACAGGGTGAGAACGAGGAGAAGCGTGCGACGCATGGGGCGGGAGGATAGTCGCGGAGTCTCCAAGTCTCAAAGTCTCAAAGTCTCAAAGGGTGGCGGCTTTGTTACTTCTTTGGGACGAATGGGACGAATGGGACGGATGGGACGGATGGGACGGATGGGTAGCCCGGACTTCCTTCCGGTCCCCATTGGTCCCATTGGTCCCATCCGTCCCATCCGTCCCATTCGTCCCGTCTGTCCCATCTGTCCCATCTGTCCCATGCTTGACTCATCAACTATCGACAGTTAAGGTAACGCGCCCATGGACACCCCGGCCGTCTCCCTGATGCGTACCTCGGATCTCATCCGAAGGGCGGCGGCGCTCGTCATCGAGCCTCACGGGATCACGATCCAGCAGTACAACGTCCTGCGTATCCTGCGCGGGGCGGGGAGCGAGGGGTTGCCGACGCTGGAGATCGCCGCGCGGATGATCGAGCAGACGCCGGGCATCACCCGGCTTCTCGATCGGCTCGAGGCGAAGAAGCTCGTCCGCCGGGAGCGTTGTCCGAGGGATCGGAGACAGGTGACCTGTCGCATCTCGGAGGAAGGTTTGGCGCTGCTGGCGGCGTTGGATGGTCCTGTCGCCGAGTCGGAGCGGGAGGCTCTGTCCGCTCTCACGCCGCATCAGATCCGGCAGCTCGTCACGCTGCTCGATCGCACACACAATGGATTGCACGCCGCGCTTGCCGCGCGGCGCGCGCAAAACTCAGAGGAGGCATCATGAAACTCATCCGCACCATTCTTCTCGCTACTCTCGTTGCCCTGCCGGTTCTCGCCCAGGAGACCTGGACGGTGGACAAGAGCCACTCGACCGCGAACTTCAAGGTCCGCCACTTCACGGCCAACGTGGTCGGCCAGTTCCGCGACTTCGACGGCACCATCCAGCTCGATCGCGAGAATCCCGCGAAGTCGAGCGTGGAGCTCACGATCCAGTCGACGAGTATCGACACGGGCCACGAGAACCGGGACAAGCATCTGCGCAGCGCGGACTTTTTCGAAGTCGAGAAGTTCCCGACCATCACCTTCAAGAGCACCGCTGTCGCGGCGAAGGGCGCGGACGCGTTCGACGTCACGGGCGACCTGACGATGCACGGCGTGACGAAGCGCGTGACGTTGCCGGTGTCGTTCTACGGCTTCGCGAAGACCCAGCGCGGCGAGAAGGCAGGGTTCGAGATCGAGACGACGCTGAACCGCAAGGACTACGGCATCGTCTGGAACCGTGCCCTCGACGAAGGCGGCTTCATGCTCAGCGACGACGTGAAGGTCACGATCAACCTCGAGATGAACCGGAAGATGCCGGAGCCGGCAGCAGCGCCCGCCGCCAAGTAGCGGGAGCGGTTGGCGGTTGTCGGTTGTCGGTTGGCGGGGCGGCTGGTTGACCCGTGACCCGTTGCCCGTAACCAGTGCCTCATCGCGCGGGCGATACTGCCCTGGCAACGGGCCACGGGCAACGGGCCACGCGCAACCGCCAACCGCCAACCTGGATCTCAGGACGCCCAGAGCGTGAGCAATGACGAATACGACATCGCGGTCGTCGGCGCCGGTGCCGCCGGTCTGACGGCCGCGATGTTCGCGAAGCGCACCGCGCCGGACGCGCGTGTGATCGCGCTCGACGGCGCCCCGAAGATCGGCGCGAAGATCCTCATCTCCGGCGGCGGCCGCTGCAACGTCACCCACTTCGCGGTCACCGCGGATGATTTCAACGGCAACCGCAACGCCATCGCGCGCGTTCTCCGCACGTTCACGGTCGACGAGACCGTTCGCTGGCTCGCGGACCTCGGCGTCACGCTCAGACGCGAGGAGACCGGGAAGCTCTTCCCGACCACCGATCGCGCGAAGACCATCGTCGATGCGCTGCTGCGGGGGTGTGAGGGGGTGGAGATCCGGACGAACGCGCGCGTGCAGACGATCGAGGGCGCAGAGGGCAGGGCGCTGGGCGCAGGACAAACCGAGGCATCGCCTCCCGGGTCTCCTGCCCCCTGCCCTCTGCCCTCTGCCCTCCGCAGGGCGCGCCCTTCCTCCTCGACGGCATTGCCGCCCGCCGCGTCATCCTCGCCACGGGCGGCCGCAGCGTCCCGAAGACCGGCAGCGACGGTCACGGCTACGCGCTCGCCCATTCCCTGGGGCACACGATCACGGACACCTTCCCCGCGCTCGTGCCGCTCGTCCTCGAACCGAATCACTGGATGACGGCGCTCAGCGGCACGTCGGCCGAGGTGGAGCTGTCCGTGCGATCCGAGACCGGTCGCGTGCTCTCGCGTCACCGCGGCTCGATGCTGTTCACGCACTTCGGCATCAGCGGGCCCGTCGTGCTCGACGTCTCGCGGCACTGGATCGCGGCCCACGGCTCGCTTTTCGTGAATTTTCTTCCGGGCGAGACGTTCGAGTCGCTCGACGTCAAACTCCGAGCGACGAATCCCCGGACGGCCCTGAGAGGAAGACTGCCGCAGCGTTTGCTGGAGGATCTGGTTCCACCAAACGCCAGCCGCCAACCGCCAACCAAAGAGGAGCGCAGAAGGCTCGTCGGTGCGCTCCTCGAGACCCCCATCCCCGTGGCCCGCGACCGCGGCTTCGACTACGCCGAGGTGACGGCGGGCGGCGTCCCGCTGAGCGAGGTCGAGCTGTCGACGATGGCTTCGCGGCGATGCGGGGGTCTGTATCTCTGCGGAGAGATCCTCGACGTCGACGGGCGCATCGGCGGCTTCAACTTTCAGTGGGCGTGGGCCAGCGGACGCCTTGCCGGGCTGCACGCTGCGCGCTCATTGCATAGCTGAGTCTCGATGCACTCCGACCGGGCCCTGCCCTGGTATGTCTTCGCCGTCTTCGCGGTCCTGACGCTGCTCGCGACCTCGTACGTCTGGCAGACCACACGCGATGCCGACCGCGCGCGCTTCGACAATGCCGTGCAGGCGACCCGCGACGCGATCACGGCGCGCCTGGAGGCGTACGTCGACGTCCTCACCGCCACGCGCGGCCTGGTGGCTTCCGATCCCGCGCTGTCCCGAGATGCCCTGCGCCAGTACATTCGCAGCCACGGCATCCAGAAGCGCTATCCCGGCATCCAGGGCATCGGACTGTCGCTGCGTCTTCCCTTCGAGCAGGTGGAGGAGCTTCAGGAGGAGATGCGCCGGGACGGGTTCAACGACTATCGTGTCTGGCCGCGCGATCCGCGTCCCGAGGTGCACGCGATCGTCCTGCTCGAGCCGATGGACGCGCGCAACCGCGCGGCCATGGGATACGACATGTTCACCAGCGCCGTGCGACGCGAAGCGATGAGCCGCGCCCGCGACACCGGCCTGCCGGCGGCGTCGGGACAGGTGACGCTGGTGCAGGAGATCGACGCACGCGAGCAACCGGGATTTCTCCTCTACACGCCTGTGTATGCCACGGGGGACACGCCCGCGACGGTCGCCGAGCGCCGCGCGGCGCTGACCGGATTCATCTACGCGCCATTTCGTGCATACGACCTCCTTCGCGGCATCTTCGGATCTCAGATACGGCCCGAGCTCGGCTTCGAGATCTCCAATCACGGCCGTCTTCTGTATGGAAGCGCGAACCTCCCGTCGCGGCCGCGGTTCTCTACGCGCGAGGAGCTGAGCTTCGCCGGCACGACCTGGGAGGTCCGCTTCATTTCCCGCCGCGAGGGACACGGCATGGCGTTCCTGCTCGCCGGGGCAACACTCGTCGGCGGTCTCGCCATCGCCACGCTGCTGTTCTCGCTGCTGAGAGTGCAACTGCGTGCCCGGGCCGAAGCGGAGCGCACCGCCGAGCGCCTTTCCGCCTCGGAAGCGGCGCTGCAGCGCGCGAACCGGGCCAAGGACGAGTTCCTGGCCACGCTGTCGCACGAGCTGCGCACGCCGATGACGTCGATCATGGGCTGGGCGCAGATGCTCGGCGAGGAGCATCTCGATCCCGAGACGGTGCGAATCGGCATCGATGCCGTCAACAAAGGCGCGAAGGTGCAGGCGCAGCTCATCGACGACCTTCTCGACGTTTCTCGCATCACGGCGGGCAAGATGCGCATCGATCCGCGGCCGGTGGAGCTCGCCCCGGTGATCCTCGCGGCGATGGAGACGGTACGGGCCGCGGCCGAGGCGAAAGGGGTGCGGCTGGCGATGGACGTCGACGACGCCGCGCGGGTGAACGGCGATGAGCATCGGTTGCAGCAGGTCGTCTGGAACCTCCTGTCGAACGCGGTGAAGTTCACGCCGGCGGATCGGGAGGTCTTCACCGCGCTGCGCGTCGAGGATCGCGAGGCCGTGATCGAGGTGCGCGACACGGGCGAGGGAATCGAACCCGCGTTCCTGCCCCATCTGTTCGAGCGCTTCCGGCAGGCCGACAGCTCCGCGACGCGCACCCACATGGGTCTCGGGCTTGGGCTGGCGATCGTCCGTCACCTCGTGGAATTGCACGGCGGCACGATCGCCGCGGAGAGTGGCGGGTTGGGCAAGGGAGCGACGTTCCGCGTTCGCCTGCCGCTGTTGCGCGAGGACGAGGCCGTCACGCGCGAGAGCGAGCCGCCCGTGCCGGACGCTGGCGCGCTGCAGGGGCTGCGCGTTCTCGTCGTGGACGACGAGGAGGAGGTGCGCAAGTTCGTGATGACGGTGTTCCGCTCGAGCGGCGTGGACGTTCGTTGTGCGTCGTCCGCGGAAGATGCGCTGCAGCTTCTCGGCGGATGGCCCGTGGACGTCGTGTTCACGGACCTGGCGATGCCGCGGGCGGATGGATTCGATCTACTGCATTGGATGCGCGAGTCGCCGTTGGAGCACATGCGCGCCGTGCCGGTGGTCGCGTTGACGGCGTTCGCGATGAGCGAGGACCGCGAGCGCGTCGGCGATGCGGGATTTCAGGGATTTCTGGCCAAGCCGGTCGAGCCTGCGCAGTTGCGTGCGGCGGTGGCCCGGGTGGCGGTGAGGAGCACCGCCCGCGCGTGGGCGCGCGTCAACGAGCCGTAGGGAGATCCTCGATCGGATCGTCGGGGTAGATGTCGCTGTCGGGTCCGCCTTCGACCTTTTCCGTCTTGCGCTGGGCCCGTTTCTCGGCCTTTGCCTGAGCCTTCTCGCGCTTCTGCTGCTCGCGCTGCCGCTTCACGAATGTGTTTTGCGATCTTGCCAAACTCTCACCTCCGGGATTTGAACGCCGTGGCGCATCATGTCATATAAAGGAAACGGGCAGGATCACTCCTGCCCGTTTCGGAACCGCGTTGGTTTTCGCGAATCAGCCCAGGGTCACGTTCGCAGCCTGCAGGCCTTTCGGGCCACGCACGACTTCAAATTCGACCGCGGCGCCCTCAGCCAGGGAGCGGAAGCCGCCACCCTGAATGGCCGAGAAATGGACGAATACGTCGTCGCCATTCTCGCTGGTGATGAAGCCAAAGCCCTTTGCGTCGTTGAACCACTTCACATTGCCGGATGTTCTCATCGGTGTATCTCCTTTCCGTGCTGCCTCAGGAGATCCGAATCATGGTTCTGCTCTCGAGCTGGCAAATCACTTGTTGCGGGACCTAACCGGAGGGGGGGCGTTTGAATTCCGCCCTTTTGTGTGCGTCGCCGCCACGGTCTCCGGATCGGCTGGTCCATCGTCTCGTCTGGTCTCAGAGTCGTCTTAGAGTCTCCGAGTCTCAAAGTCTCAAAGTCTCAAAGAAAGTCTCAAAGTCTTCGAGTGCAGAATCTCGGAGTCTGCCGCAGCGTCAGCGGCCCAAGTGTCACGGTGCAGCGTTCGCGTCCGTTCTTCTTTGAGACTTTGAGACTTTGAGACTCTCAGCCGACGAGCCTACGAGCCGACCGGCCGCGCGGCAGCGGAGCCGCGGTCGGCGTTCCTACACCGCCCGGCGGTCGTTCCTACACCCCGTTGCCGCTGCGTTCCTTGACCAGTCAATCATTCTCCGCGTACCGTCGCTCCACTCATGCACGTCATCGGCAGACTCGTCGTCCTCATTCTGCTCGCCGTCCCGCTCCTCGCACAGGCACCTGCTGCTCCCGAGGTGTGGGTGATCGACAAGCCGCACTCGTCGGCGTCGTTCAGGATCCGCCACCTGATGTCGAACGTCACGGGCTACTTCCGCGACTTCGACGCCCTGCTGCAGATCGATCGGGCCCAGCCCGCGCGCTCGTCGGTCGAGTTTACGATCCAGTCGGCGAGCATCGATACCCGGGACGCCGATCGCGACGAGCACCTGCGCAGCCCCGACTTCTTCGAGGTGACGAAGTATCCGACCATCACCTTCAAGAGCACCTCGGTGGTGCCGAAGTCGCAGACTCTGTTCGACGTCACCGGCGACCTGACCATGCACGGCGTCACCAGACGCCTCACCCTCCCGGTGACGTTCCTCGGCTTTCAGCGCGACCCGCGCGGCAACGAAAAGGCCGGCTTCGAGATCGCCACTGCCCTCGACCGGAAGGACTACAACATCAAGTGGAACCGGCTCCTCGACGAGGGCGGGTTGTTGCTCGGCGACGAGGTGAAGATCACGTTCGAGCTCCAGATGGGGAAGAAGGGGGCGGAGTAGCCCTCAGTGCTGAGTACTGAGTGGGCGCGTCTCGGGCTCAACCGCCCAGAGAATGGACTTCCCGTGCCTCCGAAGTGTCGTTGGAGATTTCCTGCGAGATGATGTCGTCCGTCACGCGCTCGAGGTGGTCGAACAGCGCCCGATTCATCTCGTCGAACGCGGGCATGAGTGTGTTTTCGACGAACGATCGCGGAATCCGAGCCATGACTGTGTTTCGGCGTTGACGGCTGTAGCGGTAGGGTTCGATGCCGTATCGCCGGAGAAGCGCGACGAAGATCTTCCGCGACCAGGGATTGTCCATCGAGAATCGATACTCCTCGCTGCGCTCCTGCGCGGTGACACTCTTCAACCTGGCGCGGATGCGCTCGCGAGCACTGGCTGCCGCTTCACGCTCTCCCGGCGTAGCGGCACCCGCGTACAGCGCCTCGATCTTGCGAAGCGTCTCGAAGAGCTTGTACCGATCGTCCATCCGTTTTGAGCTGGCGTGATGATACGCGACGGGGCATCACGTCGTGGCGGAGCGGAACTGCGGCGCGGGTTGCGGGCAAACACCGTCCTCTAAAACGAGTTGCGAGGGCCCGGAGGCCCGCGCAACCCGCAAAACCAAACAACGA
>CAZLGP010000217.1:0-15661 GCA_964558905.1 uncultured Thermoanaerobaculia bacterium | reverse complement strand
GCCAACCGCCAACCGCCAACGGCCTCGTGACGCTACACTACCGTCCATGAATCAGATCAGCGACCGGCTGCGAGGACTCGTGCAGTCCGATATCCGCCGCATGTCCCGCGAGTGCGAGCGCGTCGGCGGCATCAACCTGGGGCAGGGCATCTGCGACCTGCCGACGATCCCCGAGCTCGTCGAGGGCGCCTGCGACGCCATCCACGCGTCCAAAGCGACGTATTCGAAGTTCGAAGGCATCGATCCGCTGCGCGAAAAGATCGCCGCGAAATGCGAGCGCTTCAACGGCTTCGCGGTCGATCCGTCGACGGAGATCGTCGTGACGGTGGGCTCGACCGGCGGGTTTGCCGCGGCGGCGATGGCGACGCTCAACCCCGGCGACGAGATCATCCTCTTCGAGCCCTACTACGGGTACCACCTCAACACGCTGAAGGTCCTCGGCATCGAGACGAAGTTCGTGCCGCTGCAAACGCCGGACTGGTCGATCGACTTCGACGTCCTGCGCGCGGCATTCGGCGCGCGGACGCGCGGCATCGTCGTCTGCACGCCGTCGAATCCCTGCGGGAAGGTGTTCACGCGCGAGGAGCTCGTGAAGATCGCCGCGCTCTGCCGCGAATTCGGCGCGTACTGTTTCACCGACGAGATCTACGAGTACATCGTGTACGACGGGCGTCGCCACCTGTCGAT
This sequence comes from uncultured Thermoanaerobaculia bacterium, assembly GCA_964558905.1. Classification (GTDB taxonomy): domain Bacteria; phylum Acidobacteriota; class Thermoanaerobaculia; order Gp7-AA8; family Gp7-AA8; genus QHVT01. Next base: position 14,974 of record CAZLGP010000217.1, on the reverse strand, counting down.
GGCCGCCGTCGACCGCGACGTGGCCGTGACCATCAGCGGGTTCTCGAAGACGTTCTCCGTGACCGGGTGGCGGATCGGCTACGTCGCCGCGCCCCAGCGCGTCGCGCAGTCGGTCGGGCTGGTGAATGATCTGTTCTACGTATGCGCGCCGACGCCGCTGCAATGGGGGATCTCGCGAGCGCTCGACATCGGCGAGGAGTACTACCGCAACCTCGCCGCGGACTACGAGAAGAAGCGCGACATGCTCGCCGACGCTCTGCGCGAAGGTGGCTTCACGCCGTTCTTGCCGCAGGGTGCCTACTACATGCTCGCCGAGATCCCGGGCGAATTCGCGAGTGCATCCGAGGCCGCGATGACGCTGATCGAGGACGCGCGCGTGGCGTCCGTGCCGGGGCCGTCGTTCTACGCGAGCGGACGGGGGGATCGCTTGCTGCGGTTCTGCTTCGCGAAGGACTTCGGTGCGCTGGAAGAGGCGTGCCGGAGACTGGCGCGGAGGGTGATCGCGCGATAGGACGAATAGGACGAATAGGACGGATAGGACGGATAGGACGAATAGGGAGAGCCAATACCGTGCTCCCTATTCGTCCTATTCGTCCTATCCGTCCTACTTACTTCTTCCGCAGCTCCGCGAGCACATCCTCCGCGTGCTTCGCCGTATCCACCTTCTTCCAGATCTTCTTCACCCGTCCGTCGGCGCCGATCCAGAACGTCGCGCGCGCGACGCCCCAGGTGCGGCGTCCGTAGAGGTTCTTCTCTTTCCACACGCCGTACATTTTCGCGACGTCCGCGGTCTGATCGGAGAGAAGGGGGAAGTTCAGGTCGTGCTTGGCGGTGAACTTCCCGTGGCTCTCGAGCGAATCCGTCGATACGCCGAGCACCACGGCCTGCTCTTTCGTGAGATCGGCCTCGTGATCGCGGAATGAGCATGCTTCCGCTGTGCAGCCGGGCGTGTCGTCCTTGGGGTAGAAGTAGAGAATCACGTCCTTCCCTTTGAGCTCGCGCAGAGAAACTTCCTTGCCGCGCGTGGAGGGAAGGCGGAAGTCGGGAGCGACGTCGCCGACTTTCGGTTCGTAGAAATCCTGCATCAGTGCACTCCCGTTCCGAAGAGAACTTTCTCGGCCACTAGGACTGCGTTGAGGGCCGAGCCGCGGCGGAGATTATCGCAAACGGCCCACACCCAGAAGCCGCCGCGGATCGTGGGATCGGCGCGCACCTCGGCGATCAGAACCTCGTCCTTGCCGGCCGCGTCGATCGTCCCGAACTGCTGGTCGCCCTCGGGGAAGACGAGCGCGGGGTTCGCCCTCAGTGCGTCGGTGATGCGCGCGGTGGCCAGCTCCTCGCGCGTCCTGATGAAGAGCGAGAACGTGTGGCTGTGAAAGATGGTTCCCTGCGTGATGAGCAGGGCCAGCTGCGTGCGGGCGTCCGTGAGCGAGCGCACCTGCGTGACGATGAGCTCCTCGTTGTGCTCGAGCGCGGGAAAGAGATTGAACGCCACCTGGCGGTCGAATACGGTCGTCGGGATGGATTCGATGTTCAGCACGCTGATGGTCTGTTTGGCGAGCTCCTCGACGCCCTGCTCGAGCTCCGAGGCCGGCTGGACGACGGTTGCGGTGCAGATGTCGATCGGGCTGACCGTGGCGATCTGATGAAGAATCAGCGCGATCGGAATCGCGACCGGGTGGGGGGAGATCAGCACGTCGTCGCCGGAGTCGATGGTCTCGAGGTTCACGCCGGCGACCGCGAGCCTGCCGTCTTCCGCGGTGCTGGGCTGCGAGACGTCGACGGCGATGAAGCCGTCACCGGCGTGGCGCGCGATCCACTCCTGGTTCGGCGCGGCGGGACCGCAGAAGAAGACGAGGTCGAGGTCGTCCAGACCCTCCTGTGCGACCGGCGCGACGACCGCGGGCTCGGCATCCACCGCCGTCAGAGCACCCCCGGCCTGACCGGTCGCGTCGAGCAGAGCGATCTTCGCGTACGGAAATGCGCGCTCGCGGAGGATGGACTGGATCTCCGTGCCGACGAGAGTCAGCGGATTGACGATGCCGAGGCGGTAGCCGGCGGGGGATTTGGGGTGCGCCATTGGGCGCGTTGTATCACGGAGCCGTCGGGTCTTCGAGTCGTTGAGTCGTCAAGGAGCAGGAGTCGTTGGGGGCGTGGGCGGTTCCTCTTGAAGACTCGTCGCCTCGACGACGGGACGACTCGATGAAGGGAACGCCAGCGACCACAGCCTGGCGAGGGCGCCGGAGACGAGGTATCCGACCGCGCCGGCGAACCAGAACTCGCGCGGCCACTTGAAGGCCAGGCCGAGGATCAGGGCCAGGACGAGGAAGTGGATGAGGGAGCGCTCCTTCTGCAGAGCGAGCCCCTTCTGGCTGCGGTAACGGATCGGCGAGATCATCGAGAACGCCGTCGCGACGGTCACGATCATCACGATGAACGCGAAGCTGCGATCCGTCACCGGCGCGGGTGCATAGAAGATCATCGCCGCGATCGTCAGAGCGCCGGCGGGACTGGGGAGACCGACGAAGTAGCGGTGGTCGGTCTTGCCGGTCATCACGTTGAAGCGGGCCAGGCGCAGCGAGACCGCGGCGAGGAAGAGGAAGGCGATACCGCCGCCGAGCTTCTCGAACACGTGCAGGCCCCATGCGTAGACGAGCACTGCCGGCGCGGCGCCGAACGTGACCACGTCCGCGAGGGAGTCGTATTCCTTGCCGAACTCGCTCGTGGCGTTCAGCTGACGGGCAATCAGACCGTCGAACGTATCGAAGACTGCCGCGAACAGGAGCGAAAGGCAGGCCGTTTCGAAGAAGTCGATGGCCGCTTCGTTGCGACCGACGGCCATGGCCTCCATGGCCCGCGTGGCGTAGATGATCGCGCGGAAGCCGAAAAAGAGGTTCAGGATCGTGAGCGACGTCGGGATGACGTAAACGCCGCGGCGGAAGTTGGGGCGTACGCGTTTCATTTCCATCGCATCACTCCGGAATCTCCGCGATCACCGTCAGGCCGACGCGCGGTTTGTCGCCGGGCCTGACCAGGATCTGGGCTGTCGGCGGGAAGAAGACGTCGACCCGCGAGCCGAATTTGATCATGCCCACACGCTCGCCGCGCGCGACTTCGTCGCCTTCCTTCTTGTCGAACACGATCCGCCGGGCGAGCAGGCCGGCGATCTGTTTGAATGCGAGCGTTGCGCCGCGCGCGTCGGTCATCACGATCAGGTTCTGTTCGTTTTCCTCCGACGACTTGTGCGATATCGCCGGACTCTTCCGGCCGGGGACGTAGCTGTAGTGAACGATCCTGCCGGCCATCGGAGCGCGGTTCACGTGCACGTCGAACACGGACATGAAGATGCTGAGCTGCTGCGTGAGGCCGGGCCAGATCGCGCCATCGGGGATGTCCTTCACCAGGACGACCGTGCCGTCGGCGGGCGAGAGGACGTCCACGTGCCGTTCCGAGCCGGCGCGGGGCGGGTCGCGGAAGAAGTTGATGAGGAACGCAGCGATTGCCGAGAAGAGGATGGCCGCAACGTACCACTGGATGAGGAGCGCGAATGCGGCGAGGATGACGAACGGGATGATGAAGACCCACCCCTCGGGTGCGAATCGGAGCTTCATCGGGCCATCATAGGCGCGAGTTAAGTAGGGTCAGACCTCAAATCTCTACTGAACGCGCGCGAAGACCCTGCGACATTCATGAGCAGGGCGCGAGTTCAGTAGAGATTTGAGGGCTCACCCTACTTAACTCAGAGGGCAGAGGGCAGTCGTGGATCTCGCGTCGTTCTGCGGCCCGGCGCTCTGCCCTCTGCCCCCTGCAAATTGGGGAGCGGCTCAGGCGACCGCGTGCTGGGATTCGTAAGAGCGAATCCGCTCGGCCATCTGGTCCTTCAGGTGGAGCTTCCGCTTTTTCAACGTCTTCTCTTCGAACTCTTCCTCGTCGTTGATGTCGTTCTTGTTGGTGAGCTCGTGGAGTCGCGTCTCGCAGGTGTGGTGTTCTTCAGCCCACTGACGGAACTCGGGATCCTGGTCCGTGAGAATGCGTTGAATGTCCGCGGTACGATTCGACATCGATTGTCCTCCTTCGAAGTACCTTCTTCGCGAGGAAATTCTAGCACCGGCCGCGCCAACGGGCGGGTGTTTTGGGATACTGCGTAAGTAATGCCTGCTCAGTTGATTGCCCGTTACCCGTGACCCGATACCGTTGCCCGCGACCCGATACCCGTTACCCGTGACCCCGGCCCCGTTCCCGTGCTTTTTCGCTCCGGCGTTGCCTGCCCGGGCAACGGGCAACGGGCAACGGGCAACGGGTCACGGGCAACGGGTCACGCCTGCACGTACAATCCGCCGCGATGCAGCGCGCGCCCGCGGTCGCCCTCGCGATCGTCGTCTTTTCGGTCTTCCTCTCGCCCCTCGGGCGCGAGCTCTTCGTCGGGGACGAGACGAAGTACAGCCAGGTCGTCCGCGAGATGCGCGAAGGGTCGTTCGTGCTCCCGACCCTGAACGGCACGCCGTTCACACATAAGCCGCCGCTGCACTTCTGGATGATGGCGTCGCTGACGTACATCTTCGGCGTCTACTCGATCTGGCCTTTCGTGCTGCCTTCGCTGATCGCATTCGCGCTGCTGCTCTGGCTCATGCATCGGGCGTGGGGACCGATGGCGGCATTCGTCTGCGGAACGTTCCTTCTCGTGTGGGGGTCGTCGCAGACGGCGCGGATGGACGTGGCGTTCGCGGGGCTGCTCGCGCTCTCGGCGTACCTCATCTATCGCGCGAACGGCGCGTTGACGATTGCAGCGGGTGTCGCGGCGGGTGTGGCGTTTCTCATCAAAGGACCGATGGCACCGGTGATCGTCCTGACCCTGTTTGCGTTCGAGGCGATCCGGCGCCGGCGGCGGCCGGTTGCGCGCGACGCGCTGGGCGTCCTTCCGATGCTCCTGCTCCCGCTGCTGTGGCTCGTGCCGGCGATCGTCATCGGCGGCGAGGCCTACTGGCGCGAGATCTTCTACAAGCAGACCGTCGGTCGCGCGGTGAACGCGTGGGTGCACAAGTCGCCGCCGTGGTTCTATCTCGTACGGTCACCGGCGACGCTGGCGCCGTGGTTCTTCGTGACGCTCGCCGCGCTGCGCCACCGCGACGAGAAGGCGCGCTTCGCGATCTCGTGGATGCTCGCAGTGCTGGTGCCGTACACGCTGCTCTCGTCGAAGCTCGACGTCTACATGATCACGATGCTGCCCGCGGCCGCGGTGCTGATCGGACGGTTCGTCGAGACGGATGACGTGTGGGGTCGGCGGGCCTGCGTGCTGACGCTCGCGCTGTTCGCTTCGATCGGTCTCGCGGGCTTCTTCGTGAAGCTGAAAGGCGAGGATGCCGCGCTGCTGACGCTCCCCTCGGTCCGCGGGCTGTTCGTGGTGCTCGTCGTCGCGGGACTGGCGGGGCTCGGCGTGGCCTTGCGCGGCCGGTTGATGCACGGTGTCCTCGCGGTGGGCCTCGTTCCCGTGCTGGCGCTTTCGTACGCGATGACGGTGCTGATGCCTCTTGCGAACGAGCAGGCGTCGACGCGGCCCCTCGTGCGCGCGCTGATCGAACAGAAGGTCTCGCCCGAGGAGATCGGGTGCTACGTCTGTCCGCACCTGTGGGTGCGGGGAATGCCGCCGTCGCTCGCCGGTGCGCGGTACTACGAGCGTGATGAGGTTCGTGCAGCAGCGCCACGCGTTCTCGTGACGCGTCGCCGGAACGCGGATGAGCTGGATCTGAGCGGCTATCGCAAAGTCGACGAGCTGCGGATGATCGGGAAGTGGTTCGATGTCTACCGGAGATGACGCGCGCAGGGGGCAGGGCGCGGGGGGCAGGAGGGACGGCGCTCCGTCGCGACTTCTGCGCCCTGCGCCCCGCGCCCTGCGCCCCGATCAGAAGCGCCGCTACGCGTCCGCGGCGTTCATCACGCTCCTGATCCTGTCGGTTTTCTGGCCGTCGCCGGTGGTGTCGATCAACCAGCTCTGGATCAACGAAGACATCGACGTCGACGAGCTCTCGTTCCTCGGGCGCGAGGCGCCGTCGTGGGACGTCGTGTTCTGGTTCTTCGCGGGATTGCTGCTGTTGATCATCCTGCAGAGCGCGGATTCCCGCGATTTTCGCGAGCCGCTGGCGCAGATCCGTGCGCTCCGGCTCGATCGCGCGCTATGGCCGCGCGCACTCGTGCGGCTGTCACTCGGTGCCGTCGGTACCGTCGTGGTGTGGCTCGTCGCCGACGAACCGGTCCTCGCGTGGGCCGAGGGGGTGCAGTCAGACTTCACGGAAGACGTCGTTCGGATCGTGAATCGATTCGGCGGCGGGATGAATCCCGCCCTCGTCGTGGCGTTCTTTCTCGTCGCGGGAGTCGCCTATCGGGAGCGACGATGGGTCTCGTACGCGATCGCAATGGGCATCTCCGGACTGGCCGCCGGCATTGTCGCGCAGGTCGTGAAGCAACTCGTCGGCCGGGCGCGACCGGAGCTCTGGCTTGGCCCCGCCCACTACGCGCCCGGGTCGTCGACGTCTTTCCCGAGCGGGCATACCGTCGGCGCGTTCGCCCTCGCCGGCGTTCTGGTTCTAGCGTCGCGCAGTCGATCGATGCGGGTGATCGCATTTCTGCTCGCCATGGCGGTGGGAATGTCGCGCATCCTCGCGTTCCGTCACTGGGCATCGGATGTGTTCGCATCGATGGTGCTGGGACTCGTGACGGCGTGGGTGGTGACGCGCGTATCATTGCCGCATGGCGAAGGTGATGACACGCCCCGCGACGTATGAGGATCTGCTGAAGGTTCCGGATCATTTCATCGCGGAGATCGTCGAAGGGGAACTGTACACATCGCCTCGGCCTTCAGGACCGCACGGTCGCGCGCTGGGTGCGGCCTTCCGAGTGATCGCGAATGCATTCGACGACGGCGACGGCGGTCCGGGCGGTTGGTGGATCGCTGTCGAGCCCGAGATTCACCTCGGCCGAGACGTTTTCGTGCCGGACGTCGCGGGGTGGCGGCGCGAGCGCGTTCCGGAGTACCTGACTGGCCTGGCCTGGGAAGTCGCGCCGGATTGGGTGTGCGAGGTCCTCTCCCCATCCACGGCGCGATTCGATCGCATCCGCAAGCTCCCGAAGTATGCCGAGCATCAGGTCGCGTGGGCGTGGCTGGTCGATCCCGTGATCCAGACACTCGAGATCTATCGCCTCGAACGGGGGCAGTGGGTGCTCGCATCCACCCATGAGGGGGATGACGTCATCCGCCCCGAACCCTTCGATGCCGTCGATTTTCCTCTCGGCGCTCTCTGGCTAAACCCGCCCTCCGCGTGATCCCGCTCACAAGCGCCTGCGACGCTCGCCCTTACAATTCGCGCGGGTTTCCGGGAGAACTATGCCGAACAAACGCGTCTCGCTCATCCACTATGACTTGCTCCGCGAGCTTTGCGACCATTGCCGCAAGGAGCGCTTCCACTTCGTGCCCATGGGCACCGCCCCAGCCACCGGCACGTGCAGGAACTGCGGCTCCGATTCCAAGCTCGCCGACGTGAGCGACACCTCGATTTGGCGGCTCATGACGAAGCCGAACGGCGACGTGGTCATCGTGCCTCTCGTCGCGAACTGACCTCCCACGCGTTACCATTGTGCAGGAGGTCAATCATGGCCAAAGGCAACAACGCCCGGAAAAAAGAGACGAAGAAGCCGAAGAAAGACAAGAAGTAGATCTCTCTTCCCTTCGGCGGCCGCCGTTCGTTACGGCGGCCGCGACGCTTCCGACGCCCGCATCCGACGCCCCGGCGCTCATGCGCTCTGGGCCCGAACTTGGCGAATCGAGTGCTACGGATCCTTCAGGCCCCCGAGACCGTCAATGCTCGCGGCGTTTTTCTTTCGACGGTATTCCGTCATTGCCTCGGGAGTCTTGCGCCGCGCCCAGAGCGCGAGCTGTTCGCGCTGCCCCTCGTATCGATAGCGCGGGACGCCGTAGCCGCACGAGTCGCCGATCCGTGTGACGTCGACGCGGATGATCGAGCGGACGCCATGCTCCCGAGCACCATCGAAATGCTCCGCCAGTGATTCGAACGCGCTCTCCGCGGGCTCGATGACCGTGCCTTTCCCATGCAGGCGCACGATGCGCGGCGCACCTTCGAAGGCGCAGAACATGAGGACGATCCGGCCGTTCTGCCGGAGGTGCGCAATGGTCTCGACACCGCTGCCGACGAAGTCGAGATAGGCCACGGTGGTCGGCCCGAGGATCCGAAACGTGTCCAGGCCTTTGGGCGAGCAGTTCACGTGACCGTCGTCGCCGCTCGGAGCGGTGGAGACGAAGAACATGTGCTGCGCCTCGACGAACGACCGCAGAGGGCCGTCGAGAGTGTCGTAGAGCTTTCCCACGAGAAGAGTGTAGCGGGTCGGGGACTCCCGAACGGACCGCCGGCGTCTCGCCGGCTGACGAGCACGCGTCTCGCGTGCTCGGGCGGGTGGGGGGAAGCCACCGCGACGGCGGCGGCCCCCCTCGATGTCAACGCAACGGCATCGATGGATCTCCGAAGAGGATCCATGACCGCCGCGCGTCGCCGTCTTCCGTGGCCCGTTTCGCCTCGCGCACGGCGTCTCCGATGCGCGCGCCGGCGAAGAGCCGGCGATACAGCTCCGCGGCGATCTCCATCTGCGGGGCCGAATTGGTAAGCCCGGACGATGCCCACACTCCCACCGCGCCGCCGTTGGCATTGAGCATCAGGGCCTCGGCCATGCTGAGGGTGTAGAGGTCGTGGTAGTAGCCGTTGAGGCAGGTCATCGCGGCGACGAACGGCCGCTGCGTGTTGTGCAGGGAAGCCGCGGAGCCATCGGTGAATCCGCCGGCGTTCCACAGGCTGGTCGAGCCGTGGCCAACGTACGCAAGCAGGAGCGAATCGAAGGCCTCGTCCCCCGCGGCGACGACTTTCTTCGTGAAGCTCGGTGGAGCGAGCGCATTCAGAGCGTCGACGTCCGTACCGAAGCCCGTGTCCGCCACCGCGGCAACGGTGGTCGACGCGCCGGTGTGCGAAACGATCTTCGCGATCATCCCCTCGGCATCGGCGAGCGTACGCGCCGGCAGACGGCCGATTGCGATCGACGCAATCCCGTCGTCGTCGAAGTCGACGAACCAGTCGTCGGACGCCGTCTTCAGGTACTGCGTCGGGACGAGGCGCGTCGGGACGAAGTCGAAGGTGCCCACGCCGAGGTAGTTGCGCGGATCGAAGCTGGCGTCGCCGAGAAGGATCGCGTAACGCGGTGCGCGCTTCCACTGGCGCGAGCGCTCGAAGAACGCGCGGATCGCACCCGAGCCACGCTCGCCGTAGCCGAACTCGTCATAGATGTCCTGCACGTCGACGATCTTCGTGACGAGGCCTTCCGCGTTCCGCTTCGCCGCGAGCGGCTCAGCAGCTTCGGCGAAGGCATTGGCGGTGAGGATCACCAGGTCGGCGACATTCGTCGGGTGGTTCCATCGCGAGCCCCGGCTCGCAACGATCTGGGCGGGCGCGTGGATGCGCGTGTCGCCGAGGACGAGGATCGAGCGTCCGCCGGAACCGGGCGCGACGAACGTTGCCTGCCACTCAGGTCCGTCGGCCGCTACGTCGACGCCGACCGTGATGGGATTCGCGGGATCGGTGACGTCGAGCACTCGGATGCGATCGGTCGTGAAGCCGCGCACGGTTGCCTGCGCACCGCCGGTCGCGTTGACGCGCAAGGCGTCGTCGTCCGCGCGCAGCAGGTGGGGATACGTGAGCTCCACCGACTCGACGACGGAGATGTCTTCCTCTCCTTCGTGCGCAACGAGCGAGAGAGTATTCGTGCCTTCGACGAGCCAGGACAGTGGGACGTTGATCTTCTTCGTCACCCTCTGCTGATCCTTGAAGGTCAGAGCACCCGCGTCGCGACCGTTGACGGTGAGGGTCACTCGATGTGGTCCGAGCGTGCCGCCCTGCAGGATGAGCTGTAGTGTCGCGGACGCACCGGAAGCATCGAGGTTGCGGACGGTGAGCTCCTGCGTGGCACCGCCGGTCGAGACGATGGCGCCGAAGAAATTCTCGCGGTCGCCGTTGTTCGTGAGCGCGGTGAAGAAGACCGTGCGCTCGACGCGGCGGAACGTGTGCGGCGTGGTTGAGATACTGCTGCGCTGCTTGGACCGGTCGGTCTTCACGCGGTTGCTGCGCCCCCGGTCTCGCACCAGCCAGTAGGCCCGCGCTCCGCTCCACGGCGTGTCATTGCCGAACGCGTAGAACTCGAGAGCATCGTCGTCCCCGAAAACGCCGTCGTCACCGTCATCGACGAACAGGGGCTGCTCGATGCCGCCCATATGAAGGGACATGCGGCGCGCGTCGCTGCCCGGATCGAAGCCGCTCGCCGCGATCTCGCGCCTCGTCACGCGATACCACCCCTCCTCGGTGACCATGAGTTTCACCGCGGGCTGCGAAGCGAGCCCCCACTGTTGAGCGAGTTGCAGCTTGGGCGGCGGGGAGCTCATCGCGCCGATCCCCGCGGGCGACACGAAGATACCGCCCTCGGATCCGAGGTCGGCGATGGTGTCGGTGTCCGCTTCGTCGGGCACTTCGCCGACGACGACCGGTGTGATGGGGCCGTGCAGGGTGCGCGTGCCGTTCAGATCGATGTCTTCGATGTAGTACTGGGCGAAGTCGTCGTTTTTGATGCGGTCTCTGTAACGGTACGCCTGGCCCGACGTGAGCTCGCGCCGGCGCGAGAACAGCGCGGAGCCGGCAAGGACGTGTTTGTTCACTTTCACCCGGCCGCCCGAGGTCTGGCGATAGACGTTGAAGCCGAGGTTGTCGGCTTCGAAACTCGTCGTCCAGCTCACGACGACCTTGCCCTTCGCATCCTGGACCGCGCTCATCTCCATCATCTCGACCGCGGTCGGCGCGAGGACGTTGATGGTCGCGCTGGCGCTGTCGTTCGACGGATCCGTGTCGGTCTCGGTGCGCGTGGCGCTGGCGGTGTTGACGATCTGGGTCTGGCTGACGGTGATCGTCGCGGAGATGCTGACGTTGTTCGTGGCGCCGGGATTCATCGTGGCCCAGGTGCAGGTCACCGTGCCGCTGGACTGCGTGCACGTCGGTCCGCCCGGAATGACGCTGCTGAACGAAAGGCCGGCGGGGAGGACGTCGGTGAGGACGACGTTTGACGCGCGCGAGGGGCCGTTGTTCGTGACGGTGATGCTGTACGTAACCGTCTCCCCTTCGGCGAACGCGTTGTCGGGACCGGGATCGCTGGCCACTTTCGTGACCGCGACGTCGACCCGGCGGATGACGGTCGTCGTCGTCGACGTGCTGTTGTTCGCGGTGTTCGGCTCGGGACTCGTCGTCGACGTCGACACCGGCTGGGTGATCGTCGATCCATCCGCGAGAGCCGGGTCAGTGGCGACGACGAAGGTGAAGTTGCCGGACCCGGCGCTCGGCGCGAGCGGATCGGTCTTGGTGCAGGTGACCGTGCCGGTGCCGCCGACGCTCGGCGTCGTGCAACTCCAGCCAGCGGGCGGAGTCATGGAGACGAACGTCGTGCCGGGAGGTGTGGTCTGGGTGAGGACGACGCCGTATGCGGGGACGATCGTGGAGTTGTTGGTGACGCTCTGCGTGAACGTGAGCTGGTTCCCGGCGATGACCGGATCGGGCGCATCGCTGCTGGCGACGGAGATGTCGACGCAGCCGGACTTGATGCCGGTGATTTGATCGAAGCTGGCGGTGAGGACGATGTTGCCCGGCGCGCCCGGCTGTGCGCCGAACGTGTCGTTTGCCGTGGTCGTGATGCCCGAGGCGCCGCCGGTGACGCTGGAGACGGCGGGCGTGCCGTTGAGGGCGATGTATCCGCCGCCGCCGCCGCCGCCGGGGCCGTGACGCTCGCCGGGGAAGACGCCGGGGGCTTGCGTGCGCCAGGCGTCGCCGCCGCGGCCGCCATTCGCGCGGACCGTGAGTCCGCCGAGTCCGCCGCCGCGACTGAGGACGACGATCGAGCCGCCGGCTCCACCGCCCCCGCCGCCGTCGTTGTCCGTGTCGTTGTATGCATTCGCGCCGTTGGCGGTGATGGTGCCGGTGCCCGTCAGGCGCCCGGCGCGGATCAGAACGATGCCGCCCCCCGCCGCACCAGCGCCGGCGATTCCGGAGGAGTTGTTGCGCGAGCCGGCCCCGCCGCCGCCGCCGAGGACCACGCGACCTGGGGAGTCGTAGAAGGGCGCGCCGCCGAAGCCGCCTCGCGCGAGGTTGGATGCCCAGGTATTGCCGCCGCCACCGCCGCGGCCCCAGTTGGCCCCGCCGCCGCCGCCGGCGTTCTGGTCGTTCCCGGACGGATTGCCGTCTGTGCCGCCGCCGCCGCCGTTGCCGGGCGCGCCGCGGCCGAAGTCGCCGTTCGGATAGCCCTGCGGCCCGACGTCGGTGTTCGCGCCGCCGTCGAGCAACCACTCCGGCGTGCCGGCGATGCCCTCGCCCTTGGCGCCGTCCGCGTTGGTGCCGACGACCTTGCGGTAGTCCGTATTGGCGCCGGTGCCTCCGGCGCGCTGCAGGCCTGCGCCGCCGCGGAATCCGAGGCCGTTGACGTTGACCGTGGATGAGCCGAGGGCCAGGTCGCCGGCAATGTCGACAGCGAGAATGGCGCCGGTCGTTCCGTTCCACGTCGCGGCCGTGACCGTCGCGCCGAGTGTGGCAGTCGTGTATTGCGGAACACGCACGATCTGGAATCGGCGTTGTCCCGTCGTCCCGGTCGCGGCCGCGTTCGTATACGCGTAGACGAGGCCGTTGCCACCGCCGACGGCGGTGAAGTTCAGCGTGCCGCCACCTGCTCCCACGGTGTTCGTGGCCACGGCGTATTCATAGCGGCCGGCGTTGTTGGCGTTGGTGTATCCGGCGCCGATGCCGCTGGTGCCTCCCACGATGCCGTTGCCGTCGCCGTAGCGGTCGTCATTGTTGCTGTTGATCGCGGCGTCCTGCATCTGCATGATCAGGACGAGGTCGCCCGCGGTGATGCTCACAGCCGCGCCGCGACGCGTGCCGACGGTGATAGAGGTTGCGCCGGCAGCCGCGTTGGCCGTGCCGGGCCAGTAGGAGTTGACGATGCCGCTGAGCGTGCCGCCCGCACCGTCCTTGCCGGGCTGCGTGCCGCAGACCACGGCCTGCACGAGGACATGCGAGGTCGCGCTGGCGGTGTTGGGCGTGGCGGGATCGACGGTCGTCGTGGTCACGGTCCCGGTGTTCGTGGCGATCGGACCGTTCGTCAGAGGGGCCGTGACCTGGATGGTGACGGTCGCCGTCTGGCCGACGGTCATCGTGCCGAGGGTGCAGGTGACCGTGGAGCTGCCGCTGCAACTGCCGAGGGTCGTGCTGGAGCCGACGAAGGTCGTCGAGCCGGGGATCGTGTCGGTGAGCGTCACGCCCGTCGCGGTCGACGGGCCATTGTTCTGGATGTGGAAGGTGTACGTGAGAATCCCGCCCGGCTCGATCGGGTCGGGCAGAGCGCTCTGCGTGACTTCGACGTCGGCCGTCGCCGCGAGCACGGCGACCACGATGTGCGACCACCAGCGAAAGTTGTTGGAGACGGTCCAGGACATGGTCGTGTTCGGCGTAGCCCCGAACCTCCCGCTGGAGCGCGCGTCGAGGTCGTCCGTGCCTGTGCCGGTGGTCTGCGCGTACCCGGCAATCTGGGCGCCGCTCGGGGACGAGGTGACGCTTTCGCGCACGGTGATGAAGTCGAGGATGATGTCCGTCGCGGCGGTGCCGGTAATGGTGGTGTTGACCGGGTTGCCCTGGTCCTCGTTCGTGGCGCTCGGCGGCGCGTTCTGATCGGCGTTGCTGAACGTCGTCGCGCCCAGGACCGCCTGCACCGTGTCGCCCGTCCCGAGCCCGCCGACCGTGGCCGAGACGGTGTTCGTCCCGGTCGGGGGATTGAGCAGGTACCAGACCTCGGTGCGCGTGTCGTCGCTGCCGTCAGTGATGGCATTGAGCAGGGTCAGGTTGTTGGCGCCGTACGAGACGCTGGATACCGTGGCCCCGATCTGGTCGGTGATGTTCATGTGCACCGCCACGAGCAGCAGCCGATTCGTGCCGGCGGCGGTGGTGTGGTTGAACGTCTGCGTGCTCGCCGCACTAGTGAACAGCTCGGTGCTCGACGACTGCGCGTCGAACGTGGCCTGGGCCTGGACGCGCAACGTCGCGAAAAACAACAGCGCGACCGCTGCGAAGACTCTACGGATCATGATTGCTCCTCGAGGGATACCGGTTCTCTCTCTCCGGGTGGACCAGCGCAAAGGGTACACGCGCCTCGTAATATGGCCGCGAGGGGTTCGTCAGGGTCGCGTGACCTTCATGGAGGGGAAACTCAGAAGGGCGCACCCTTCTTCCATGCGCCGCAGCGGCGGGTGCGCCGGGCGTCAAGGCGGCATATGCGCAGAAGCGACGTTGAGCTGACGCCGCTGTGGCGGAGAGGCGGCTCCGGAACTGAGCCGGAAGCCGGCCAGGTTGCGCGTCTCAGTTCCTCAGGTTCGTTGGTGTCGGCCCGCCTGTCGCGCTATCCTTGCTCCCGGGTGAGCGGAGAGAGGAAGGGCGTGAAAGGGAAGGAAATGGTCGTCGTCGACAGCGCCGTTCGGGACCTCGAAAAGATTCAGATGAGTCTCGTGCGGTTGCACGCTTTCCTGGCCCAGCAGCCGATGTCCGTGACCGACCGGCATCGGGTGGACAGCTACTTCGACGCGTTTGCGTCCGACCTCACCGGCCTCGAGGAGTATCTCCGGAGCATGTCCACCAGGTCCGCGTCGTAGGCGGTCCGGGGCCGGGCAGGATGCCCGGCCATTCGCCCGCGTAGCAAGCCTTGGGATGCGCGCGCCGGCCCGCTACGCGGGCTTGATTGCGCCGGAGGCGCGGTCAGAGGGTAGCCGGTGGCGAGCGCGGAGCGCCGCCACCGGACCGCCCGTGGTTGTCGATCTGCGCCCCGCAGGGGCGGCAGACGTCTCTTC
>CAZLGP010000216.1:0-61331 GCA_964558905.1 uncultured Thermoanaerobaculia bacterium | reverse complement strand
CCCATGACCATCGTCCCTGGAACGAGCTCGTTCAGGCGCGCCTGCGGAGTGGTCGGGTCGATGCCGAGGAGATTCGGCAGGTCATGCCCCATCTGGTTCATCACGTGATGCGTCTTGTGGCAGTGGAACGCCCAGTCGCCGGGGTTGTCCGCGGTGAGCTCGATGTCGCGCGTCGTTCCGACCGGCACGTTGACTGAGTTTTCCGGCCACCATGCGGTGTTCGGGATCGGGCCGGCGTCGGTGCCGGTGATGTAGAACGCGTGACCGTGGATGTGGATCGGGTGCGAATTCATGGTGAGATTCGCAAGCCGGATACGCACGCGATCTCCGGTCCGGACGAGCATCGGCTCCGTGCCCGGAAAGACGCGGCCGTTCATCGTGAAGGTGTTGAAGTCGAGCATCACCGTCGGATCGGGCGTCGCCGTTCCCGGCTTGATGAACCACTCGTTGAGGAAGATCGCGAAGTCGCGATCGACGCGGCGGACACTGGCATCCCGCGGATGGATGACGAAGAAGCCATGCATGCCCATCGCGATCTGCGTCATCTCGTCGAAGTGCGGGTGATACATCAGCGTTCCGGTCTGTTGCAGCGTGAACTCATAGGCGTACGTCTCGCCCGGCTCGATCTTCGGCTGGTTGAGCCCGGCCACTCCGTCCATGCCGTTCGGGAGAATGAAGCCGTGCCAGTGGACGGACGTCCCCTCGGGTAGTTTGTTCGTGACGAGCAGGCGCACGCGATCACCCTCGAATGCCTCAATGGTCGGACCGGGGGTGACGCCGTTGTAGCCCCAGCAGTTGACCTCGAGGCCGTTGACGAACTCGCGGCGCACCGGCTCTGCGATCAGGTGGAATTCCTTGACCCCATCCACCATGCGCCACGGAAGCGAAGTGCCGTTCGGCGTGACGACCGGCGCGCGGCCGCTGCTCCTCTGTGCTGCAAGTGGCTTCGGTGGCGGGCCGCTCGCACCCAGCGGCCGCAGCCGCTGCGCGAACGCGCGGGTACTGCTCAGAAGGGCGGTCGCCACGCCAGCGACGCCGGAAAATAGGAGATTGCGACGTGTGAATGACATGACTAGTGGCCCCCTCGTGCGCCGTTGGATCGTCGGCTGACCTGGTCGGTCGCCGGCGTGAATGACGTGTCGGTTGCAACCCCCTGCACTGCGAGGTCGAGATCGATGCGGGCGCTCCAGTACGCGCGTTGCGCCTCGATGTAGTCCCGAAGTGCCTGCATCTCGTTCTGCTTGGCTTGCAGCAACTGGAAGATGCCGACGAGCATCGCGTTGTGCTCCAGCTTGGTCAGCTCGACGATGCGCGTTCGACGTGGCACGACGACGTCGCGGTAGTACTCGGCACGTGCCCGCGCCTCCGCCAGGGTGCTCCGGGCAGCGCGGAGCCGCGACGAAGATTCCGCTTCGAGAGCGTTCAGCATGTGCCGCGCGCGCAGGAACTGCGCCTCCGCGCGCGTTCGAGCGGCGCGCCCGGTATTGAAGATCGGGATGGGAAACTCGATGCCCGGACCCTTCGTGTGTTCGCCACTCGGTTCACGCTCGAAGTGAACGTCTAGAACCGTCTCCTCGAGCACCGCAAGTCGGGTGAGTGGAACCTGCCGCTGTGAAACCTCCAACTCCCGACGGGCTATGGCGATGTCCAGCCGCTGCTCGGCGGCGAGACGCTCGAGGTTCTGCTGGTCGAGCTCCGACTCCGGCAGGTCCGGAAACGTTGCAGGGACTCGCCACTCCGCATTTGCATTCCGCAGCCCCATCGCACGCATGAGCGACTCGCGGCTGACGAGCATCTGCTGCTCTGCACGGGCAAGATCGAGCTTGGCCTGCTCGTACAGTGCCTGCTCGTTTTCGAGATCGAGGTCGGTGATGTTTTCGGCGCGATGCTGGCGAATGGCCACGTCCGCGGCGGTTTGCGCCGAGGCCGTGATCGTCCGACTGAGCGCGACGTGCTGTGTGGCCGCGATCACATCGAAGTACGCCGAGCGAACGTCGCTTGCGAACCGCAACACCTCGGAGCTGACCCGCATCTGTGCGGCGTCGAATGCGGCACGGCCGACGGCGCGGCGGCGCGGGAGCTGGATCAGTTCGATCAGCGACTGCGCGAGCCGAAGCTCGTACGGACGGTACGGCTCACCCGGAAAGCGGATCTCGAGCTCGAACACCGGATTGGTGATCGTGCTCGCTTCGATGAGGTCTGCTCGCGCGATTCCCAACTCCGCGAGCGTGACTTGAAGACGCGGATTGTTGACCATGGCGATGGTTACGGCTTCGTCGGCTGTGAGCTCGTCTTGCAACATGCCCGCGATCCGCTCGTCGTCCGCGGTCAGAGGCTGCGTCCTCCATTCGACGGCTGGGCCGCCACGCTGATTCACGGCCTGCTGGACGTCATTCGCCCCAGCGTCGCGGGGCACGCTCGCGCAGGAAGCCAGTAAGAGAGCGCCCGCACCAAGGATGATGACTCTGATCTGCTTCATGAATTCGTCCTCACTTCTTCTTCACCAGCGCCATTCCGCACTTCGGGCAGGTGCCGGGTTTGTCGCTCGTGACTTCGGGGTGCATCGGGCAGGTGTAAACCGCAGGGGTAATGCCGCGCATCTCCATTCCTTCGTGGCCGCCGCCCTGGGAAGCCTTCATCGCTTCGGCGACGGCCACGGCGGCGGGCGCATCGAAGGCGTCGCCTTTGAGGGTGGCAGCAGGGCGGACTCGCTGCATCTCGGCGTTCGTTGTCGGAGGATTCACCATCGCTCGCGACGCCGTGCCCGCCTGCATTCCGGGCATGTTGCTGTGATCCATGCCTGCCATCGACTGGTCGGGCTTCATCTTCGAGTGGTCCATGCCTGCCATCGACTCGCCAGGCTGCATCTTCGAGTGATCCATTCCGGTCATCGGTTGGCCCGGCTGCATCTTCGAATGGTCCATGCCGGCCATCGGCTGGCCCGGCTGCATCCTCGAGTGATCCTCGCCGGCCATCGACTGTCCGGGCTTCATCTTCGAATGGTCCATGCCGGCCATCGGCTGTCCGGGCTTCATCCTCGAGTGATCCTCGCCGGCCATCGACTGTCCGGGCTTCATCTTCGAATGGTCCATGCCGGCCATCGACTGGCCAGGCTGCATCTTCGAATGGTTCATTCCGGCCATCGACTGACCGCTCTGCGTTCCGGGCATGTTGCTGTGGTCCATCCCCGCCATGGCCCCTGTGCTCATGGTGGAGTGATCCATGCTGGTCATCGTGGCGTGGTCCTCCGTCGCGTCAGTGGCTGTGCCGTGATCAAAGGCAGCAGCGCTGTGACCACCATGGGCCCCGCCGCCGGGGGCGCCGCCCTTCTTCTGCGCCTCCCGGAACGCTTCAGCGCTCTTGCTCGCGACGGTCTGTTTGCCGCCGCAGGCGACGACGAGCAGCAGCAACGCGATGCCGATCGTCGATCCGGCTCTGGTCTTACGGATCCAATGCTTCATGTGGAGCTCCTTTGGGATGACTGGCCCGTGGCAAACGGACGGACCAGTGGCATCAATGCGTGAACGTGGAGTGCGCTCCTGGGGACGCACGCTGCGCGCGGACACACGAGTGCCCACGGCGCAAGCGCGCCCGGGAAGGAGGGATCAGATCAGGAAGGTCTCGACGAGAACGTGGAGCCCCACGTCTCGATCGCAGCGCACGGCGCCGAGGGAAATGAAACTGCGGTACGCGGTGGCGGCGGATGGAGCGACGCTGCGCGCCTCACTCACGAGGGCTAGCCGCAATAGCGCCGGCACCTCCGTGGCGATCCGCTTCACCGGCTCCTGCTTCTCCCTGCCCGGCGGTGGAGGCACCGCGTCGTGATCGTGTCCGTCCGCGCCATGATCGCCACGCATGATGCTCGCGGCCGTCTCGCAGATGGGCATGAGCTTGTGCATCACGGCGTGAAACGGCAGAACGCAGCAGCCGACGAGAAACACCGTCGCCATCAGGAACGGCACGGTGGCTCCGGTGATCCAGACTGCGGCGATGAGTCGGGAGCGTTTCATGAAAGGTCAACCTTACTGCAAGTACTGGTCCGGAACAGACGCTGGGCCGTTGGCGTTCCACGACGGCCTCAGAAAAAGCTCGCAACGGCAGCGAGAAAGGCGATTGCGACCGATTTGCGGCTCGTCATGATGAGCTCCTGTGGGCGCCGAATGCACAGCGCTTGGACGCGAGCTACCTCGAACTTGGGATCTGCCGTGACGTTACGGTGGTCCAGTCTCATTCAGTCCCTCGCCCGCCGCAGCCGCAACGCATTTCCGATCACCGACACCGAGCTAAACGCCATCGCAGCGGCGGCGATCATGGGGCTGAGGAGCAACCCGAAGAACGGGTACAGGACGCCCGCCGCGATGGGAACACCAACGGCGTTGTACACGAAGGCGAAAAAGAGGTTCTGGCGGATGTTGCGCATGGTCGCATCACTCAAGCGTCGCGCCCGAACGATGCCGCGCAGATCGCCTTTCACCAAGGTGATGTCTGCAGCTTCCATGGCCACGTCGGTTCCCGTCCCCATGGCGATGCCAACCTCGGCCTGCGCGAGTGCCGGGGCGTCGTTGATCCCGTCCCCGGCCATGGCCACGACGCGCCCCTCCTGCTGGAGTCGCTTGATGGCGGCGGCCATATGCTCCGGCAGCACCACGGCGATTAACTCGTCGAGGCCGAGCTTGGCGGCAACGGCTTTCGCGGTCGTCTGGCTGTCGCCGGTGAGCATCACGATCCGCAGCCCTTCCGCGTGCAGTTCGCGGATCGCTTCGGCCGTTGTCTCCTTCACCGGATCGGCAACACCGATGAGTCCCGCGGGCTTATCGTCGACGACCACGAACATGACCGTCTGCCCTTCGGCGCGCAACTTCTCCGCATGCGCCACGAGCTCGCCTGCATCGATGCCCAGATCCGTCAGTAGCGCGCGATTGCCGAGCGCCACGCGACGACCGTCGACCGAGCCGCGCACGCCTTTGCCCGTGATCGAGGCGAACTCCGATGCCGCACGAACGGTCAAGCCGCGCGCTTCCGCACCGCTGATGATCGCGGCGGCGAGAGGATGTTCGCTGGCTCGCTCGACGCTTGCGGCGAGCCGCAACATCTCCTGCTCCTCGAACCCGTTCGCGGCGACGACGGACGACAATTCCGGTTTGCCGAGCGTGAGCGTGCCGGTCTTATCGACGACGAGCGTGTCGATCGTGCGCAGGGTCTCGATCGCCTCTGCGTTCCGGAAGAGCACACCTGCCGACGCTCCGTTCCCCACCGCGACCATGACCGACATGGGTGTCGCAAGACCGAGGGCACATGGACAGGCGATGATCAGCACGGCCACCGCGTTCACCATTGCGTAAACGAGGCGTGGCTCCGGTCCCACCAGCGCCCAGACCACGAACGTGATTACCGCGATCGCGATGACGGCTGGTACGAACCACGCCGAGACCTGGTCGGCGAGCTTCTGAATCGGTGCGCGGCTCCGCTGCGCCTGCGCAACCATGTTCACGATCTGCGAGAGCAGCGTGTCCGCGCCGACGCGCTCGGCGCGCATCAGCACCGAACCGGTCGTGTTCACGGTTGCGCCGATCAATCGATCCCCGGCAGCCTTCTCGACGGGCAGGGGCTCTCCCGTGACCATCGACTCATCGACGTTGCTCGTGCCTTCGGTGACGACGCCGTCGACCGGGATCTTCTCACCCGGGCGGACGCGCAGCAGATCGCCGGGTTTGACGTCTTCGAGAGGCACATCCCGTTCGCTCCCGTCTTCCTCGACGCGCCGCGCCGTCTTCGGGGCAAGCCCGAGCAGCGCGCGGATTGCGGCGCCGGTGCGACTCCGGGCCCGCAGCTCCATCACCTGCCCGAGGAGCACGAGCGCGACGATCGCCGCCGCGGCCTCGTAGTAGACGCCGACGTTTCCGGCGTGATCGCGGAAGGATGGTGGGAAAAGACTGGGGAAGATCGTGGCGACGACGCTGTAGACGTACGCCACCGACACGCCCAGGCCAATCAGCGTGAACATGTTGAGATGGCGGTTGACGAGCGACGCCCATGCGCGCCCGAAGAACGGCCAGCCGCCCCACAGCACCACCGGCGTGGCCAGCACAAACTCGATCCACGAAGCCCACGTCATGACGCTGTGCGGAAGGAAAGTGACGCCCGGCAGGTGACGGAGCATGGCAAAGATCACCAGCGGCACCGTGAGCGCCGTGCTGACCCAGAAGCGCCGCGTCATGTCCTTCAGCTCGGGGTTCTCATCGTCGAGCGTGACGGTGCGCGGCTCGAGTGCCATCCCGCAGATCGGGCAGCTGCCAGGTTCGGCGCGCACGATCTCGGGGTGCATCGGACAGGTCCACTCGGTCTTCGTAGCCGGCGCGCTGACCACCTCCGGCTCCAGCGCCATGCCGCACTTCGGGCAGGCGCCCGGCGTGTCCTGCCGAACGTCAGGGTCCATTGGGCAGACGTAGACCGCGCCTTTCGGTACCGCTGTGGGCTGGGGGCGCGCGGCGCCGGCGTAGGCGGCAGGATCCGCATCGAACTTCGCTTTACAGTTCGGATTGCAGAAGTAGAAGGTTCGATCGCCGACGCGTGACGATCCCGCGGCGTGGGCCGGATCGACGGCCATCCCGCAAACGGGATCGACTTCGCCATCGTGTGGTTTTGCGTGCTGGTGCTTGTTCGTCATGACGTCTCCGGTGATCAGTGCTTCAGTGGCAGGAATGGCCCGAGCAGCAGGATGCGCTCTCTGGCGACGAAGCGGTAGGGTTTACATACTGCGCCGGCGCCACGTCGAACTTCGATTCGCAGCCGCGAGAGCAGAAGTGATACGTCTTCCCCTCGTGGGTCGACGAGCCAACGGCCTTGGCGGGGTCGATGTTCATGCCGCAAACGGGGTCAATGACTGTGGCGTTTACTGTGGTTGAGTGATTCATGTCGTGTCTCTCCTTCGAAAGGGCTAACGCAGCACCATCGGTCGTCTTACACTTCGCGAGAGGAAGGTCTGATGAATCCCGAGCTCACGCTCCAGCTCGTCGACAACCACCGCCAATTTCTGGCCTTTCTCGAGCGCCGCCTGGGCGATCGCGCCTTGGCCGAGGACATCCTTCAGGACGCGTTCGTGAAGAGCCTGGAGAAGCCGGTCGAGGTCCGCGACGAAACGTCCTCGGTGGCGTGGTTCTACCGTACACTTCGCAACGCGGTGATCGATCATTACCGTCGAACCGGTACGCGGAACCGGGCCCTCGAAGCGCTCGCGCGCGAGATGGAGGGCGCAGTCGAGCCCCCACCCGAGCTGCGCGACGCGATCTGCGGCTGCGTCACCCGCCTGGCTTCGACGCTCAAACCTGAATACGAGCAGGCCATCCGCCGCATCGACGTGGACGGCGCGCCGGTGCAGGATTTCGCCGCCGAAGCCGGTATCACTGCGAATAACGCGTCCGTCCGCGTCTTCCGCGCCCGCGAGGCGCTGCGCAAACAGGTCAAGACATCCTGCGGCACGTGTGCGGATCATGGCTGCCTCGAATGCTCGTGCGGCAAGAGGGCGGGTGCCAAGCATCACTGAAGCGGCGGTACTCCTGCTTCGTTCGCGCGTTGCCGTCGCGACTGTTCGATCAAGCGCGGGAGGGAATCGATCCACCCTCATCGATCGGGAAAAATTCGCTGGGCGGTGACGACACTCGACCTGACTCACAATCCTCACCGAGGTAAGATGATCGGGATGCCTGATGACGATATGAAAGGGCTGCTCGAAGCGATGCGACGAGAGAACCTCGCTGCGCACGCGGATACGCGCCGCCACTTCGACGTTGTGACCGAAGGGACGCGGCACGAGATCCGACTCGTAGCCGAATCCGTTGCACACAGCAGTGAGAAACTTGATCGCGAGGCTGGCGACATCCGCGATGAGATGCGGCGCGGCTTCGCCGAAACGCAGGCGATGATCAAGTTCTCTCACGCCGAGCTCGACCGCCGGGTCGGGAAACTGGAACAGGCATTTGCCGAGTTGCAGGCTCGCGTCGAGCGTCTCGAGACGACTACGCACTAACTCGGGCTGCGTCGCGGCGAGCCTGTTTCTGCGCATCCCGCGAGTTCGATCTACGTTCTGCCCCAGGCGCTTTCGGCCGGCTTTCGCAGGGTTGCGATACCGGGATAACTTGCGAGGGGATATTTGGTAGCGCATACGGGATTCGAACCCGTGTTACCGCCGTGAGAGAGCCAGTCTGGAATAGCTATATCTCTCTGATTCCACGCACTTAGCGCGAAGCGGTTGTTTTCGCGTGTCCACGGAAACATGCGGGTTTGGGCGTCTCCGTGGCCAAGTATGCGAGTGGTTTTGCGAGTGTGAACCGCGGTGTCGTGGACGGTAGCCGAGGGCGGAATGGCGGCGAAATGCTGTAGCAATCCTCGATGAACTCTAACGCGGCCAGCTCGGCTTCCGCTCGATCGATGAACCGGCCCGGTCGAGCAACTCATATTCGAGCGTGGGGGAAGAAGCTCTCGCACATCGCGTTGTCGTAGCAGTCGCCCACCGATCCCATCGAGGGTCGCACATCCCTGGTCGGAATGATGGCTCACGCCGACCGGGCCTCGCTGCTCGAGCGCCATGGAAAACGCGTCGAGCGCGACTTGCGTGACAAGCCGTGAGCTCATCGCCCAGCCGACGATCTTGCGGCTCCACACGTCGAGGACCACGGCCAGATAAAGAAAGCCGGCCAGCGTCGGGATGTAGGTCATGTCCGCGACCCAGAGTTGATCGGGGCCGGTCGCCACGAACCTGCGACCGACCAGATCGGGAGCGGGCCGAGTGTCAGGATCGCGCCGCGCGTGTGCACTGACACTCCGCCGGTTGTGCCGACGAGCTTTGCCGCGCTCATCAGGCGCGCCACGCGCTTCCGCCCTACGCGCTCGCCCTCGGCCCGAAGCTCGGGATGCACGCGGGGAGATCCGTACGTCTGCCGCGACTGACGATGGCTACCCTGATGCGCTGACTGAGCGCTGCGTCCTCCCGTCCTCGCTTCATCTCTCGCCACTTCGGGACGATGACACGCACTCGCTGCGTGCGTGCAGAAGTTCGAATGGCAGACTGCTCGCGGATCTCCGTCAGATAAAGCAAAAGCTCGGGAGAGTAAGAGACTGCTCGGACGCGCAAGCGCGTCGCGCAATTGCTGCTTGACACCGCTTGAAAGCGCGGTGGACCCGGCGCTCGGCAACACATCAGTCGAACGTGAAGGACAAGTTCAATCGAGCCGTGTGAAGATCAGAACCACGAAAGCGAGCCGGTTCCGTGGCGTGGAATGTCCAAGCGTCGAAGAGAACTGCGCGATTGAATTGAAACGGCACGCGCATGAAATGTCCAGTCGTCTTGTTATTGACGTACTTGACGCAACCTCCGCTGCCGGATGCATATTCATTCGCGGTCATCGACTGCGTCCTTTTCACATCGAAGAGGACCATTCCGCCCGTCCCCGGCCGCTCGTTGAATTCATCGGGCGTCAACCAGAGATTCAGTCCAATCGCACCGCCATCGCAGTGTGGAAACAATCCCGCGTTCTCGTGCGACAGGATGGCCCACCAGTCCACGACCGGTCTGTTTCGCAAGAGTTCAGGAACGGCGTCGTACATCTCGCGGAGGATGTCTTTGATCAGCGTAATCTCAGGATGACGACAGAAGAGCTGGTGCGACGTCCATCGACTCCCGTCATTTTCGCGATCGATTGACCGCGCGGACCACGCGGTCGACTCAAGCAGCGCGGTCCTGAGCGTCGCTAGTGATTCGAGTGTCAGGAACGCATCCAGCACGGAATGGTTGAACGGCGTGGAAGTTCTCACCTGAGCCGCTACAGCTCGCCAGTCACGCTGATTCAGGCATCGCATTCCGTCGGCCGCTCGGTTACGAGGTGAGGAGATTTAACAGCCTGTCCGGAACGTAAACACGTCGTTGGATCTCTCGATTCATGAGGTGCTTGGCGATCCCCGCCTCCTCGAGCGCGGCGGCTTCGACGTCGCTTTGTGTGGCACCCTTGGGCAACGTCACGCGACCACGCATCTTGCCATTGACTTGGACAGCTACGCATACGTCGTCTTCGACACACTTGGCCGGATCAAAAACCGGCCAGGGTGCAAACGCGATACTAGACGAGTGGCCGGATGCCGACCATAGTTCCTCCGCAAGGTGCGGCGCGAATGGCGCTAATAGTCGCACGAGCACGTCGAGCATCTCCGTGGATACACTGTCATGCTTGCCCGCCTCGTTCACGAGGATCATTAACTGGCTGACCGCCGTATTCAACTGCAACCGTTCGATGTCGTGTGTCACCTTTCGAATCGTCTGGTGAAGCAATTTGTCCAGCTGCGTCAGATCCTGGCCGACGGTGACGCCTTTCGGCGTCTGCGCCGCTCGTCTGAATAGGCGCCACACGCGCTCGAGAAATCGACGAACGCCAACGATGCCGTCCGTCTGCCAGATGACGCTTTCCTCCATCGGCCCCATGAAGACTTCATAAATGCGGAGGCTGTCGGCGCCGTGTGCTTCGATCACCTCCTCGGGAGGGATGCCATTGTTGCGGCTCTTGCTCATCTTCTCGATCTGGGTCCGGACCGGTCGCTCGCCCTCCTTCGTAAACCACTCGCCGTCTCGTTCGAATACCTCTGTCGGGTAGTAGTACTTGCCTCGGTCGTCGCGGTAACTGCGCGAGTGCACCATCCCTTGATTGAATAACCTCTTGAATGGCTCCGGCGTCGACACAAATCCCAGGTCGTACAGCACTTTGTGCCAGAACCGAGCGTAAAGTAAGTGCAAGGTGGCATGTTCAGCACCGCCAACATAGAGATCGACAGGCAACCAATGTCGTTCCGCGTGCGAAGACCAGGGCGCGCTGTCGTTGCGCGGGTCGACGAACCGCAGAAAGTACCACGAGGAACCGGCCCACTGTGGCATCGTATTGGTTTCCCGCCGCGCCGGCCGTCCAGTCTCTGGATCGGTTGTGGTCACCCATGACTTGGCTCGTGCCAACGGCGCCAGGTCGTCGCCGCCATCGGTAGCGGAGTCACACAGCGATGTCGGCAACAGAACCGGGAGTTCACTTTCAGGTATTGGCTTGACCTCGCCCTCGTCGGTGACGATCATTGGGATGGGCTCGCCCCAGTACCTCTGGCGACTGAAGAGCCAGTCTCGTAGGGCATACTGCACGTCTCGCTTCCCGTGTCCCGATTCTTCCAGCCACGCGACGATCCTTTTCGTCGCTTCGTTGTTCAGGAGCCCATCGAGAAAGCCGGAGTTCACATGTACGCCGTCGCCCGAATATGGAAGCACACCACCTCCGCCGGCGACGACTTCGATAATCGGTAGGTCGAAGCGGAGAGCAAACCTATAGTCGCGATCGTCATGTGCGGGGCAGGCGAATACGGCTCCAGAGCCATATGTCGGCAACACGTAGTCGGCAATCAGAATCGGGACCAACTGACCGGTGACCGGATTGATCGCCTCCGCTCCTGTAAATACCCCGGATATGGTGTCGGACTGTGAAATTCGTTGGCGATCGGAACGACGTGCTACTTCGGCGATGTAATCCTGAACCTTCTGTCTCTGATCGTCCGAGACGATTTCCGAGACGAGCGGGTGTTCCGGTGCCAGCACGCAAAACGTGCATCCAAAAAGCGTATCCGGCCGCGTGGTATAGACGTCGAACGAATGTGTTGTGCCGGCAACCGAAAACATCACGCGAGCCCCTTCGCTGCGCCCGATCCAATTCCGCTGCATGTCCTTGAGGCTCTCCGGCCACTCGACGAGGTCCAGGTCGCGAATCAGTCTGTCGGCGTACGCGGTGATGCGCAACATCCATTGCCGCATCAGACGTCGTTCGACCGGGTCACCGGTTTCAACGTACAAGCCATCCCGAACTTCCTCGTTTGCGAGCACAGTATTCAGCTCCGGGCACCAGTTCACAGGGACGTTAGCTACATAGGCGAGGCCGCGCTCGTACAGCTTGAGGAATATCCACTGAGTCCATTTGTAATAATTCGGGTCGCTCGTGGCGAACTCCCGATTCCAGTCATAGCTGAGACCCAACATCTTTAGTTGAGTGCGGAATATCTGGATGTTGCGAACGGTCACTTCCTCTGGATGCATCCGCTCTTTTTCAGCCTGTCGCTCGGTGGGCAGACCAAACGAGTCCCAACCCATAGGATGCAGGACGTCATGTCCCTGCATTCTCTTGAATCGGGCAACGACATCTGAAGCGACGTATCCTCTGGGATGGCCGACATGTAGACCCTTTCCCGACGGATACGGAAACATATCCAACACGTAGAATTTCGGTCGACGACCGTCCGGATCGCTATCGACGCTGAACACGCCGTGATCCTGCCAGTACTGCTGCCATTTTGGCTCGATATCGCCGGGCTCGTAGTGTGTACTCGATGGGAAAGAATGCATGTGTAGAATCCGCTTGTTCCGCGCTTTTGAGTTCCGCCGTGCCGCTGGAGCAGGGTTGAGACCCGTATGGGGGGTAGTTCTTCCTGCTGTCCACCGCAGAGGTGGATGCGCCGTTCGTCGGTCCGCCGGAGTGTACCAAATAATACGACCACGAGCCTAGAGATGCCGATCGGCCTGATCTCAGCACCCGCGGACACCTGTCTCATGACCTGCGAAAGCAAGCGTGATCTCCTCAACCAAGAGGTGCGCGACCTCGACCATGTATCGAAGCAGCCCTCCCTCAGGTCGGGTCGGCACGTTCTCGTGTCCCCGGTGTCGGCGATCCATCTGAACTTCCGCTCCACGCCGCATCCACGAAGCTGCATTCGAGATCCTGCCGTGCGCTCAGCAGATCTTCATATGAGCCGTATCGACAACGAAGGAGCCTGGTCCTCGTCGAGAGATGAACCAGCGTCACGATCGCCTCGTCCATATCGGCGCCGACGTCGAGATGATGCGGCAACAGCGCACGGAAGCCCTCTGCTTCGCTCATCGGCTCCACCCTGCGCCCGGCGGAATGATACGGTGTCGGAAATACGACTCGCGTGACCAGAGCAGCTCGGTCGGCGACGGCCTTCACTGCTTCTGCCGCAGCCACGAGGCGTTTTCCAGAGATGCCATCGGATGCTTTCACACCGATGGCGATCGGAAATGGCTCGACGAGTCGCGTGCGTCTGTGCAGGAACACGGTCTCATCGGTCAATAACTCACAGTCTCCATCATTGACGAACGCGAGCGCCAACGTGCTCTTACCACTTCCTCTTTCGCCGACGAACAGAGTGGCAAAGCCGTCGGGTGCAATTACCGCGGCGGCATGAAGCCCTACGAAGCGTTCTGCAAATGGCCACACGTTCAGCGGTGGAATAGGAGGATAAGCGGATGTCCATAGCCGAGGGGTGGAATCGTGTTTTGGGACCCATATGCGCACGCCATCCAGCGGGCCATCGTTCTCAGGAGGCCTCGCACGAAACAGATATCGACCGGCCTCTTCCCACTCACATTCAATGACGATGTCCGGCGTCAGTATGCGCGGACTCCGACTACAGGAGAAGTGATGAAGAATGCCGTCCAAGCACTCACGGTGTTTGCATCGGATCCACAGGTGCACGCCGAGAATGTCCAAGAACGCGGAGTGCTCGAGCTGTGTCATTGGCCAGTATCAGTCCTTCGTCGGTTCCGCACGGGACTGGGTGTTGGCGCTCCTCAGCGTCGAAGACAGGCCGCTCTCGTTCATGAAGGCTACAAAGTCCACCCTCGATGACCAAACGAGATACTCGTTGCCTGCAGAACCTCGAAGCTGAACGACGCGGTAGCCGTTAGCAAGACAATCGAGGATGACCTGATGCTGGGTGTCAGGTGCCATGTCTTTTTCCGATGGCGAAAAGGTACGCGACGACGTTCTCGGGATCGGGCACCTTCAATGATGCCAGCGTTGATTCGTCAGCCAGCGCCGGCGTCAAAAATACCCCCAACCCCAGCTCTTCTGCGATGAGACACACTCGTTGACCCATGCGGCCTAGGTCGAGAATATCCATCTCGTACTCTGTGGCATTGGATGTCCTTACAGTGCGTGTGAGGAGGATAAGCGCCGCCGCTGCTTCAACCGCCGCCTGACCAACCGCCATGTGGCGAGCCTCCACGCGGCTTAGAGCGCCGACCTTTGCTCCGATTTCGGCGGCAGTGATGTTCCATTCATATATACCTTCTTCCTTACCAGCAACGTCCAAGCACGCAACCCGAGCGCAAATCGACGAATTGGACGCAGCTCCATCAAGGACACGGTCGACGAGCGTTTGCAGTTCGCGCGCTGTGACCGGAATGCGCGCGAAGCTGCGGGTGGTGCGCCGCGTCAGAAGCGGAGCCAATGAACGCAGAAAGTTGCGCGACGCGACGCGGCTCACAGGGGAAGGTTCTTCCGAGCGGGCGGCGGATTCGAGATGTGCGAGAAGTGTCAAGTACCAACTGTGTCGGACCCAGAGGCGGGCGGCGTCATACAGAGCCGCTGCTCTGGTGCGCGGTAAAAGTGCGCCACTGCAGGCGAGGTTCTCGATCCGATCCGGCGTGGCACCGTCGACGGCGGCAACAATCCCTTCCGGGTGCGTATCTCGATCCCCACGGTTCGAAGGAAGGCAGTGACTCAGAATGCGAAAATCGATGAAGTCGATGTCTTGAACGCCTTTGCAGGGCCAAGGCACGTGGCTTCGAAGACCTCGCGGTCGGAATGAGAAATACAGAGCCGGATTCGTCAGATACTCGGCAGCGTCCGACCCGTCGTCAAGCGCTTGAAATCGCGGCCATGTCCAAGGCTCGGGTTGGCCTGGTGATGCCATGATCACCGCGAGATCAGGTTCTTCGAGCCAATGGAAATCGCGATCGGAGGCCGGAGCCGCGCCGACCACGTGGCTGTCGTAGTCGCGCGCGGCAAGCAGCAGCGACAACGTCTCGATGATATGCCCTGCATCGAGGAGTACGGGCCTCCACGCCCGGAGCTCCCTATACCTCCACATTGCGCGCTCGACCCGACTGCGGACCACGATTCCGAAGGTAGCCCGCGAGCGCAAAGGATGCACGAGATGGGAGTGTTCGGGCGACTCGATTAGGCCATGTCTCTCGACATCGTATATGTACGCACCGGCTTGTATTTCGCCGAGACCGTTCGGGAGCAGGACCACTCCTTCGGTCGGATGGCGTGCGCCGCCGGATGGACTGGTGCGGCGCATACAAATCAGCCGCGACGTCCTGATTTCCCCGATCGGACCGAATGTGTATCGAAGTACGGACGATAGCCAGGCCACTGTCAGACCGTTCGACCCCTGTACATTCAATTCCGCAAAGTCCGCATTCGGCAACGTCTGAATTTGGCCCTTTCGCCTTGCGACAGCCGGCGGCGGTGCCCACAGTGCATCGTAGTGCTTAAGAAGCCTCTCCTCGCTGGCACGCCAGTCCGGATCAAAATAGTCTTGGAAGGGGTAGTTATATGAAGCGATTTGAAAGCGACTCACGAAAGAAGAGAGGGCGCGGCCGGCCGCCGGTTCCTGGACGAGAAGTCCGCTCTTGTAGAGTCCATTCACGTGCGCGACTGGCACGTGAGGGACTGCGGCTTCGATCTCACGATCTTCGGCGCCACCGCACGCCCGCGCTAGGATGTGGATGACGTCCGGAACGACATCCGGTCCAATTGCGCTGAAGGCGCGACGGCCTTTAGGCTGAAAGAGCACCCATCGCCCCGGCCCTGCGTAACCTGGCGAGAAAAGCCTGGATTGCACGACAATGAGGTTTGGGTCGCTGTCC
Source organism: uncultured Thermoanaerobaculia bacterium (assembly GCA_964558905.1). Classification (GTDB taxonomy): domain Bacteria; phylum Acidobacteriota; class Thermoanaerobaculia; order Gp7-AA8; family Gp7-AA8; genus QHVT01. The sequence continues at coordinate 45,586 of CAZLGP010000216.1, read as the reverse complement.
CAACGCATCGATCACCTGAGATCATTGTGGACGGGTTCGAGTTGTAACGGCCGGTAAATATCGAAGCGCCTCGCGAACTCGTCCGACCTATCGAAACGAAGCGCCAAGTTGAGTCGGTGCGATCCGACGTCACCGCCGAAAAACCGCATTCGCTCAGCGGAGTGCAGAGTCGTTGCATCGAACAGAACGGCGCGATTGAATCGGTAACCGATCTTTGCCTTGCCGCCTTTCGTGTGGGCTTCGAAATAGTTGGTGCACCACGGCTGAGAGTTGAACTCGTGTAACAACTGATCTGACCCCCGTTTGACGTCGTAAAGCACCAGTCCACCGCAATCCGGATCTAGGTTGCACTCGTCTGGCGTCAGATACAGATTCAAGGTGAGGAGACCGTTGTCGGAGTGAATGCTGAGTCCGTCATTCTTACGGTTCATGAACGCGCTGTACTCGGCTAGTGACAACCCCTGGATCAGATCGGGGAGGCGACATGCCAGTTCGGAGGCGATGTCCTGGATCAGGTGGAGCGCGAAGTTGCGGACGAAGAGAACACGCTCTGGTCCCTGCGCGTTCATGAAGGACCAGCCTTTGTGGTTGATTAGGTATTGGCGTATCGCCGTGGCCACGTCCGGCATCAGGAAATCATCAATGATGGCATAGTTGTACGGTGTCGTTCTCCGAAAGTCGTCGACGACCGTTTCCCACTTCTGTGTGCGAATGGCGGGGCCATCCTCATTCATAGCGTTGATCCTCGATCCTCAACACGATCGAAACGCGTCCAGGTGGCGGCTCGGTCAGCTATATCGCTCATAGCGGTCGCGGAATTCGCCGGCGCGATCGAACAGGAGTGCATAGTTGATTCGATAGGTGTGTGCACCGTCACTCGCGAAGCGCATTCGATCGGAAGCGTGGAAGTTTCGTGCATCGAAGAGGATCGCCCTGTTGAACCGATATCCGACTTTGGCGTTTCCGCCGCGCGTGTTCTGTTCGTAATACTCTACGCACCACGGGCGCGCATTGAATTGATGGATGTCCTGATCGGATGTGCGCTTGACGTCGTACAGCAACAGCCCGCCCGTGTCGGGGTCCAGGTTGTAATCATCGGGGGTTAACCAGATGTCAAGGGTTACCAGACCCGTATCGGAGTGCGGACACAATCCATTGTTGCGCTGGTGCATAAACGCGATGTGCTGCACCATGACGAGATTCGCGAGAATCCCGGGGACCAACTGGACCATGGCCTGTGCGATCTGTTCCGCCGCCGGTAAATCGAAGTTCCGGATGAACAGTTCCTCGGCCTGCCAGTTCATGAACGACCAGCCCTTGTTCTCGACGATGGCTTGGCGTACTTGTGTGCAAGCCTCGGGAGTCAGGAAATCGTCCATCACGGCGTAGTTGTACGGGCTTGTCTCGATATACTGCCTCTCGACCGCCTTCCAGTCTCGGTTAGCTATGAGGTCAACGGCGTTGAACACTGAGGCCTCCCTGATCCGCACCGCGACATTGCGTATCGGAGTGACATTATTGCAGGTGAATCACGTGGCGACGCGGTTGATGAAAACGAAACGAGCATCGATCCTGCGAAGGGTGACAGCGCGATGCGCGATATCCAGAACTAGGAAGCCTGTACCTGAAAACCTAAGGGGCGATGGCAACGCCGTTGCCACCACCGGGCGTACGTGCGTTGTCCGTTCAACTCATCGTTACTGTGTGTTCGATTGCAGTAGGGCACGACGGAGCGTCGGCAGTTCCTCGATCAATTCCGTTCCGCGCGGAATGATGAAGCTGACCTGCTCGTCGTCGAATGACGAGTCCGGCTGAGCGATCTTGTGAGCCTGCAGTTGATCGAACGACAAATAGAAGGCCGTCTGACCCTGGCCGAAGCGGATGAGAACACTCGGATTGAGCTCGGGGTTTCTCAGGTAAGCCGGAATCTCGTCGACGAGATCGCCGTTCGGAATCACGAAGGTCACGGTGCCGTCGTCGAGCTTGGCCCACGTGCTCGGCGTCACCTCGTACTTCTGGAGTTGCGCCGCCTCGATGTAGTACGCGCAAAGACGTGCGGGGTCTTGGATCAATACGCTCGGCACCTTGTCGAAGACGCGCCGATATTCGTCCGCCTTTTTGAATCGTGGCCCAGCGTTGATGCCGGCATGAGAGGTGTGGATTTCACTGGTCATCGTTCACTCCTTCGATAATATTGCGCGTGCTTTCCGACCACTTGGTCGGTTCGCGCGGCAACGATGGATGTATGGAGTATAGCTCCAGGAAATACATTTGGCCATCCCTACAAATAGGGAATGTGGTCAGAATCTGCTGGGTCCGCCCGACTGAGAAGGACTTGCTGATCGACCTCGCGAATCAACTCGCGCGATGTCTGTTTTTGCATCGACGGATAACCCGAAGCTGTCATTTGAGCGTTCTGCAGGCGCTGACGTGGCGCGCGCTGCGTGGACGCACCGCGTCGGACATTTCGCCCGAAGATCGTGGTCGGCGGGTTGCACCTTGGTCAGCGCGTGCTTTCACACATCGAGTGGGAAGACGAAGTCATATACGCCATGTATGAGGCTCGTGAAGCGCCATCTTGGACAGGGTGGGCAGCAATCGCCCCGTTCTGATCGAAGAACGGCCTTGAGAGTGTGGGAGCCCTGGTACGAAATGTAAACTACTGGAACGGCGAGGGATATTTGGTAGCGCATACGGGATTCGAACCCGTGTTACCGCCGTGAGAGGGCGGCGTCCTGGACCCCTAGACGAATGCGCCAAGCCAGAAGGGATGCGGAGAGTAGCGAACGCTCTCTCGCGCTGTCAAGTGCGCTTAACCCACTTGCCCTCAGGGGGATTCCCGCGAGGGCACGGGGTCGGCTCAGGGATCACGTCGCGCGAGAGCGGGCCGCCTGGAAGGCGGCGTAGCGGCCGGCTGGGAGCCGGCGCTCCGCGGCGCCGGCGCTCCGCGGTGACGCGCACTCAGGACAGCACCCAGCACTCAGCACCGGCACCCAGGACTCAGGACTCAGGACTGCGAGGCACGGCGATGTCGGCGACGCTGGCGTTCGGCAGTTTGAGGAGCTCGGACGGGGCGAGGCGGGCTTTGCTGTGGCGGTTGCCGCCGCCGATGATCACGCGCGGGCGCTCCATCACGCGCTGGTCGATGTACAGCGGCATGTCGTCCGGCAGGCCGGCGATGCTGACGCCGCCGATGAGCTGGCCGGTGAGATCGGCGGTCTCCTCGGATGGCGCGAAGGAGAGGCGCTTCACGCCGGTGAGCTCGGATACTTTGCGGTTGACGTCGAGTCTGGTGTCGGCGCGCACGAGGCAGGCGACGTAGCGTCGCGGCGTGGTCTTGAGCACGACGAGGATGGCGTTACACGCCTCCTCGGGGGAGATGCCGTAGTGAGCGCAGAACTCTGCCGTATCGGCGAGATGCGGCTCGCAGGCGAGCACTTCGTAGTCGATGTTCGACGCATCGAGGGTTTCGCGGACACGGTTGTGGAGGATCGTTTTTTCAGTCATTGCGGCACGCAAAACGCATTATCCCGGTTCGGAGGATAACCCACCCATGCCCAATGCAATCACGATGTTGAAGTCCGATCACGCGACCGTCAAGCGCCTGATGCGGGAGCTCAACGAAACGGGCGACCGCGCCGTCAAGCAGCGCGAGTCCCTGGTCGAACAGATCGAGCGCGAGCTGAAGATGCACGCGCAGCTCGAGGAAGAGATCTTCTATCCGGCGTTCCAGGCCGCGGCGCGCGGCTCGGAGGCGGAGGAGCTGTTCTACGAGGCCGCCGAGGAGCATCACATCGTCGACATGGTCCTGCCCGCCTTGAAGGCGGCGAATCCGAAGTCGCACGAGTTCAAGGCGAAGGCGAAGGTGCTGCAGGACCTCGTCGAGCACCACATCAAGGAAGAGGAGACGCAGATGTTCCGCGAGGCGCGCGATCTGTTCGGCGACGAGCAACTCCGCGAGCTCGGCGACATGATGCAGGCCCGCCGCGACTCGGTCGAGGCGATGTGGGACAGCCCGCTGCTCCGTCCGGTGAAGAAGCTGCAGAGCGTCGCGCACAAGATGCTGCCGACGAAGGTGAAGACCGCCAAGGCAACCGCCATCGGGAAAATGATGCGCGACGAAGTGAGGTAGCCGGGCCGGCTGCGCTGGTTGCTCCGCCCTGCGGCACGTCTTCGGTGTATTCGAGGGTCGCGGCCGCGGGCGGCGCAACGCGCCTGACTTTTTTGATGCGGAGGCCGGCGGGACGCCGGCCTGTCAGCCGCCGGGACGGCGGCGGTCCGGGTGAGTCGGCCCCGTTCCAGCGGACCGCTGGCGTCCTCGCCGGCTGACGCGCGGCGTCCCAAGTCGCAGCGGTTCCTTCGCTGTCTGCGCACCTGTAAGGATGCCAGTTCATTTCCGCGCGGCCTCGCTCCTTTCGACGAGCTCTCCCCATAGCGCGGCCACCTGCCGTGCGCCCTCGGCGCTCGGCTCGAAGATCAGCTCCGACCAGTACCACCGCTCGCTCTCCGTCGCGGACAGACCGTGCCCGAGGAAGCGCGCGTGGATGTCCGCGAGGACGACGCAGGGGCGGGATGCGAGCGCGCGGATGCCCTCGTTCACGCGCGCGAGCCACTTCGCCTCGCGCCCGAGGTTCTCGCCGTACAGGGCGTTCGTTCCGTCGGATGGATCGTAGACGGTGCCGAGGAGGACGGTCGCGTTCGGGAGCATCCGCTGCACCTCGGCGACGATGCGCTCGAGGCGATCGAGCACGCCTTCGACGAGACGCACCGGCGGCCGGGTCGCGCGCAGGTTCAGCAGGAGATCGTTGCCGCCCGCGGTGATGGTCACGATCGCCGGATCGTCCGTCGCGCGGACGCGCGGGAGCTGCCACCGCAGGACGTCGTCGGTCGTCGCGCCGTCGGTGGCGAGGTTGTCGAACGCGATGCCGGGATGGCGCTCGGCCAGAGCGCGCGCGAACAGCGACGCGGCGCCGATGTTCCGCACGCCCGTCTCCCGGAGCGGGTACTCGTCGATGGAGATGCTGTCGCCGAGGGCCAGGTACGACTTCACGCGACCCCCGACATCAGCAAGACGTGAGCCATGGGGTCGGAGCGGAGAACGCAGAGGGGAGAGTACAGAGGGCAGAGGGCGCTCCCGTGCCGGCTCACGCGTTTACGTCGATCGCGACGCGTCCTCGCACGCGGCCGGCCATGATCTCCTCCGAGAGCTCGAAGATCCGCGACAGCGGTTCCGTGCGGGAGAGCTCCGCCAGCTTTGCGGCCTCGACGTCGTGCGCCAGGCGCGACCAGGCTACGTTCCGTTTGGCCTTCGGCGTGCGGAGCGAGCTGACGCCGAGGAGGGAGACGTTGCGAAGGATCAGGGGCCAGACGGTGACGTTCAGCTCGTGGCCGCCGGCCATGCCGCAGCACGCGACCGCGCCGCCGTACGCGGTCTGCGCGTAGACGCTCTCCAGGGTGACGCCGCCGACGGTGTCGATGCCGCCGGCCCAGCGCTCTTTCTGCATCGGCGCGCCGGGCGACGAGAGCTCGTCGCGATGGACGATGGACGTGGCGCCGAGACCGCGGAGATAGTCGCCGAGCTCGGGTCGCCCCGTCGACGCCGCGACGCGGTAGCCGCGCTTCGCGAGGAGCAGCACGGCGACCGAGCCGACGCCTCCGGCCGCGCCGGTGACGACCACTTCTCTCTCGTCCGGCATGACGTCGTTCTGCTCGAGCGCGAGCACGCTCAGCATGGCCGTGAGCCCGGCCGTGCCGAGATGCATCGCCTGCTCGAGGGACAGCCCATCCGGCAGGGGCACGATCGCGTCGGCAGGGACTCGCGCGCGTTGCGCATAGCCGCCCCAGATCAGCTCCCCCAGACCCTGGCCGGTGCCGAGGATGCGGTCGCCCGGTTTGAATGCGTCGCTCTCGGAGTCGACGACGGTGCCGGCGAGGTCGATGCCGAGGACCATCGGAAACCTGCGGACGATCTTCCCGCGGCCGGTCACGGCCAGTCCGTCTTTGTAGTTCAGCGATGAATAGGCGACCTCGATGGTGACGCCGCCCTTCGGCAGATCGTCGTTGCCGATCTCTTCGAATGCGACGCCATTCTCGCGGGCAATGAGTGCTTTCATGGGCGCATTCTAGCCGGGCCGGCCGGCAGCGCTCTCGCGAGAAGCCGGCCGCCTGGAAGGCGGCGTAGCCCGCATTTCTCACAGCGCGAAGGGAACGCGTGACAGACTGTCATCCCGAGCGTAGCGAGGGACCGGGGCGGGAGGGGCGGCAAGCACGCGCATCGAGCCCCTCCCGCCCAGGTCCCTCGCTCGACGCTCGGGATGACAGTGTGAGAAATGCGGCGTAGCAGCCGGTGGAAGCCGGCGCTCCGCGCTCGTCATCTTGATCTTCTGCGGCCTCGATGGCCGTATGATCCACACCTCATGCGCACTTCGATCGCCGCTCTTCTTCTGTTCGTCTCGTGCAGCAGCGTTCCCTCGGCGGCGCCGCCGCTGTGGTCCGCGCTGCAATCGCTTTGTGGAAACGCGTACGAAGGGCGGATGACCGAGGGGACGGCGGCGGGGGATGCGGAGATCGGTGCGCAGCGGCTGGTGATGCACGTGCGCTCGTGCAGCGCGGAGGAGATCCGCATCCCGTTCCACGTCGGCGAGGATCGCTCCCGGACGTGGGTGATCACACCCACGGCCGAAGGGCTGCGTCTGAAACACGACCACCGCCATGAGGACGGCTCGGAGGACGCGGTGACGCAGTACGGTGGCGACGCGACGAACGTCTCGGGGTTGTCGGTCGACTTTCCCGCCGACGCGTTCACGGCGTCGCTGCTTCCGGCCGCGGCGACGAACATCTGGACGGTCTCGGTCGATCCGGGGAAGACGTACGTCTACGCGCTGAGGCGCGAGGGGCGGCGGTTCCGCGTGGAGTTCGACCTGACGCGCTCCGTTCCGGCGCCGCCGGCCCCGTGGTGATGGCCGTCAACACGAACCGCTGGAACCGCCTGCGCTACACGCTCTACGCGCCGTTCTACGATCTGGTCGTGGGGCGGATCGGGCGCGGGCGCCGTCGCGCGCTCGAGCTGTTGAACCCGCAGCCGGGGGAGCGCGTCCTCATCGATGGCTGCGGCACGGGACTCGATCTCGAGCTCCTGCCGCGCGACTGCCAAATCACCGCGATCGACATCACGCCGGTGATGGTGGAGAAGACGCGCGCCCGCGCCGCCGCCCTCGGCATGACGATCGATGCCCTGGTCATGGACGCTGCGTCGCTCGACTTCGGCGACGAATCGTTCGACTGCGTCGTGTTGCACCTCGTCCTCGCGGTGGTCCCGGATCCCTACGGCACGGCGCGCGAGGCCGCGCGCGTGCTGCGACGCGGCGGTCGCGTGTCGATCTTCGACAAGTTCGCGCAACGTCCATCGCTCTTCCGTCGTGCGCTGAACGTGGTGACGAGCTTCGTCGCGACGGACATCACGCGCAACGTGGAGGACATCCTCGCGAAGACGGATCTACGTGTCGTGCACGACGAGCCCTCGGCGTTCGGAGGGGTGTTCCGGGTGGTCCTCTCCGTGCGTCCTGTGTGAGGTGAGCCACCGCACTCCTACACTTTCTTCTTCACCGTCTTCGCGAGGTACTCGCGGATGCGCGCGTGGGTCTCCGGTGCCTTCCAGATCTCGAGGGCCTCGCTGTCCAGCTCGTGCGCGTAGTGGCGGGCTCGCGAGATCGTTTTGTCGCGGAGCTGGCGTTTGGCGAGTTGGAAGGCCCGCGGCGGCAATGCGGCGAGCTGGCCGGCGACGGCTTCGGCGCGCGCGGTGAGGTCGTCGGTGACCTCGTCGATGATGCCGAGGCGGAGGGCTTCGTCGGGGACGACGGTGCGCCCGCTGTAGACGAGCGTCTGCAGATGGTGCGGCGGAACGGCGAAGCGGATGACCTCGAGCACCGAGGCCGGGAACGGGACGCCAACGAGGAGCTCGGGAATGCCGATGCGCCCGTTGCCTGCGGCCATGAGGCGAGAGTCGGCGCAGAGGGTGAAGACGCAGCCGCCCGCGACGGCGTGGCCGTTCGCGGCGACGACGACCGGCTTCGGAAACGCGAAGAGGTCGAGGATGAGTCGCGCGAGCGCGGGAAAGAAGCGCGCGACGTAGTCGCTTCCGCCATCGACGAGGCGGAAGAGATCGACGCCCGCGGAGAAGATCGAGCCCGTGCCGGTGAGGATCACCGCGCGGGCATCGGAGGCGGAGAGCTCGTTGATGGCGAGGGCCATCGCGTCGAGAAGCTCGAGGTCGAGCGCGGCGGCTTTGCCATGGTTGAGACGGAGCGTGACGATGCCGTCAGTGGTGCTGCGGTCGATCATGCGGGGAGCATAGCGGAGTGTGCGGAGTGCCGCGACGGCGAAGTGCACGATCGAAATGTGAAACTGTCATCCTGAGCTGCGTAGACAGCGAAGGACCTTCCAGCACGCAACGGAGAAGGTCCTTCGCCGTCTCCGCGGCTCAGGATGACACGTTCGTCGAGGAAGCCTGCGCGGCAGAAACCTCAGGCGCGCTGCGCCGCCCGAAGCCGCGGACGTTGACTCCATGAACGTGCCGAGAGGCGGAGCAACCAGCGCCGCCGGCCGTGCCGGCTAGAGGCGCTCGATTGCCTTTGCGATCTCCGCGGGATCGGCGTCTGGATCGAAGAGCTGGACCACGTCGCCGTCGCGATCGAGCAGATAGAGGCGGACGGTGTGGTCGACGAGGGGGCCGGCGGCGGAGCCGGTGTCGCGGATCTCGTAGCGCGCGCCGAACTGTTGGACGACGGCGTCGATCTGCTCCTTCGAGCCGGTCAGGCCTTTTGCGGGGACGGCGCCGAAGTAGCCGAGGTACTGCTCGAGCAGCGCGGGGGTGTCGCGGGGGTCGACGCTGACGAACAGTGTCGGGACGCCGCGCGCGGAGGCTCCTGCCTCGCGGTAGGCACGGGCGACTTTCGACATCATCGTCGGACATGCATCGGGGCAGTGCGTGTAGCCGAAGAAGAGGAGCGCGGGCTCGCCTTGGAGCGACTCCGACCGGAAGACGCGTCCGTCCTGGTCGACGAGCTCGAAGTCGCGGATCTCCATCAGCTTCTCGGGTGGCGCCGGCTGCGAGCAGGCGACGAGAAGAAGCGTGAAGAGGAGTGCGGCTCTACTCCTCATCGCGGAGCTCCGCGCTCGTGGTGATCACCGTTCCGTCGTCGAAGCGCATCGTCAGCTCGACCGGCGGCAGGAGCGGCCGGGCCAGCTCGATGAGCATGAGGTGCAGGCCTCCGGGCGCGAGCTTCGTCGTGCCGTGTGCCGGAACGGCGATGCTCTCGACCTTTTGCATCGTCATCATCCCGTCGACGGTCTTCATCTCATGCATCTCCACGACTCTCGCCTGACGCGACGATACCGCGACGAGCGCAACCGGCGCAGCCGTGCCGTTCTCGATCGTGAGGAACGCGCCAGCCACGTCGACGGCCGGATTCGGTGTCCGCATCCACGCATCGGACACGCGCAGGCGCGCGCGCGGCGGCGCGGCGGCAAGCTCGTGGAGGTACTCGGCGATGGCCATCCGCTCCCGCTGCGGGATGTCGGGATACGCCGGCATCCCCGTGCGTCCTTCCGCCACCCCGAAAGCAATCGTCGACGCGATCCCCTCGATGGTCTTCGGCCCGCGATAGGCGTCGAGCTTCGTCAGATCGCGAGGTTTGACGTGCGACAGCCCCGCGCCCGGCCCGAGTCCGTCCGCGTTCGCGCCGTGACACGCCGCGCACCCGTACGCGAGATAGAGCTCCCGACCGGATTTCACTTCGGCGCCGGGGCCGCAGGCGACAACGAGGATCGTGATTGCGATGAGGAGTCGCATCGGTCGACATCATAATCCTGAGTCCTGAGTCCTGAGTGCTGGGTGCTGAGTGCTGAGTGCTGAGTGCTGAGTGCTGAGTGCTGCGTACTGCGTACAGCCCCGCCGGAACTGGGTGTCCTCGTCCTGTCATCCTTAGCCGAGGAGACGGCGAAGGACCCCCCTGCGATTGGCGCTGTCGGCGCAAGGGCACTTCGCCGCGCTGCGCCGGCTCAGGGATGACAGGACGGCTCGCACCAGCACCCAGCACCCAGGACTCAGGACTCAGAACTCAGCACTCAGCACTCAGCACCCAGCACCCAGGACCGATCACACCGCCTGCAACGCCCGCAACACATCGAGCATCCCGTGGCCCTGGAAGTAGCGCTCGCGGCCGAGGTCGGTCGCGGTTCGGCAGAGGACCTGTTTGACGCGGCCGGGGTTGCCGATCAGCTCCTGATGGCGCGCCATCAGCAGCGCCGCCGCGCCGCTCACGTGTGGGGCGGCCATGCTCGTCCCGTCCTTGATGCCGGAGTCGTCGTCGCGGACCGGCGCGGTGATCTTCTCGCCCGGTGCGACGAGGTCGGGCTTCACTCTGCCGTCGCCGGTCGGGCCGCGACTGGAGAAGTAGCTGACGCCGTACGTGTGCGGTCGCGTGCGGTGGGTCGCGCCGACGGTGATGACCGCCTCCGCGTTTCCGGGATCGACGATGCTCACCGTGTTGTAGGCCTCCACCGCCCTCCCTTCCGGGGTGGCGTAGCGGCGATGGCCGTAGTTCCCCGCGGCCGCGACGACCACCACGCCGGACGACACGAGCCGCTCCGCCTCGTCGCACACCGGCGTTCGCCCGCACGCGTAATTCGACACGTCGTGGCGGATCGACGCGCTGATGTTCGCGCCCTGCACTTCCTTGTGCCCGTGCGTGGAGTTCATCCACTGAAGGAACTGCATCGCCGAGATGAGCGCGAACTCGCCGATTCCCTCAGGGGTCAACACGCGCAGATCGTAGAGCCGGATGTCGGGGCAGACGCCGATCATCTGCTTCTCCGGCCAGTTCGCCCCGAGGATGCCGGCGACATGGGTGCCATGATCGAAGCGGGGCGGCTGGTAGTTCTCGTCGTCGTGCGGTACCTGGAGCAGGGGGGCGATCACTTTCCAGTCGATCGTGTCTCCCGCGGCGAGCATCTTCGACAGCCGCGAGATTCGCTCCTTGGTCTCCTTCCCCTCGGCGGTCTTCTGCTTGCTCAGTTTTTCGATGCGTGGCGAGTAATGTCCGCCGAGGAGGTTGGCGTAGAGCGAGAAGTCGTAGGTGCCGAGGACGCGTGTGTTCTCGTTCCATGCTTTTTTCGACGCGGCGTCGGCGCGGAATGCGGGATGGCGGGCATCGATGCCGCCATCGAGCACGGCCCAGCGGATGTCTTTGCACGAGATGTTGAACAGCTGGCGCGCCGCGTCGGCCTTGATGGCCAGGCGCGAGTCCTTGACGCTCGTCCAGGCGGTGCGATTGAGGCTGGCGACGTAGACCAGCGGCTCGTCCGGCGCGGTCGCATGATCTTTGACGAGCTCCGCGACGGCCTTCACGATCGCCAGCCAGTCGTCATCCGCGGTGTTGCTCTCGAAGAGGCGCGGGATCGTCTCGCCGCGACGGGCGAGCGCGAGTCCGCCCACGACGCGCACCAGCCAGAAGACGTCGGGCGGCAGGGAGACGACGTTCTTCGTGATCTTCTCCTGCAGCTCGTCCTGTGTGAACTGCGACTCGGGGTTCTCCGGATCGCGGGCCGCCTTCGCCACGCGCTGCTGCACTCGCGGATCCTGGAGCAGGGCGATGTCGCCGAGCCTCCACCACCAGTTCGTCATCGGGAGCACGGCCCGGACGAGCTCCTCGAAGTGGAGGTCGGTCATGACCGTGGTCTGGTTGTAGATCACGCGCGCGCTCTTCTTCGGGAGCCGATCGAGGAGCGCGTTGCGGACGACGCCCGGAGGGGCGTCGCGATATGGCGTGAGGAGGAGCTCCAGCGCGCCGCGCTCGCTGTGGAGGATGTGGTCGTCTTCCATCGCGCCGGCGTAGGCGAGCCAGACGTCCGGAAGCACCGGCGAGTCCTGGGTGAACCGCCGTGCGCGGCCGGTGCCGAACATCAACTTCTCGACGAACGAGCGATCGAGGTGGAGCTTTGGAGGCATGGGTTCCTTTCGCTGGAGCCAGTTGACAGTAGCCGGTAGCCAGTTGCCAGTTGCCGGTAGCCGGTAGCCGGTAGCCAGTAGCCAGTGGCCAGTGGCCAGTAGCTCTGGCGCCTCGGGCCCCAGTTGTGGCGCCTTGCACCTTGACGGATATCCGCAAGTGTCGCCCATGCGCGAATGCCCTGGCAACTGGCAACTGGCCACTGGCCACTGGCAACCGGCTACTGGCTACTGGCTATTGGCTGCTGGCCACTGGGCCTGAACACTCACGTGTGAGCGGACTCACGGGATTGAGTGTGCTCCCTCACGGCGGAGCCCGGTAAGTAGGGAATAAAGTCCGGACATCAGAACAGGAGGATGGATCGACATAGAACCCCGTTCGTGTTGTGTATGTCCGTAAGTCGCGATCTCTCAATCCGTCTTTTTGAAATGGAGAACTCCCATGGAAGACCTGATGATGGCGGAAGCTTCCTGTCACAACGGTATCTGCGCGGTGGCCTGCGGGGTTGCATGCCTGATCGGCGGTGTTGCTCTCGTGGCCTGGGGCGCCCTCGGCGGCGTCGTCGGAGCGTGGGAAGGACCGGTCGCAGAAGCGTACTAGGCAACCCGCCGACACCGGCGGCCCGCATCGCGCGTGGTGACGCAGGCGCGGTGATCCGGCCGCCGGATCCCTCGAGCAGCGCGAGCAGACGAGGAGAGCACGATGACAGCCATTGGCCACGATGTCCGCGATGCGGTGGCGCTGCTCCGGCAGCGCGGGTCCGACTCCAGCGCGAAGTTCCGCGCCTCCGATGCCCGGTGGCTGTGGACCTACCTCGAACCGTATGCCCCGCGGGCCATTGCGGCGGCGGTGCTCCTGATCGCCGTCGCCGTGATCAGCGGCGTCCTCCCGGCGGTGACGATGATCATCGTCGACAGGGCGTTGCCGGCCCGGGACGTCTCCATGATCAACATGCTCCTCGTCGGTCTCGCGCTGCTCTATCTCGTAAGACCGTTCGGCTCCTTTCTGGCCACGTACAACTTCACGGTCCTCGGCCAGACCGTGCAGGCCCGGATCCGCGAGGATCTGTTCCGGAAGTTGCTGAAACTGCCACTCGCGTATTTCGAGCGCAAGCAGACCGGATACCTCGTGGCGCGCCTGGGGGAGGTGGGCTCGATCACCATCCTCTTCTCCGCGGCCATGATCATCCCCCTGCTGGGGATCGTCGAGCTTCTCCTGAGCACGGCCCTGATGCTCTGGATCGACTGGCGACTGACGCTCATCGTCTCGATGACGATGCCTCTGCTCTACCTCGCCGCCCGCTATCAGGGGCGAGGAGTGCGTGCGTCCACGCGCTCGATGATGGAGCAGGGAGCGGTCGTGTCGAAGCATCTGCAGGAATCCCTCTCCGGCGTGCAGACGATCAAGGAACATGGGGCCGAGGAGCGCCAGACGGAGAAGATTGCCTCCAATCTCAAGAAGCTGCTTCACACGGGCGTCGTGCAGGGAGTTGCGGGAACGCTGGCCAACGAGTCGATGACGCTCGTGACCGGTCTCGTGACGCTGGCCGTGCTGTGGACGAGCTCGCACTTCATCATCGACGGGTCGCTCACGGTGGGCAAATACATCGCCTTCTCGATCTACATGCTGAAGTTCGTCATGCCGCTGCAGATCTTCGCCACCCTCAGCCTGGGGATGCAGCCGGCACTGGCAGGCCTGCGGCGGCTCGGTGAGCTGGTCGACGAGGTGACCGAGGATGACGATCCCTCTCGGACGATCGCTCTACCCACGCTGCAGGGCCGGATCGAAGTCTCGGACGTGCGATTCCGGTACGAAGGGCAGAGCAAACCTGCTCTCGACGGCGTGTCTCTGACCATCGGCCCCGGTGAATACGTCGCGCTGGTCGGTCCGAGCGGTTCCGGAAAGACCACCTTCGTGCGCCTGTTGCTCGGGCTCTATCCCCTGCAGGAAGGCGACATTGCCATCGACGGCCACGACCTGCGAAAGGTGAAGCTGCAGGATCTCCGCGACCGCGTGGGCATCGTGTCGCAGAACGTGTTCCTGTTCAACGACACCGTGCGCAACAACATCCTCTTCAGCCGTCCCGAAGCGAGCGAGGAGGAGGTTCTCGAGGCGGCCCGCATCGCCGATGCCCACGAGTTCATCGAGCACCTCCCGAACGGCTACGACACGATCGTCGGGGAGCGCGGGGCGCGGCTTTCCGGTGGCCAGATGCAACGGATCTCGATCGCCCGGGCGGTGCTCAAGCAGCCCGATGTGGTCATCTTCGACGAAGCGACCTCGCAGCTCGACGGCGAGTCGGAGCAACGGGTCTGGCGCGAGGCGGAGCGCCTGTTCGGCGACCGCACCCGCATCGTCATCTCGCACCGGCTCAGCCCCGTTCTGGCGGCCGACCGCGTGGTGCTCTTCGAGAACGGCCGCGTGCTCGCCGTCGGCACGCAGGAAGAGATGCTCCAGTCCAGCGAGCGCTATCGCGAGCTGTTTTCCCTCACCCGTGCCGTGGAGCTGGCCGGCGGTCCGGCCGCCGGGGCGCTGCTCATGGGAGGGGAGAGCGCCGCGGCGATCTTCCAGTCGAACAAGTTCCGCCAAGCCTACGCCCGCACGTGCGAGATCCTTGGCGTGGATCCACTGCCGACCCCCGATTCGATCTCAACCGCCGACCTGGGCGCCGCCGCAACGATGGCCGCGGAGATCGCCCGGCGCGCCGTGGCCAAAACCGCCTGACCGGTATGGAGGTTCCTCATGAGTCGTGTGCTCAGCGTCATCCCGTTCGAAACGGAGCCGGGTCGCGCCTATCTGTACGACGACAACACCGGGATGGTCTTTCCATCCACCCCGGCCACGCTCGACCTTCTCGAGGCTCATCGTGACCTGCCGCTGGAATCGGCGGTGACATCGTTGAGCGGCCGTCACCCGGCGGATGCACTCGAGGCGGCGGCGGACTTCATCAACCGCTGGGAAACCCGGTTCGGTGCCTTCTACCGCATCCCCGAGTACGGGGAGGCGACCCGGAAGCAGATGAT
Organism: uncultured Thermoanaerobaculia bacterium; assembly: GCA_964558905.1. Taxonomy (GTDB): domain Bacteria; phylum Acidobacteriota; class Thermoanaerobaculia; order Gp7-AA8; family Gp7-AA8; genus QHVT01. The sequence continues at coordinate 30,558 of CAZLGP010000216.1, read as the reverse complement.
GGAATTCTCGCAGACCGATGTGGAGACGCTCCTGGCCCAGCATGCCTGGGTCCAGCTCGTGCTCGTCCTGACGGAGAACTGCAACCTCCGTTGCAGCTACTGCTACTACTCCGACGCCTATCCTCTGTCGCGCAATCGCACGGAGAAGCAGCTCTCCTTCGAGACCGGGAAGAAGGCGCTCGATTACTTCTTCTCCCAGGCCGCTCCCAAGGTTGCGAGCAACCCGATGCGCAAGCTGGCCATCAACTTCTATGGCGGCGAGCCGCTGATGGCGCAGAAGGTCCTGCGGGACCTGACTCTCTATGCGAGGGAGCACGCGCCGGCGGAACTGGTCTTCGCGGTGACCACGAACGGTACGATGCTTCGTGGCGACATCGTCGACTTCCTGGTCGAGCAGGGGTTCTACATCCTGGTGAGTCTCGATGGCGGAGCCGAGGATCATGACCGCAACCGGGTCTTCCCGAACGGCGGCGGCACGTTCGACCGCATCAGGCAGAATCTGCGCGACCTCCGCAGCCGCCATCCCCACTACAAGAAGGTGCACCACATTTCGGTCTTCGACTGGAAGACCGATCTGACGCGGGTCAATCAGTTTCACGAGGAAAACGCGGACTGGCTTCCTCCTCTGCAGATGGCCTCCCAGGCCAACGACGGCGACACGACGTACTACCAGCAGTTCAGCGAGGAAGACCGGAACCGATTCCGGGAAGGACATCAGCGGCTGGAGCAGATCTACCTGGACGCCCGGATGTCCGGTCAGCCGGTGCCGGTGTTCGCACGGGTCTACTTCGAGATGCGCATCATCAGCGCACTGCTGCGGCGGCGCCAGGGCAACCTGCCCTTCGGGATCCTGCCGTTCACCAACACGTGTGTGCCGGGATCGAAGCTGGCGGTGCGGACCGATGGGACGCTGGACATCTGCGAGCGCATCAACGGCACGATGCCCATCGGACACCTCGATGACCGGGGGATCGACTACGCGCGGGTCGAGAGCATCATCAAGGACTACAACGAGAAGGTCTGCAGCAACTGCTGGTCGTGCCCGGTGACGAAGCTCTGTGCGCGTTGCTTTGCCTCCTGCAACACCGAAGAGACCTTCTCGGGAAATGAGAATTGCCAGAACACCGTGGAGGGCATCCGGCTGACTCTGGCCACGATGTACCGGGTCCTCGAGGCGAAGCCGGACGCATTCTCCGACCTCAGTTTCTTCAACCCCGAGCTCCAACTGCTCACGCGCTGACGGAGGCGAACCATGCGCTATTTCGCTCTGCACCAGGATGTGTTCTTCGAGCAAGGCGCTGCCGGCGGCGCGCTTTACGACTTCATGGCCGCGCGCGTCCAACCGCTCACGTCCTCCGAGACGCGCATCCTCGCGCAGCTCGTCGCAGACGTTCCGGTCGACGATGTGGCCGGGTCTCCTCCCGAAGACGTGGCGGCGTTCGTGGAGCGACTCTGCGCGGAAGGAGTGGGCCGGCGGCATGGGCTTCCCCAACGCCGCGATCGCTACATGCCCGTGCTCCGGCTCGACCTCGGCGGACTGGTCGAGCCACCGCTCGTCATCAGCGTCCTGCAGCTCTCCCTGACCTCCTCCTGCACACTCGCCTGCGCCGGCTGCGGCGACGCCGGCGGCGCGGTCTGGCAGGGGTGCAACTCCTGCGAGCGATGGCCCGGAGCTCCGCGGGACGCCGTCTGGACCGAGGCCGCCGTGGACCGGCTCATCGAGCAGATTGAGCCGCTCGACATCCGGTTCGTGTTTTTCAGTGGCGGCGATCCTCTCACCGAGCCGGATCTTCTTCTGTACGCGATCCGACGTCTGCAGCAGCGCACCCGGCCCCCCGGGATCGTCATTTCGACCAACGGCACCTCCGCGCGTCCGGCGGTGCTCGACCGTCTCGCGGAGACCGGTGCCAAACTGAACTTCGTGCTTCTCGGAGAGACCGCGGCCGATTACGAGCGGGTCTGCGGCGACGGTTCCGCCTTCGAGGCGGCCATGGAAGGCATCGCCGCGGCGCAGGTCCGGTCCATTCCGTTCAACGTCACGTTGCGCCTCACCGGCGAGTCTCCCGCGACCGCTATCCGGCGCAGGACATGGGCCGCAACGCTGGGTGCGCAACGGGTGTACGCCTCCGAGCCGTTGCATGTGCAAGCCGACGGCGGTGTGGCCCCGGCGGCCGCGCTGGCGACCATCGGGCCGGGCCGCGTGCAGAACGTCGGCGCGGAACAGTTCTTCACGCGCCGCGACCGAAGTCTCTGTCTGAACGGAACCATCGCCGTGGCCGCCGATCTCTCCGTCCGGCCTTGTCCGATGATCGAGGATCGTGCTTTTGGCCACCTCGGCCTCGAGCCCCTCCGTACGGTGTTCCAGCTGCGACGCCATGAAAAATACTGGCAGCTCACCAAGTCCGCGATTCCGGGCTGTTCGGCCTGCGAGTTCCGCTACGCGTGCGCCGACTGCGCGGCCGTAGATCTGGCCAAACGGCGGCAGCCGGCGCTCCATGCCGCAGTCTGTTCTTACGATCCGGCCACGGCGGTGTGGCGGGCATGAAGAGCGAGGACGTCCTACCCGTCGAGGCCAGCGCGATCAGTCGTCGTTTCGGTGGATTGCAGGCCCTCGATCGCGTCGATCTCCGGATCGGACGCGGAGAGATCGTCGGGTACGTCGGCCCGAATGGCTCCGGCAAGACCACCACTCTGCGTGCGCTGCTCGGTCTCGTGCGGATCGACTCGGGAGATCTGCGCGTTTTCGGCCGGGACGTGCGCGCCGGCATGGCGGACATCGGTTCCCGGATGGGCGCGGTCTTCGATCAACACGCGCTGCACGCGGATCTGACGGTGCGGGAAACGCTGGACCTCTACGCGCGCCTGTACGGAATGAAGGCCGACCGCCACCGGCGCGTCGAGGAAGTCATCGCGCTCATGGGACTCGGCGAGCGTACAGCGTCGCGCGCGAAGACGTTGTCGAAAGGCCTGCGACAGCGACTCGCGTTCGGTCGGGCCATCGTTCACGCGCCGGCGCTGCTCGTGCTCGACGAGCCGTTCGACGGCATCGACACCGAGACGCTCCGTCATCTTCGCGAGCTGCTGCGCAATCTGGTCGCCGAAGGCACCTCGGTCTTTCTGACCTCGCACGATCTTCACGAAGTGGATCAACTGGCGTCGCGTGTGATCATCCTCGATCGCGGCCGCGTCGTGGCCCAGGGTTCTCCGGCTGAGCTGAAGCGCGGGTTGGGCGGAGGCGGCGTGTCCGTCGTCTTCGAGCTGCCCGTGACGTTCTCCGAGCTGCACGCGGCGGTAGCCGATGTCGCCGCCAGCGAGGCCATCGAGCTGACTGCCGGCGGACTGCGGGCCACCATCCGCCTCGCCGCGGGCGTGCCGGTCGATGGAATCGCATTGCGGATTCTGGGGGCCGGGCTCCGGGTGAGACAGTTCCAACCGATCGAGTCGACGCTCGAGGATGCGTACTTTGCCCACCTCGGGGAGTCGCTGGAGGACATGCCATGAACGGCTCGCGCCTGCTCGCCCTCATCGGCAAGGAGATCCGTGAAGCACTGCGGGCCGGGTGGGCGAACATCCCAGCCACCGCGCTGTTGACCGTGCTGCTTCTCGTGGCCAAGACCCCTCGCGAGGCGTCCGACGCCGCTGCCGCGTTGCAGACCGGGTTGGCCGTGTTTCTCCCGCTGCTGGCGATGCCGTTCTATGCGAGCACGGTCCTGAGCCGGGCCATTCAGACCGAGCGGCTGCGCGGCGGACTTCTGCCGCTGTTCATCTACGGTGGAAGCGCCGCCGAGGTCTGGCTGGGCAAGGTCTTCGGCGCATCCATTCTCGCCTACGTGGTCATGCTCTTCAGCCTCGGCGGCTATCTTGGCTATGGTGTGTGGCTCGGACGCGACGTCATCCCCCCCTGGTCCGCCATGCCGCACCTGTTCGTGACCATTCCCGTGACCGCCCTCTCGATGATCGCCCTGCAGGCAGCGCTGTTCTGGATGATGGGTCGTTCGTCGCTGCTGTCCGTGATCGTCTCCATCGTGGTCATGTTCGGCGGCGTGCAGGTGGTCGTTCTGCTCGGCTTCCGCCCGATCTCCGCGACCGGCGCGGGCGTGGCAATGCTCACCTCCTGCGCCGTCGTGGCGGCCCTGGCATTCGCCATCCATCGCTACCCCCGCGAACGGGCCGTCGGGATCGTGGCGGGATAGTGCTTTCTACAGGTATTTGCGAAACCACGCGCGGACCCGCTCGATGGCGTCGAGTTGGTGAGCGCGCTCGCGGACTCCGTGCGGCTCGCGCGGATAGATGACCAGCTGCGCCGGGATCTTTTTCAATCGCATCGCCGTGTAGAGCTCGAGACTCTGGCCCGGGTGAACGCGGTCGTCCTTTGCACCATGAATGATGAGCGTGGGCGTACGGGCGTTGTTGATGTGCGCGAGCGGGGAGCGCGTCCAATGCAGCGCGGGCTGGTCGTACCACCAGGAGTTCCAGTGCACCAGCGACATCTCGTAAGGGATGTCGGTCGTGCCGGTGAACGAGATCCAGTTGGAGATGCCGGCGCCGACGATGGCCGCCCTGAAGCGCTCGCTGTGCCGCGTCGCTCCCCACGCGGAAAAATATCCGCCGTAGGAGAAGCCACCCGTCCCCACGCGACTTCCGTCGACCACCCCTTTGGCCACGAGCGCGTCGATGCCGCGCAGAACGTCGTCGTACTCGCTTCCGCCCAGATCGTCGTGATCGGCCTTGGAGAAGGCCACGCCCAACCCGCCGCTGCCACGATAGTTCGGCTGCAGGACGAAGTAGCCGTCGGCCGCGAGAAGCTGAACCGGATAGATCGCGGACGTCGTCCAGCCGTGCTGGCTGACCCCTTCCGGACCCCCATGGATCTGCAGCACCAGCGGATAGCGGCGGCCTTCCGTGTAGTCGAGGGGATAGGTGAGGATTCCCTCGATCGGCCATCCTTCATCGGAGGTCCACCGGAAGATCTCCTGTCGCGCCAGGCGCACGTTCTCCAGGCCTCCGTTGTGGCGCGTCAGCCGGGTCATGCGCCCGTCATTGAGGTTGCCCACATAGACTTCGGCCGGATGGCGCACGGTCTCGGCGACGGCGACGAACCGTCCGCTCGCCGGCGCGGCGTCGAGGGAGTGGATGATCTCCGCCGCCTGACCCACCGTCGTGCGCTCGCCGGTCTCGGCATTCATGCGTACCAGGCGCGTGACCGCTCCTTCGTTCACCAGGACCAGCAGCGTGCGCGCGTCCAGCCAGGTCAGGTCGACCGCGCTGGCGCGGTAGGTCGGAACGAGGTTTCGCGGCCTACCGCCGGTCAGCGGCACGACGTAGACGCTCTGCGCGATCGGGTCGTTCAACGTTGCCGCGCCGAGGAACGCGAGCGTCCGGCCGTCTGGTGAGACCTCCATCGGACCGAGCTTCCCCTCCGTAGCGATGGCCACGGTTTGCTTGCCGCCGTCCGCCTGGACGGCCGAGATTCGCCGGAACATGTACGACTCGTCGGTTCGCGGGAAGTCGGTCGACTGAATCAGAAGCGTCTTTCCGTCCCGTGCCCACTCGAAGTCCCAGATGCTGAGGTCGCGCTCGACGAGCCTCTTCCCCTTGCCGCCCGCAGCGTCGACGACATACAGGCGCCGGTGTTTGAACGTTTCGTCGTGAACTTCCCAGTCACGGCCCTTCTCGAGGTCTTCCTCTTCCTTCTCGGTCTTCGGGTCGGCGGCGAGGAATGCGATCGTTTTCCCGTCCGGTGACCAGCGGAAATCGAGGATCGACGCATCGTGCGACGTCAGCGGCGAGGGCGCTCCCCCGTCCACATCGACGGCGTGGATCTGCGTCTTCTCCTTCTCTCCCTGGCCTCTGGAGAGGAAGGCCAGCCGCCGGCCGTCGGGAGAAAAGGCAGGCGAGGTTGTGTCGTGGGCGGTCGTGCTGTAGCGCCGTGCCGCGCCGCCCGCCGCGGAAACGACCCACAGCTCCGAATGCGGCGGGCCGTGCTTGTCGGACTCCGCGCGCGGCACCTGCAGCACGAAGGCAATGTGCGTCCCGGCCCGGTCGATCGTGGCGGCGCTGACGCGTTTCAGGTCGACCAGCATCTCCGGCGTGAGCGTCGTCTGCGCGACTCCCGCTCCGGCGACGACCAGCAGGACCAGCAGTGTGACCAAGCGAGCAGCAGTGTTCATGACAGCCTCCCTTGCGCCCGCGATTCTATGCATTCCCATGGGGTCGTGAATACATTCACCGGTATCACGAGGGCTTCGGTGACCGTGTCGCCTACCTGCCGGAGGATCTCCCGGGTTTCGTCGTCCCTGCGACATCTCACGCCCTCGACTGGTTCGCGGCGTTTCTCGCGTTCTGCAATATCATCGATTGTCCCGACATTCAGATGGTGATCTGACCATGCGTGCCGCCGAAGCAACGACCCTCGTCGACGAATACCTGCATTGGCTTCGCGAGAACCTGCGGCCAGCCGAGGTCCCGGGAGGTGTGGTGATCACGACACCGTTCCTGGACCGTCACAGCGATGAGATCGAGATCTTCGTCCAGAAGGAGAACGGTGCCTTCTTGCTCAGCGACGACGGCTATACCGTCGCCGATCTGCGTGCGGGCGGCATCGATCTGACCAAAGGCTCGCGTCGTGAGCAGCTGGTTCGCATCCTGAACGGCTATGGCGTGCAACTCGAGGACGACGCGTTGGCAGTGAACGCGACGCCGGCGGAGTTCCCGCAGAAGAAGCACAACCTGGTGCAGGCCATTCTGGCTGTCGACGATCTGCACGTGACGGCCACCGAGCAGGTCTTCCAATTCTTCCGCGAGGATGTCGAAGAGTTTCTGCGGAGTCAGGACATCCCGCTGTTCCGCGACGTGAAACTGAGCGGCAAGAGCGGCCTGGATCACCATTTTGACATTGGTCTGCCGTCTGATGCGCGCCATGCCGAGCGTGTGCTGAGGGCCATCAACACACTGCGCCGCGATACCGCGACCAGCTTCGCCTTCTCGGTGGAAGATGTCCGGAATATTCGCGGCCATGACGCGCTCGGCGCATTCGCGGTTGTCAACGATGCTGAACATCCGCCCGCGGCCGAGCACCTGAACGTATTGAGGAATTACGGCGTCGTGCCGATTCTCTGGAGCGATCGCAAGCGGGCGCGTGAGACCATTCTCGCGGCGTAACTCAGGCTTTCGCGTATCGTCGAACAGTGCTTCGAAGATGGAGCCCGGGCGCTCTTCGCCAAGACGGCGCGCCGCGTACGTGAAGGCGATTGCGGCGACTTCCGATCGGCCGCTCTTCCTTCAGGGCCCGCACGAACTGCTGCGCTCTCCGGGAGACGTCGCTCGTTCCACGCGGGGCGTAGACGAGAAAGGAGCCGAAACGGATCTCAGAAAGCAACTTCTTCCAGCGGCGGCAGACCGAGGGGCAGAGCGGCGAAGACCTGCTCCACATCCTCCAGCACCTCGGCTCCGTATCGTCGCATCTCTTCCGGCCACGTCAGCTCCGTCCGGTCGAAGACCGACTTCAGGATGAAGAGCGGACGGTTCAGCCGCAGCGCCTCCCAACCCTGCGAAAGCGTCCCGCTCGATTCGCCCGCTTCGACGATGACCGAGGCGTGACAGAGCAAGGCCATCGTCCGGTTGCGTCTCGGGAAGTTCGAGCGGAGAGTCGGGTGGCCAGCTGGAAACTGCGAGATGACGAGTTGCTGCTCCATGAGGCGCTGCTGCAAGGCTGCGTTCGCCGGCGGATGCACCTCGTCGAGGGGGGTGCCGAGGACCGCGATGGTTCGTCCGCCGCGTCGCAGCGTCTCCTCGTGAGCCACGGTGTCGATCCCTGCCGCGAGCCCACTGACGACCACCACGTCGCGCTCGACGAGCGCTCCGACGAGCCGCGCGGCCCGCTTCTGTCCCGGCAGCGACGGCTTGCGCGATCCGACGATCGCCACCCGCGCCGAAGCTCCCAGCAGCGAGGTGTCGCCACAGGCATAGAGCCACTCCGGAGCATGACGCCGCTCGAACTCGTTCAGACCACCCATGACTCGCGCCGGATCGAGCGTCACTTGCGCGGCGGGAAGTGCCACTCGTGCATTGCCTGCGGCCATGAAGATTTCAAGTTTACCGGAATCGGCCTCACCAACTGCATTCCGACCGGGATCACGCCTCCCGAAACGGATTCCGCTCTGGCGGGAGATCCGGCTCGGGCATCGTCTCGATCAACCCGCGCACCACCGAGGCGCGCCGCCGCGCGGCCGAGGTAAACTCCCCGCGAGGACATCGCGATCAACAAACGACACTCGGTCCGGCTTGTCGGAGAGCGGGCACGCGGAGCGCGCATCGCCGGGAGCATTCTCGGCGAGCTCACCGACGTCCTGCTCGACGCGGCCCGCGGTTCGCTGCGCCAGCGTGTCGAGGGCCGGAGCACGGCGCGCGGCAGCATCCCGGCGTGGCTTCAGACTGCCGCTGACTTCGACGTCATTGGTCTCGAGTCCGGCAGCACGCTCCTCCTGATCGAAGCGCCCTCCCTCTGCGATGTCGCACCCTCGTTGTTCGCGCAACGGGAGTTGTTCGAGCCGGTGGACGCTTCGGACTCCGCGTTCGGCCTGATGGAGCAGACGCTCGCGTTGGCGGCGAACGGACGGTCGGATTCCGATCTGTTCGATCAGCCGCTGCTCTCCACGTTCCGTAGATTCGATCGGATCCTCTCGTCCGGTTTTTCCTCCATCGAGCTGACGATTGACGACGCCTCACGAACGCCGCCGGTCGTGATCGATGCCGATTCGATCCGTGCCGTCGATCACCTCATTCGCAGCACGCCGGAGCCGCAGCGCACGCGCGTCTCGGGAACGCTCGATACGATCCGCCACAGCGACCGTATGTTCACTCTGCTGCTCGAAGGCGGCAAGGCCGCCAAGGGAATCGCCGAGGGGTTGGCCGCGGAGCAACTCGCAAGCCTTTTCGGACAGAGCGTCGTCGTCTCCGGGACGGCCGTGTTTCGTGCCTCCGGAGCGCTCCTGCGCATCGAGGCAGAAAGCATCGAGCCGGCGGGGCGCGACGCGGCTGTGTGGGCGCGCGTACCCACGCCGCTGTTCCAGGTCATGGACGGAGGAAGTCTTCGGCAATCGCAGGGTCCGCGTTCCGGAGTCAATGCCGTGATCGGACGTTGGCCGGGCGACGAGTCGGACGAGGAGATTGCCGTCGCGTTGCGGGAGCTGTCGTGAGCGGCCGGTCCTCATCCTCGACACCAACATCGTCATTCATCTGCTCCGCGACAATGAAGTCGCGAAGCGGGTCGATGCCGCGTTCCAGCTCCGGCACCGTCCCGACCGGCCTCTGATCTCGGTCGTGACCATCGGGGAGTGCCTTTCCCTCGCACGTCAGTTCCGCTGGGGTGCGGCGAAGAGCGAGGCACTCGAGGCGCTGCTCCGGGAGCTCGTCGTGGTCGGCATCGACAGCCGCCCCGTTCTCGAACGCTTCGGTGAGTTTCACGCCTTGACCAAGTCGCTCGGCAGGACGCTGGGCCAACGACCTCTGGATCGCCGCGACGGCGGCGGCGACGGAAGCGCATCTGATCACGACCGATAACGACTTCGACGTTCTCCATCCGCAGCACATCCGCCGCACGATCATCCCCGAACAATCATGAGCGCGCCGCCTTTTCAGGCGGCGAATCAAGCCGAGGGATGTTGTCGCATCGATTCTCACCGCGTTGAAGAAGCCGAGCCGGGATGTGCTCGAGTCGATCGCCCAGTTGCGCTTGCGCGTCCCCTGCAACAATCCGCTTCCCAGAGGGGTGGGATAGAGATGGAATTCGGGATGTCGGTCGCTTATCCTTGGGTCGAGCGAAGTGCACCGAAAACCTCAATAGGAGAACCACCCATGCGATCGGCCGCGTTGTGCTTCGGAGCCTGTTTCTTCGTTGTAGTGTTCTTCACCGTCGCCGCATATCCGCAGCAACCCGGCTTGTCGGCGGGGAGTTGGGAGGAGACAACCTCCCAGGACCTGGATGGCGATGGCTTTTCGCAGAACTTCGAGTTTCAGCTCGCCAGGCACTTCTTCCCGACGATCTGGTACGACAGCGGGGAGGACACCAGTTCGCCCGGCGGCAACCATAACCATCGCGAGAACAATCAGCCGGGCCGGCTGCTGTTCCGCGTCCGGCCGCATCCGCAATCACCGTCTCATATCGCCATCACCTACGTGTTGTTGTACCGAATCGATGGCGGCGAAGGGCCGGTGGGAAGTTGGGCGTGCCATATGGGAGACGTGGAGCCCTTTGCGATCACCCTGAAGCCCGATCCGGCCTGCGCGCTCGGCTACAGCATGCAGGCGATCGATACGTGGGCGCATGATGGGAACGCCGATGCCCCGAGGTACGTGAGTGGCTGCAACTGGGGGTTTTCCGCGGCAGCGGTTTCGCACAGCGATATCGTTCTTGCCTCCGAAAACAAGCACGGGAACTATCTGAGGGATTCGGAGTGCGACGCTGGTCTCTTTGGCCTGGAGAACTGCGATACCGACTGGACCGCCGCCGACGTGAATGCGTGGATCGGTCTCAACGTCGGAGAGCGCGAACCTGCGTGGGCCCGTCGGCATGACGATCTGTCTCCGCTCGGGTTCAACGACCGGGCGTGGTCCGGCACGAGGTTCTGCGGCGGCCCGCATTCACAGGCTGACATCGACGAAGTCAGTGCCGACTGCCCTTACGAGCAGAATTGTCCGGCACCGCCGGAAGCGAAGTTCACGGACCAGTTCGTCGCGCCATTCATCCCCCTGCCGGCGCCTCCTCCCGGCTATCGCGGCTGCTTCACCGACGATCCGAACCGCGCCCTGCCGCAGTGGCTGGGATCCGTATACGACGTCGCCACGTGCGTGAACCTCGCGGGCGCCAACGGACTTGCCTATGCCGGACTGCAATGGTACGGCGAGTGCTGGGGAGGCAACGAGCTTCGGTATTCGCAAGTGGGAGACGGGGAGTGCAACACGCCGTGCCTGAGCGGGCAGATGTGTGGCGGAGCCTGGCGCAACAGCATCTATGCGACCGGGATCGCGCCGCCTCCGCCGGGAAGCAGCATGCAGGCCGACTCGGCGGTCCGCGGATGCTCGAACTGGTACTGGTGGTCCCCGGTTTACAAGCCCGACCCAGGCTCCTGCTATACCTACTGCGCCCAGAACGGTGCCAATGCCTGCGAGTGGAACCAGAACGGCGACTGCTACGTGGAATTCGGCAGCGGTTGTTTCGTGCAGGGCGGCTTTCCGGGGTGGTGGGCGGCGGTGTTCTGAGACCACGACCGGCCCTGGACTCGTCGCGCGCGAAGGCGACCCCTTGCGGGTCGCCATCAGCGCGCCGGCGATGCTGATTCATCTCCGCGCGTCAGTTCCGCTGGGGTTCGGCGAAGAGCCCCGCACTCGAGGCGCTGCTCCGAGCTCGTCGTGGTCGACCTCGACAGCCGCCCGTTCTTGAACGCTGCGGTGAGCTGAGGGCCTTCACCGAGTCTCGGTCGGAGGTGCGACGGGGCTGCGAAAGAAGACCATGGTGAATGCAATGGCGAAGAGCACGTAGATCACCGCGGCAATGGTCAGGATCGAGCGATGAGGGCTCGGCGGCAGGACCGCTTTGACCAGAGCCAGCGCTCCGATGACGAAGTGGGTGAGGTTGCCGATTGCGACAGGCCGATTGTAGATCCCGCCGATCAGGCTCCCCCTCGCGGCCCAGTTGACCATCGCAAATGCGAAGAGGAGTGCCGCGAGGAGCTGCACGATCACGGGCAAAACACCGTCCGGCTCCACGCCCAGCGCGCGAAGCAGTTCCTCGGGCAGGAAAGAACCGGCAATCCCGGCGATGCCCATTGCAAGAGCGCTCGTGACGAGTAACACCTTTGTATTCATCGCCGCATTCTATGCGGCGGTCGCCGCATTCTATGCGGCGGGAGGCCGGCTACGCAGACCCCAACCCTGTGCTGAGCGCGAGGCTACAGCATCTCGCGCTTCCGAGGATTACGCACCCGCCGTCCAGAACCGGCGCGGGCGCCATCCCAGTGCGAGCGATCGCGGAGCCCGCACGTTCTGATCGAGCGCCAGCGCGTCCGCGAAGCCGTGGAGGGTTTTTCGCGCTTCCTCCAAGGGTGTGCCTTGAATCTGCGGGAAGACCTCGTGTGCGCGACGCACTTCCGCCACGGCGTGGAACACACCGCGGGCGCCGGTTTCGGCGACCCGGCGATAGAGGTCGGCGACGTCCTCGCGATGGACGAGGGGCCAGCGGTTGTCGCCGGTGCCGGCATAGACGGGGTGATTGAAGAGCCAGGCGTCGTCGCCCCAGATCATGCCGGGACGAATGACTGCACCTCCGCGCTCGAGAACGATGCGCTCGTGGTCGGCGCGCGGACCAGCCGCCGGCGCGGTCTCGTCCGCGTCGTCGACGTCGCCGAGGACGAAGAGGACGGACGTGTAGAGCAGCTTCGGTCCGGCAACGGCGTCGACGAAGATACGATCGACGTCGATGCGATCGCTGCCGCCTTCGACGCCGGCGTGCACGATCGCATCGGCCGCGAGCGCCGCCTCGCGGTAGGAGCCGGCGTCGCGCAAATCGCCGTGATGCGCATGGATTCCGTAGCTCGACACCCGTGCAGCGCTCGTCGGCGAGCGGACGAGGGCCGTCACCTCATGCCGCGCACGGATGAGTGCCGCCGCGATGGCGGAGCCGAGGAAGCCGGTAGCGCCGGTGAGGAAGGTCTTCATGTGAGACGCATGAGTGCTGAGTGCTGCGTGCTGAGTGCTGGGTGGGCGTGACTCAGCACCCAGCACCCAGCACTCGGCTCTCCGTCAACGATAGCTGATCGCGATGTCGTCCATCGTCAGCACGCCGCAACGCGCCTTGGTGATGCGCGGAATCGAGTTGACGACCATCGCGGCCGTTGCGCGATCTCCGTGCACGCCGCCTTTGATCTCCATCTCCACGTCCGGCACGCCGCGCACGATCACCCGGTCGGCCGCGACGTCCTCGGCGCCGACGTACATCCGCAGCTCGAGGCTCACGTCGATGCGGCCCTTGCCATAGATCGTCTGGTGCACGCCCGCGACCTGGCCCGGCGCGACGCGCAGGTACTGGGTCACGACCTCACGCTCGGCCACGACCGGCTCGATCTTCTCGTCCGTCACGCTCTCGAGCTCAACGCCGAGGCCCGAGCCGACCATCATCAGAGACTCCCTCAGTCCCATGTGCTTGATCCTGCCGGCGGCGACGGCGGCGCGAAACTCATCGACGGTCATGCCCGCTCCGACCTTGCGCTGCAGCGGCTCCCGGCGGGTGGAGGCGTTCTGGATGCGGATGATGTCGACCGACTTCACCTCCTGACAGACGGACGTGATGGTGAGCGGGAGCTTGTCCATGACGAAGCCGGGATTCACGCCCGTGCCCAGAAGACCGACGTTTTTCGCGCGCGCGACGTGCTGCAGGCGCTCGCGGATCTCGGCGTCGAGGGGGAAGGACAGCTCCTCGCAGGTGGAGACGACGTGGCAACCGCGGTCGAGGAGCGACTCGAGCTGGCCGACGACGTCGCGCAAGCGCGAGCCGGTGGAGTGGCAGATCACGTCCGGCTTGCCCTGCAACTCGGGTGTGACCGTGACGCCGACGGCGCGATCGAGGCCGATCACTTCGCCGAGGTCTTTGCCGACTTTGTTCGGATCGATGTCCACGGCGCCGACCATCCTGACCCACGGTTTGGTGAGGAGCAGCCGTGCGATCTCGGCACCGATCGGACCGATGCCGTATGAAGCGACGGAGATGGGTTTCAGGTGACTCATGGCGGCTGGCATTGTAAAGGCGTGCCGTCGCGAGCGGGACGTGTCGTCGATCACCGCACCGGGTCGGATCCGAGTCTCCGAGTCTCCCCGTCTCCGAGTCTCCGCATCTCGTGTCTCAAAGTCTCAAAGTCTCAAAGTCTCAAAGTCTCAAAGTCTCAAAAAGTCCTGTCTCAAAAGTCCCAAGAGTGTGTTCGTACTTTCTTTGAGACTCTGAGACCTTGAGACTTTGAGACTTTCGGGCCCGAAAAGCGCCGACCTCCCCGGCAGGGAGCGGGCTGCGCGCTCGGAGCGGTGAGTCGTTCTCGGTTCCTAGACGGCCATTCCGGGAACTTGGACTGGACCGGCTCCCGGTGCGGGGCGTTTCTCTCGCGGGGCACGACTCTCCGGCGTGGCATCTCGCTTGCGCTGGGGAGTGTAGATCCAACGTCCGATAGCGAACGCGAACCACAATGTCAGTGAATCAGGCCAGTGCTTGTGAATGAACCCATGAAGCTGCTCATTCTCGACGACGATCCCTCATGTACGGCGGCGATGTCTCAGTACTTTACAGCGCGGGGCTACGACCTGGAAGTCGCCGCCGAGCTGGAACAGGCCGAGGCGTTGCTCCTCAACGGCTCGTTCGACGCCGTGATCACCGACCTCCGTCTGTCGAACCTTCAGCAGGCCGAGGGTCTGTTGCTCCTCGGGTTCATCCGCGAGCGGGCACTGAGGACGCGGGTGATGGTCGTGACGGCGTATGACGTCAGCGACATCCGCGACGAGGCGATGCGTCTGGGCGCGGAACACTACTTCATCAAACCGGTCTCGCTCGATCGCGTGGCGGCTCTCCTGGACGGCAGCGTGCGGAATGCTCACTGAAATGTTCGTCGAATACCTACTCACGCCCGGAAGTCTTCGCATCGTCTTCCAGCCGATCGTCGACTTCTCGGATGAGGCTCCCGTGATCTGCGCGGTCGAAGCGCTCACGCGCGGCCCCGCCGGCGGACAGTTCGAGCGTGCGCCGGTGCTCTTCGATTACGTGCGCCTGAAGCGGGAGGAGGTGCGGTTTGACCGGCATTGCCTGTCCAGTGCTCTCGCCGCCGCGACGCAGTTCACGGACCTGCCCGTACACGTGAACGTCCATGCGGCGACGCTCGAGCGCGACCCGGGATTTCCGGCGTACGTCGAAGCCGCGGCGGCCGTTTGCGATTTCGATCCCGCCCGCCTGGTGATCGAGCTGGTCGAGCAGTCACCGTACTTCGATGCCGAACGGCTGCTCGAGGCGGTCCGTCGGCTGAGGCTCCTGGGCGTGCGCATCGCCATGGACGACGTCGGCTTGGGCAACTGCAACTACCGGATGATCCTCGACGCCCGTCCGGATTGTCTGAAAATCGATCGCTACTTCGTTCTCGGCTGTGCGGCGGATCGATACCGCCGCTCGGTGATCCGTTCGATCCATCAGCTCGCGTGCGACTTCGGCGCGTTCGTGATCGCCGAGGGGGTGGAGGTCGAAGAGGACCTTCAGGCGCTGCGCGAGACCGGCGTGACGCTGGGGCAGGGATTTCTGTTCGGCAAGCCGGTCGCGAGTCTGGTCGTCAATGCTCATGACGGGGCGTGGCGTTCCCGCTCCGACGCAGTGGACTGTAGGGAAGGAGGCTGACTGGTGCGCAAGAAGGTGCTACTCGTGGATGACTCCGCGACCATTCTGATGATGGAGCGGATGATCCTCTCCAGGTTGCCGTACGACTGCGTCACGGCGACGAACGGCGAGGATGCCGTGGCCCTGGCCATGTCCGAGCGTCCGGACCTCATCCTGATGGATGTGGTCATGCCGCAGATGAACGGCTTCGACGCGGTGAAGCGGATTCGGGAGCAGGACGTCACGCGCGACACGCCGATCATCATGGTGACTACGCGCGGGGAGATGGAGAACATCGAATCCGCCTACGCCGTGGGCTGCAACGACTACGTGACCAAGCCGATCAACAGCGCGGAGCTCATGGCCAAGATGCGCAATTTCCTTCAGCCCGATCAGGTGCCCTCATGAAACCGGACGGCACCTCCGGCGGTGGCTACGTGGATCGCGCGCGCGATCAGATGCAGACGTACGTCCGGCAGCTCCTGGCCGACAACGAGCGCCTGCGGGTCTGTCTCGTCGAGGTCGAGAACGAGGCCGCGCTCCTTCGACAGGAGATCCGCTCTCTGAAGGATGAGCTGAGCGGGAGCCGCACGCAGCAGGAACAGCTTGCGGCGAAGCTGCAGGAGATCCGCGGCGAGAGCGAAAGGCGTTTCTCCGAATACGTCAAGCTGGAGACCGTCAACACGAACCTCGCCAATCTCTACGTCGCCAGCTATCAGCTGCACAGCACCCTCCAGAGGGAGAGCGTGAACGCGGCGATCTCGGAGATCATCGTCAACCTCATCGGCTCGGAGGAGTTCGGGGTCTACGAGCGCGACCACGGTGGAGCGTACCGGCGAATCGTGTCGGTGGGAATCGACGACGACCAGCCGATCGCGACGCACGAGCGCGTCGCGCAGGCGACGGCCAGCGGCGAGACCTGGGTCTCGGCGCAGCACGGCGACCTCACGGCCTGCATCCCCCTGAAGATCGATGCCACGGTGACCGGCTTCATCGTCATCCGCCGGCTGCTCGCGCACAAGACCGGTCTCGAGCCGCTCGATCTCGAGCTGTTCGATCTGCTCGGTACGCACGCGGCGATGGCGTTGTACGCGTCGTCGCTCGAAGAGCGATTCTCGCTCCGCGAGCGATCGGCCGTGGAGGAGCTGCCGGCATGATCGATGACGGAATCGATCGCGACGCGTTGATGCGCGTCTTCCTGGCCGAGACGGAAGAGATTCTGGCCTCCATGGAAGAAGCGCTGCTGGCGCTCGAGCGCGCGCCCGAGGACGACGCGCTGATCGCGACGATCTTCCGTGGCGCGCACACGCTGAAGGGCAACTGCGCGACCGTCGGTTTCGACTCGGTCGTCGAGCTCGCGCACGCGGCCGAGGATCTCCTTCACGAGCTCCGGGCGCGGCGGTTTCCTGCCAGCCCCGATCTGATCACATTGCTCCTCCGGGCCACGGACGCGCTCAAGACGCTCGTGCCGCAGGCGGCGGCGACGCCTGGTGCGGCGCCTTCGCCGGATGGTGCGCTCGTCGAGGCGTTGCGGCAGTCGGCGGCGACCGGCCGGTTCGTGCCGGTCGCGATGCCGGCCGCAGCGCCCGCGGCCGATGACCCGCGAAAACCGGCGGCCGCGCGCGCCACGACGGTGCGTGTGCAGACGCGCAAGCTCGACTTGTTGCTCAATGCGATCAGCGAGTTGACCATCGCACGCGGACGTGTGCGCGCGGTCGCCGGCTCCGGGGGCGACGCCGACGATGCGCTGGACGACCTGGACGCGCTCACCGATCGCATCCAGGACCTCGTGCTGCAGACGCGGATGGTCCCCATCGGCGCCTTGCTTCGGCAGCAGGTGCGGACGGCCCGCGACCTGGCCCTGCGCGAAGGGAAGCTCGTGGCGGTCGACGTGTCGGGCGAGGACGTGGAGCTCGACACTTCCGTGGTCGAGCGCCTCCGCGACGTGCTCACGCACATGATGCGGAACGCCGTCGACCATGGCGTCGAGAGAGTGGAGAGCCGCCGTGCGGCCGCGAAGAGCGAGCGCGGGACGATCGCGATCCGCGCCGCGCACCGCGAGGGAATGATCGTCGTCGAAGTCGCCGACGACGGCGCGGGCATCGATCGCGCCGCGTTGCGCGAGCGCGCCCGGGAGATGCAGATCGACGTCGACGCCCTCGGCGATCGCGATCTGCTGCGCCTGATCCTCCTGCCCGGATTCACCACGACCTCGAGAGTCACCGACGTGTCCGGGCGCGGCATCGGCCTCGACGTGGTGGAGAAGAACGTCACCGCCGTGGGCGGCTCGATCAGCGTCGAAACGGATCTTGGGAAGGGAACGACGTTCACCATTCGCCTCCCGCTGACGGTCGCCGTCCTCCACGGCCTGTCTGCGCGTGTCGGCAGCGAGTTGTACATCGTTCCCATCCCTGCGGTGGCGGAGTGTCTCGACCTACCTCCCGAGGCACCCGCCACCGACACGCGCTGCGGTGTCTTCCGGCTGCGCGGCGAGACGGTGCCGTTCCTGCGGCTCCGGCACTACTTCCAGTCGCCCGGGGCCGCCGCGGAGCGCGAGCAGTGTGTCGTCGTCGACTACGACCGGAGGCGCGCGGCGCTGGTCGTGGATGAAGTTCTCGGAGAAACACGCGCGGTCGTCAAGCCGATGTCGCGTCTGTTCCGGCATTCGACGGGAATCAGTGGGTCGGCCCTGCTCGGCAGCGGCGACATCGGCCTGGTGCTGGAAGTGGCGTCCATTCTCGACGACGCGGTGAAGGACATGAGATGAGAAGCAATAATCGTTTTTCGCTGACCGTGCTGCGCGATCTGTCGTTTCGCGGAAAGCTGATCCTCCTGGCCGCGGTGGCGGCGACCGGATTCGTGCTCGTCTTGACGATCTCCCTGGTCCTCGGCCAGCACAACCGCACAGTCCTCGAAGAGGTGCACCAGGGCTATTACCCATCGGTGGCGACGAGCGAGCGACTGCACGTCATCCTGACCACCCTGCAGCGCGATCTGCAGGATGCGGTCGCGGCGAGCGATCTCTCCGCGCTGCAGGGCACGTCGGCGCGGCAGAGGGAGTTCGTCCAGCAGCTCGACACCGCGGCGTCCAATCCCGTGGCGCGCGTCGACGAACTGCGCGCCCTGCGGACGTCGTTCGACGAGTACTACGCCGTTGCGACGCGCACCAGCGAACGCCTGATCAACGCCGAGACCGGCGAGGATCTCAATGTCTCGCTGCAGACCATGACCACGCGTTTTCGCGCTCTCCAAGGGGCATTGGAGCAGAACATCACCCGCGATCGCCAGGCCATCGATGCCGCGTTCAGCGATGCGGAATCGACGCAGAAGCTGACCACGATCCTGATCGCGGCCGTCCTCCTGATCTGCCTCGCCATCTTCATTCCGATCGCGACGTACGTCGCGCGGCTGACGCGTCGTTCCCTCGGCGATGCCGTGCGCATCGCCCGCTCGCTCGCGGATGGGACGCTGGCCATCGACATCGAGGTGACGACGCGCGACGAAGCGGGAGCGGTGGTGAGCGCGATGAAGGAGATGGCGGAGAAGCTCTCGCTCGTCATTCGCGAGGTGCACGCCGGCGCCGCGGCCGTCACCGGTGCCTCCGCACAGATCTCCGCTTCGGCAACGCAGCTCTCTCAGGCCACGAGCGAGCAGGCCGCCGCGGCGGAAGAGACGAGCACGAGTCTGGAACAGATGGGCTCCACGATCCGCCAGACCGCGGACAACAGCCGGAACATGGAGCAGATGGCCCTGCGCGCCGCGGGTGACGCGGAGGAGAGCGGAAGCACCGTCCGCGACGCCGTCGAGGCGATGAAGAAGATCTCCGAGCGCATCCTGGTGATCGAGGAGATCGCCTATCAGACGAACCTTCTCGCGCTGAACGCGGCCATCGAGGCGGCGCGTGCCGGAGAGCATGGACGGGGCTTTTCGGTCGTCGCGGCCGAGGTCCGCAAGCTCGCGGAGAAGAGCCAGGCCGCCGCCAAGGAGATCCGGGCCATGACGTCGTCGACAGGAGTGGTGGCGGAGAGATCGGGACAGGTGATCTCCGCGCTCGTTCCCTCGATCCGGCAGGTCGCGGAGCTGGTCCACGAGGTCGCGGCCGCCGCGAGCGAGCAGGCCATTGGTGTCTCGCAGGTGAGCTCCGCGATCGCCACGGTCGATCAGCTGACGCAGTCGAATGCCGCGGCGGCGGAGGAGCTCGCGTCGACGGCCGAGGAGCTCACGGCCCAGGCCGAGTCGCTGCAGCAGATGGTGTCGTTCTTCCAACTCGGTGAAACGATCGCGGAGCAGCCGCGACCGGCGGTGCGTCCGGCCTCGCCCAGTGCGCCCCCACACCCGCTCAGGGTCGTGCGACCCGAGGTCCCGGATCCGAATTTCGTTCGCTTCTGAAGCTCATGACCACTTCGCTCCTGACGTTTGCGTTGGCCGGCTCCGACTACGCCATCCCGCTGGGGCGCGTACGCGAGGTGGTGATCTGCCGTGCGATTGCACGAGTACCGAACGCGAACGAGTCCCTGCGCGGGGTGATGAACCTTCGCGGAAGCATCATCCCGGTGCTGGACCTCGCGTGTCGTCTCGGGCTCGGCCGGACCACGGTGGGCGATGCCACATGCGCGGTGCTTCTCGAGACGGAGGCTGACGGCGAGACCACGTTCATCGCCGGCCTGGTGGACGAGATTCGCTCCGTCGTCGATTTCGAGCCCGAGGCCATCGCCGCCGCTCCCGATTTCGGTACGCCCGTGGACGCGCGGCTCGTCCGCGCTGTTGCGACGGAAAAAGGCCGGTATGCCTACGTCCTCGATCTCGACGAAGTCCTCGCGGGGATCAGTTGAAAACGGCATGACAGAGAAAAAGTCACGGGCTGAGCCGATGTCTCTCGATCGCCTCCTGGCGTCCTCGGGTGTGTTCGTCAAGCGTGGAGATCCGTACGCCGGCGGGAACGGCGTGCGGCGGGTGTTCGTCCATGCCGGGCAGGTGTGGGTGGCGCGGGAGGCGACCGAGATGACGACGATCCTGGGCTCGTGCGTGGCGATCTGCATCTGGGACGTGACCAGCGGGGTGGGGGGCATGAACCATTTCATGCTGCCGCAGGACATCGGGACGCAGTATGCGACGCCGCGGTACGCGAACCACGCCACGACCCTGCTGCTCGATCAACTGCGTGCCGCCGGCGCGAATCCTCTGCGCATGCGCGCGAAGGTATTCGGCGGAGCGCGCATCCTTTCCGGCGCGGCCTTCTCGGGCCGCGATCTCGGTGCACTGAACATCCAGGTGGCGCACGAGCGCCTCGCCGCCGAGCGCATCCCCATCGTCGCTGAGAGCACCGGCGGAGCCCATGGACGAAAGCTCGTCTATCACAGCGCAACGGGCGAAGCGTCGGTGACACAGGTGAACCGTGTCCTTCCATGAGCCTCATCTGCTGGTGCGCGCGGGAGGGCGCTCCTACGCGATTCCCGGGCCGCGCATCCTCAGGATCGCGGGCTACGAAGACGGCGCCGAGGAGCGCGTCGATCTGAGTCACATGCTCGGCGGGGAAGCTGCGGTCGTCGGGCTGGAGACTTCGGTCGTCGTCGTCACCGCGGGAGCGGGTGAGCCGATCGGGTTGATCGTCGACGAGGCCACGGGCATCGCCACGTATCGCGGCGATGAATTGCTCGCGCCTCCCGATTTCGGACCGGCGATCGCGCTGACCTATCTGGCGGCACTCGCGCCGCACGGCGATGGGTTCGCCATCGTTCTCGACGTCGACGGTCTGCTGGCCGAATGGAAGGCGGACGCGTGAGCGCGCAACTGCTCCTCGTTTCGGCGGGCGGCCTGCGTCTCGGTCTCGATCTCGACCACGTCCAGGAGATCGTCGACCGGGCCACGATCACGTCGCTCCCCCGTCTTCCGGCCGCCGTCGCGGGCGTGATGGCTGTCCGTGGCGCGGCGGTCCCGGTGATCGATGCGGGAGCGCTGGACGGTGGTCTGGCCCGCCACGATCGGCGCGCCGTCGTGATCGGGACGGATGGCGTGCGTCCGCTCGCCCTGCTCGTCGACGAGGTCGAAGGGATCGTGGAGGCGGGCCAGGGAGGCGACGCGCGGCTCCTCGACCTGGGCGTGGTGCTCGAGGGGATCTCGTGACCACGGAGGCCGTGCCTTTCCTGGTCAGGGATGCGGAATTCCGCCGCTACCAGAAACTCATGCTCGAGGAAACGGGCATCCACCTCGGGGACTCGAAGCGGGCACTTCTCGCCGGACGCCTCGCGCGCCGCCTCCGCGACCTTTCGCTCGACAGCTACGGAGCCTACTTCGAGCGTCTCCGTTCCGATGCCGCGGAGCGCGTGCGCATGTTCGATCTGCTCCTGACGAACGAGACGAGCTTCTTCCGCGAGCCGGCGCAATTCACGTTCGTGGCGGAAACGCTCATTCCGAGGTGGATCGCCGAAGCGGAGGCGGGAGAGCGCAGACGATCCCTCCGCATCTGGAGCGCGGGGTGCGCGACGGGAGAGGAGCCGTACTCTCTGGCGATGCTGCTCCGGGATGCGCTGGACGAGTGGTCGATCGAGATCCTGGCCACGGATCTCTCGACGACCGCGCTGCAATGCGCCGCGCAGGGGATCTGGCCGATCGCGAAGGCGAGCGCGATCCCCGAGAAGCTGTTGCGGCGGTACATGCTGCGCGGCGTGGGGGAGCGGGCCGGGGTCATGAAGATCGCACCGGAGATCCGGCCGCTCGTGCAGTTCCGCCGCGTCAACCTGCACGACCCGGCCCAGACGCCGCGCGGACTGTTCGATCTGGTGCTCTGCCGCAACGTCCTCATCTACTTTGCGGAGCCGGCCCGGCGACAGGCCGTGGCGCGGCTGATCGCGTCGTGCGCGCACGGCGCCTATCTCTTCATCGGCCACGCCGAGACGCTGCAGGGATATGAAGGAGTGCGCGGCGTTCAGCCGATGATCTGGAGACGGACGTGACCCCACCGATGCGCGTGCTGGTCGTGGACGACTCCGCGCTCGTCCGGCAGACCGTCCTCTCGGTGCTCACGCACGAAGGCTTCGAGGTCGTGACCGCCGCGGATCCCCTGATCGCGATGGAACGGATGAAGGCGGCCGAGCCGGATGTGATCCTGCTCGATCTCGAGATGCCGCGCATGGACGGCCTGTCCTTTCTACACAAGATCATGAGCGAGGCTCCGCGGCCGGTGGTGATCTGCTCCGCGGTCGCGCCGCGCGGGTCGGAGAACGCGCTGCGGGCTCTCGAGGAGGGCGCAGTCGACATCGTGGTCAAGCCGCAGATCGGGGTGCAGCAGTTTCTGCATGAGTCCGCGGTCATGCTCGCGGACGCGGTGCGGGCGGCCGCCCAGGCGAAGATCGGACGGCGGGGAGCGCTCGCCATGCATTCCCGTCCGGCTCCGCCCCCGCGGCCCTTCCCCATTGCGAACGAGGCCTCGGCGAACGTGATCGCCATTGGAGCGTCCACCGGCGGGACGACCGCGCTGCGCGTCCTCCTCGACGGGATGGACGCGGACACGCCGGCCATCGCCATCGTGCAGCACATGCCGCGCGCGTTCACGGGCGGATTCGCGCGGCTGCTCGACCGGACGGCAGGGGTGCACGTGCGCGAGGCCGCCGACGGCGATCGCCTCGTCCACGGCGTGGCTCTGCTCGCACCCGGCGACTCGCACATGCGTGTCGTCCGCGGCGGACGGGTGGAGGTCTTCTCCGGACCGCTCGTCTCGCGTCATCGCCCGAGTGTGGATGTGCTGTTTCAATCCGTTGCGGAGTCGTACGGCGCGCGCGCGGTGGGCGTGATCCTCACGGGGATGGGAGCCGACGGCGCGGCCGGCCTTCACGAGATGCGCCGCGCCGGCGCGTTGACCATCGCCCAGGATGAAGCGACGTCCGTGGTCTTCGGCATGCCCAGAGAAGCGATCGAGCGCGGTGCGGCGGAGTGCGTGCTGCCGCTGCAGGACATCGCGGGGGCGGCAAGAGCGGGACGATAGGACGGATAGGACGGATAGGGAGATGTATCGATGGGTCGTTGCTCGTGCTCGTCCGAGGGTTCTATTCGTCCTGTCCCAGTTGATCGATCTCGCGTGCGAGGTGGGCGAGGGCGATGGGCTTGCGCAAGAAAGGTGCGGCGAGGCGTGCCGCTTCGCTCTCGTAGTGCGGCGTGTCGTGCGCGGTCATGATCAGGACGTGGATCGGCAGACTCGCGTTGCGAACGTGCGCGGCGACGTCCAAACCCGAGGCGTCCCCGCCGCCCGAGAGGCAGATGTCCGTCAGAACGACGTCGAAACCGCCGCCACCGAGCAGCTGGATCGCCTCGGACGCGCTGGTCGCCGTCTTACACCGGTATCCCGCGCCCTCCAGGTAATCGGAGATCGTCTCCGCCAGCGCGACCTCGTCGTCGACGATGAGAATCCTTCTGCGGCTCACTTGGGATCGCCCGAGGCTTCTTCGGCTGCCGTGGAATAGCGCTTGAGCTTGTAGTAGAGCGTGCTGCGGGCGATGCCGAGGCGAGAGGCGGCTCGGTCGACGTCCCCGCCCTCCTCAGCCAGCACACGCTGCACGTGCATCCGCTCCACGTCTTCGAGTGAGTCGCCCGGGCCGTCGCGGTTCTCGAAGTCGAAGCGCAGGTGGGCCATGGAGATGACATCGGTATCGGAGAGAAGAAAAGCCCGCTCGAGCACGTTGCGCAATTCGCGGACGTTGCCCGGCCAGTCGTAGCGCTGGAGCGCGGCAAGCGCCTGGTCGTCGACTTTCGGCTCCCGGCGACCCATCTCCGAGGCGAGGTCGCGGATCAGCATGCGTGCCAGAGGCGGGATGTCCTCGCGCCGCGCGCGCAGAGAAGGCAGCTCGAGGCGCATGGTGCTGATGCGGAAGTACAGGTCGCTGCGGAACCGCTGTTCCTTTGCGAGCTCGGCGAGGTTGCAGTGGGTGGCGGCGATGAGGCGCACGTCGACGGTGCGCTCGCGAGGATCGCCGACACGGCGGAATCGCCTTTCCTCGACGGCCTTGAGCAACTTTGCCTGCAGCCCGAGGTCCATGTCGCCGATCTCGTCGAGGAAGAGAGTGCCGCCGTCGGCGACTTCGAAGAGGCCCTGCTTCGCGGCGACGGCGCCCGTGAAGGCGCCCCGCTCGTGGCCGAAGAGCTCGGAGTCGATCAGCTCGCGCGCGAACGCGGCGCAGTTCAGCTCGACCATCGGGCCGTCGGCACGGGGGCCGTTGCGGTGCAGCCAACCGGCCAGCACGCCTTTTCCCGAGCCGGTCTCGCCTTGAATCAAGACGGTACGCTCGGTCGTCGCGACGCGCTCGGCGTCGTTCCGGAGACGCTGCATCGCGTCGCTGACGCCGATGAAGGGATCGAGGATTTTCGAGGCGATGCGCTTCCGCGTGGCGTTGTCGCGCTTGACCGCCTTCCGGGAGTGCAGCAGACGCTCGAGCATCACCAGCAGAGCATCGAGCTGCACGGGCTTGGTCATGAACTGGTCCGCACCGGCCTTGATCGCGGTGACGGCGAGATCGATCGAGCCATGGCCGGTGAGGATGACGATCGGGAGATCGGGATGAACGGCCTTGATCTCCGGCACGATCTCCAGGGACGTCCCGTGAGCGAGGCGGTAGTCGAGGACGATCGCGTCGGGCGTTCCGTTCCGCAAGGCGTTGCGGAGCTCCGTCAGATCCTCGCCCTCCTGGACGACGAAGCCTTTCGCATCGAGATAGTCGTGAACCGCGAGACGGATGGCGGGGTCATCGTCGACGAGGAGAATCTTCGATGCCTTCATGCCGAACGGCGCTCCTGGGCTGACGTCTTTTCGAGTGGCAGGCGAATCGTCGTGACCGCGCCAACCCCTTCCGGCCGGGTGGCGACGGTGATGGTACCGCTGTGCGAGGTGACGATCTTTCGAGCGATGGACAATCCCAGGCCGGTGCCGCCGCGGCGGCGCGTATACATCGGCGCGAAGAGTGCCTCCGGATCCTGGGTGCCCAGGCCCGGGCCATCATCGAGCACCCGGCAGGCGATGGACTCGTTCTCCATCGCCAGCGCCACGCGCACGGACGCGCCATGCGCGGAGTGGCGGATGGCGTTGTCGATGACGTTGAGGAAGACCTGTTCCATCCGCCCGGCATCGATGGCGACGAGCGGGACGTCGCTGAGCTCGTGAATGACCTCGACGCCCTGCTGCGCGGCGAGCGCCGAGCAGTCGGCGGAGGCGGAGCGGATGACGTCCGGCAGCGACGCCTCGGCCAGGACCAGTCGATTCGGTTTCCCGTACTCGAGCAGGTCGCGCATCAGGCGATTCAGCCGGTCGACCTGCTGACGGAGCGTGACGGCGTATCGCTCGATGCCTTCGGTGCGGCCGTAGCGCGCTTCCCAGGCATCGAGCGTGGCGGAGATGGTGAACAGGGGGTTGCGCACTTCATGGGCCACACCGGCGACGAGCGATCCGAGGGCTGCCACGACCTCATTCTGCCGTACCGAGGCCTCGAGCTGCGTCACCAGCGTCAGATCGTAGGCGATGACGATGGCGCGCCGGTCCTGCGGAGTGCCGACGATGGAGGTGGAGACCTGCCAGACGGATTCCTTCTCGGTCGCGCGAACGCTCCGCACGTTGCCCGCGAATGCATCTTCGACGACGCTCGCGATCGTCCGCCATGGCTCGCCGGGGAGGTCCCGAATCGGCCGGTTGACCAATTGAGGGAATTGCCGTCCTGCCAGCGCCTGGGCCGCGCGGTTGAGACGCCGGATGTCGCCGGTGGCGTCGATCATCACGATCGGCATCTGGACGGCGTCGAACGTGGAGGTCCATTCACTGGCCACGCTCGTCAGGATCGTGACGATCTCCTCGCGGGCTTTTTCGAGCTCCGTTCGCTCCGTCACGTCGCGGGTCACATAGGCGTAGCCGCGGAGCAAACCGCTGTCGTCGACGATGCGTGTGAGCGTGATTACCGCGGCGAAGGTCGAGCCGTTCCTGCGCGTGGCTCTGGTCTCGTATTCGAACCGTTGGTTCTCGGCGGCGCGCGTGAGATGCAGCCGGAGAGTGTCCGGATCGGTCCCCATCGCCACCTCGGCGCTTTGGCCGAGGATCTCCGCCGCCGTGTAGCCGGTGATGCGCTCCGCGCCTTCGTTCCAGCTCACCACGCGGCCGATCGGGTCGAGCATGGCGATCGCGTAGTCGGTGACGTTCTCGAGGAGAAGCCGGAAACGCTCTGCACTCTCGCGGATGGCTTTGTCTGCCTGGCGTCGCGAGCTGATGTCCCGATTGACGCTCAGGATGACCCGCCGGCCCTTGTGCGAGATCTCGGTCGCGTTGATCTCCACGTGGATGATCGAGCCGTCGCGGCGTAGGTGCTGCGACTCGAATGTCTCCTGGCGGCCACTCGCCTCGCGGGTGCTCCGGAGTAAGGCCCTGCCGCGGCGTGGATCGACCGACAGCGTGCCCATCGAGCGGCCGACGAACTCTTCCCGACTGAAGCCATACATGACGCAGGCCCGGTGATTCGCGTCGAGCACCGTCTCGTACAAAGGATCGAGGATGAGGATTGCGTCGTAGGCGTTCTCGAAAATGCCACGATAGTCCTGCTCGGCGCGCCGCAGCTCCGCCGCGATGCGATTGCGCTCCGTGACGTCGCGTGCGAGACCGCGGCAACCGATGAGCGTTCCCGTTTCGTCGAAGCGGGGCGTGGCGGTGACGACGCAGTCGAGCGGGTCGTCTTTCGCGGTGCGCAGCCGCAACGGGAAATCGGTCACGGGACCCCGGACCAGCGCATGGACGAAGCCGCGCTCGTCTTCGGGATTCCAAAGGAGGCTCGCAACTGGCAGGCCGATCATCTGCCTTCGTGAGTAGCCGAACTGCTCGAGCGCGGCCGGATTGGCCTCGACGATCGTGCCGCCCTCCGTCACCAGCGCCGCGTCGCGGATCTGTTCGAAGAATGTGGAGTCGAGGGTTTCGGCGCTCGCCGATCGCGACGATCGGGGTCGGATCCCTGTCCGGATGCCGACAGTGAGGATTGCCGCGATCGCGATGGCGAGCGCTACCCACTGGATGAGCTCGATGAGCGTCATGAATGTTTTTCCCGGACCCGGCGCCTTGCAGTTTAGACCGAGTTTTTCGAAAGGGGGGGTAGGGATTTGGTCCTTTCGCGACTCTCCTAGACGTGCGGATGCTGTTGATGCTCGAGGATGAGGCCACTCGCGCTGCGTGTATGGACTACTACGTCACGCATGGCTGTGACGTGGATGCCCCCTCCGACGTGACGGAAGCGGAAGGGTTGCTTCGCTTCCGCAACTACGACGTACTGGTGGCCGACCTCCCCAGAGAGGAGCATGGCCGGACGTTGCGAGCTCTCGACGTCGCCCGCCGAAAGGGTGCGACCCTCCGAGTGCTGCTGACGACGGACGGAGCCGCGGTCGACGACGACGACCTGGTGGTGCTGACGAAGCCGCAGCCGCTCGACGCGATCCTCGCCCGGATGGGAGGAGCCGCTCTCGAAGCAGGTGTCACCCTGAGCCGCGGGGACGGCGAGGGACCCCCTGCGATAGGCGACGCCCGCGCCTGAGGCAGGGGGTCCTTCGCCGCGCTCCGCCGGATGACACCGGTTTCTGCCGCGCAGGCTACCGTTCCGCAAACAGCGACGGTTCCGGATCCGCAGCCGTCTCGGCGTCTTCGTCCAGAAAATTCGAGACGCCGACGCCGACGAGGCGAAAGCGCGCCTCGGCAGGGAAGTCGAAGCGGTCGAGCAACTCGACGCCGATGCGCGCCACTTCGTCGCCGCCCGCGAGCATCTCCGGCGCGCTGAGCTGACGGGTCTGCGTGCGAAAGTCCGGGGTGCGCAGTTTCACCGTCACCGTGCGCCCGCGCATGGAGCGCTGCTCGAGCGATTCCCAGATCTTGTGGGCCTGCTCGCGGATCCACGCGGCCGCTTCCTCGCGCGTGACGTCGGTCGAGAAGGTGTTCTCGCTCGACCACGACTTGCGTTTCCGGGACGGCTCGACCGGGCTCTCGTCGATGCCGCGGGCGAGCTCCCAGAGGCGCGTGCCCCACTTGCCGAATCGGGCGATGAGCTGGGGCTGATCGAACTGGTACAGATCGCCGACCGTGGCGATGCCCATCTCCGTCAGCACCGCCTCGGTGGCCTTGCCGACGCCGGGGATCTTGCGCACCGGCAGGCTCACGAGGAAGCGCTCGACCTGATGGGGCTTGATGACGAAGAGGCCGTCGGGCTTGCGCCAGTCGGAGGCGATCTTGGCCAGGAACTTGTTCGGCGCGACGCCGGCCGAGGCGGTGAGGTGCGTCTCCTCGCGGATCTCCCGGCGGATCGTCTCCGCCGTCTCGGTGGCGGTGGGGATGCCCGTCAACTCGTGGGTGACGTCGAGGTAGGCCTCGTCGAGCGAAAGCGGCTCGACGAGCGGAGTGTGCCTCTCGAAGATCGCGCGGATCTGGTGCGACACGGCGCGGTAACGCTCGAAGTCGGGCGGGAGCCAGACCCCTGTGGGGCAGAGGCGTTTCGCGCGCGAGGCCGGCATCGCGGAGTGCACGCCGAACTTGCGGGCCTCGTACGAAGCCGCGCAGACCACGCTCCGCTCGCCGGGCCAGCCGACGATCACCGGCTTGCCTTTGAGCGACGGATCATCGCGCTGCTCGACGGACGCATAGAAGGCGTCCATGTCGATGTGGAGTATCTTCCGCATCACCACGGATGCTAACCGGATGCTGACGACATTGGCCACGCCCGCTTTCCTCCTCGATCGCCCGATCGTTCTGCGCAACTGCATGCGCATGCGGGATAAGGCACGCGCGTCCGGTGTGGGATTCCGCCCGCATGTGAAGACGCACAAGTCCCTCGAGGTCGGGAGGATGCAGCACGGAGGGGCCACGGGGCCGATCACGGTCTCGACGCTGGCGGAGGCGGAGGCTTTCGCGAAGGACGGGTTTCGCGACATCACTTACGCGGTGCCGATCGCGCCGTCGCGTGAAAAACTCGCGCGCGCTGCGTCGATCGCAGAAGGCATCGAGCGGCTCAGTGTGCTCATCGATTCCGACGCTGCTCTACGAGCGTTAGAGGAGTTCGACTTCACCTTCGACGTCTTTCTGAAGGTCGACTGCGGCTCCCACCGCGCCGGCGTCGATCCCGACAGCCCGGACAGTGTACGGCTCGCCCTGGCGCTGGCGCGCTCGGAGCGGGTCCGTTTTCAGGGCTTGCTCACGCACGCGGGTCACTCGTACAACGCGCGCGACGTCGACGAGATCCGGCGCATCGCGGGCGAGGAATCGGGAGTGCTCACACGCTTCCGCGCTCTACTGGCCTCCGAGGGACTCGGTGACGCGAAGCGGAGCATCGGGTCGACGCCGACAGCCACGGTGGTCGAGCGCTTCAGCTCCTGCGATGAAGTGCGGCCCGGGAACTATGTGTTCTTCGATGCCTTTCAGGCCACGATCGGGTCGTGCGCGATCGAGGATTGCGCGGTGTCGGTGCTGACGACCGTCATCGGCTCGTATCCCGAGCGCGGCGCGGTCATCGTCGACGCCGGCGCGCTCGCGCTCTCGAAGGATACGGGCCCCGATCACATCGATCCGGGCTGCGGGTACGGAATCGTCTGCGATGAGGAACTGCGCCCGCTGCCGTCGATGCGGGTCGTCGCGCTCTCACAGGAGCACGGCAGGATCGCGGCGCACGCGCACGTACCCGTCGGCACCCGCCTGCGCATCATCCCCAACCACTCCTGCCTGACCGCTGCGATGTTCGAACGATACCATGTTCTCGATCGCGGGAAGGTCGTCGATACGTGGAGGCCGGTGCGGGGATGGTGAGAGTCTTCGAGCCGTCGAGTCGTCGAGTCGTCGAGTCTCGATGTCTCAAAGTCTCAAAGAACGCGCGAACACCCTCTTTGAGACTTTGCGACTTTGAGACTCCCTCGAAGACGCGAAGACGCGAAGACGCGAAGACGCGACAACTCATGCAATATCGAACCGACGGCCCCGAAAACGCGAAGCACGTGTTCCTGTTCGCCCATGGCGCGGGGGCGCCGATGGACCATGCGTGGATGACGACGGTTGCCGAGGGGATGGGGGAGCATGGGATTCGGGTGGTGCGGTTCGAATTTCCGTACATGGCGGCGCGACGGGCGGGCGGGAAGAGGGGCGGCGCGCCGGATCGGCAGCCGGTGTTGCTGGATAC
>CAZLGP010000215.1:0-6288 GCA_964558905.1 uncultured Thermoanaerobaculia bacterium | reverse complement strand
AATCCGTGGACGGTTCCCGCGAGCATCATCCTGACGCTCAACGGCTCCGAGGGAGAGGAGCTCGGCCGTCTGTACCGGATCGTTCCGGCGCTCGAGGTGCTGCAGATCAACGACGCCTTCAGTGAGTTCGGCGTTCCGGGTGCCGAGGCGGCGAGCGTGCGGGTGGCGTCGCAGGTCGGCGTCTATGCATACGCCTCCATCGTGCGCAACGACACCGGCGACGCGGTCTTCGTCACGGGCACGGGCGTGGGCGTACGGACCTCGTCCGCCATTGCGCCGCGCTGCGCCGAGCCGGCGTCGCTCGGCACGGCGAAGCCCGGCCAGGAGCCGGCCGAAGGCTGGATCGTCATCATGAAGCCGGAGACATCCATCAACTACATCGCGAACGTCCTGCCCGCGAGGCACGGGTACACGGTGACGAGCCTCTACGAGGCGATCCCCGGATTCGCGGCCGAGCTCACGGCGCAGCAGATCGCCGCGCTCCGCTGCGAGGCGGCGGTGCTGTTCATCGAGCAGAATGTGGTCGTGCCGTTGCCGTAGGTTCGGAGCTGTCGAGACGCGCAGGCCAACGTGCTAGTGCCCCTTCAATCTTGTTTCTGTAGGTGCTTTGCGGCGGCGGCGGACCGTCTGCGTCGTCGCCCCGCCGTGACGATGTCCCAGCATCGCCTCGTCGCGGCGACTTGCATCCGGCCCACCGGCGCTCGCAAATCACCCACAGAAACAAGATTGAAGGGGCACTAGGCTGTTCGACATGAAACGCAACTTCACGGCGGTAGTCGAGCGCGACCCTGAGACGGGTCTGTACGTCGGCTTCATTCCGGGGTTTCCCGGTGCCCACACGCAGGCGGAAACGCTCGACGAGCTCAACGCCAACCTCCGTGAGGTCGTTGGGATGCTCCTCGAGGACGGCGAGCCGAATGTCGAGGCGGAGTTCGTGGGAACGCAGCTCGTCGAAGTGAGTTGACGTGGCCTTCAGATCACGAGCTGGAATCGGGACCAGTCCACCGGCAGCAGCTCGCGGAGGGACGCGCTGACCGAGAGCGAGATCCGATCGCCGTGACCCGCCAGACGCTGCAGAAACCGTTGCACGTGCCGGAGCTCGCACTCCTCCATCTCTTCGATGCGCAGCGAGATCGTCGCGTGGGTCTTGCGGAGGAGACGACGGAGATCGCGCACGGCCGCCTTCAGCGCGCGCGGTTCGGTCAGCTCGCGCAGCGTGACGGAGACGTTGGGGAGCGAATGCCGGACGTTCTCGAGGACCAGTTCGATGGCGCCGGTGTGGATGTGCTCGCGGAGCTTGCGCCGCAGGTGCTCGACATAGCGTCCCGCGCGCGCGGCCTCGACGTCGCGGTCCGCGGCGACAAAGCGCATCGCATAGGCGCGCATCGATAGTCCGCTGATCCACTCGGAGATCACCGCCGGCACCTGCCGCGGAGTAGCCAGGCCGAGGGTCTTCGTGAAGTGCCACCAGGTCTTCGGTCCGGCCGGACGGATGCCGCGCATCAGCAGATTCCATACGATGCGCAGGTCCGCGCGCCATCCGTAGCCCGAGCCGCCGCGACCCGCCGGAGCGAAGTGGGCGAGCTTGCTTCGAATGCGCGCCGCGATCCCCCCGGGACTGCAGAGTCGCTGATAGAGCCGGCGGTATCCGGCGAGCATCTCCTCGTAGCCCATCCTCTTCGGCAGGACGTTCGTGCGGAGGCTCGTGTTGTCCGTTGCGTCGTGATCGAGGATCCTCCCCTCCGCGGAGAGACGCGCGTGCAGGGGCGTCCGCGGCATGGCCGTGAGCAGGCCGACCATCGCCACCTGGATGCCGGAGCGCAAGATGAACGATCGCTGCCGCTCGAACGTCTCCACGGTGTCGTGGTCGAAGCCGATGATGAATCCGCCGAACACGTCGATGCCGTGCGCGTAGATCCGGCGCACGGAGTCCAGCATGTCCTCACGCGTGTTCTGTGTCTTGCCCGTTTCGAGGAGGCTCTCCCGATCCGGCGACTCGATGCCGATGAACGCCCACTGGAAGTTCGCGCGCCGGAACAGATCGAGCAGCTCGCGATCCTGTGCGAGGTTCAGCGACGCCTCCGTGCCGAAACGGAATGGATGCCCGTGCTCGTCCTGGTATTGCGCGATCGCGCGCAGGAGCGCCCTGGCCTCCGGCTTGTTGCCGATGAAGTTGTCGTCGACGAAGAAGACGTTCCTCGCGCCGAGGAGGCGTAAGGCGTCGAGCTCGCGCAGGACCTGCTCGATGGTCTTCGTGCGCGGCTTCCTTCCGAACATCACGATGATGTCGCAGAACTCGCACTGGAACGGGCAACCGCGCGAGAACTGCAGGCTGACCATCGTGTACCGGTCGAGCTTCAGCAGATCGAACCGCGGCACGGGCGAGTCGTGCAGCGAGACCACCTCGGTCTCGCGATAGAGGCGCTCCGGCGCGCCGCGCTCGAAGTCGGCGCAGAACGCTTTCCAGATCGATTCCGCTTCGCCGGAGACGACCGTGTCGGCGATCCCGGCATACTCCTCCGGGCAGAGCGAGGCGTAGCTGCCGCCGGCGACGACATGACACCCGCGGCGGCGAAAGTGCTCGAGGATTTCCCGCTGCCGCGTGAACTGCACGCCCATGCCGCAGACGCCAACGATGTCCGCGTCCGTGCCGAGCGGAACGGCCTCGATGTTCTCATCGACGATCGAGACCTCCCACGACTCCGGGCAGAGCGCCGCCAGTGTGGCCAGGCCGAGCGGCGGATTGACGGCGCGTTTCCCGGGGAGAATTCGGTCGAGAGCCCACCGGAAGCTCCAGAAACTCTCCGGCGAGCGGGGATTGATCAGAAGGAGACGCATCGGTTGAAATCACGATAGTGACCGATGCACGCACACGCGGTGACGCGGCACACCCGTGGGCGTGAATTCTTGAACCCGAGCTCTGAGGAGGATTCGTCTCTCAGAGTGCAACGAAAAAGACGGGCGCGGGCTCGGGCGCGGGCACGGGCGCGGAGAACCCGCGGGTGCCTGCTTTTCCCGGGCCCGAGCCCGAGCCCGAGCCCGCGCCCGGCTTTTGACTCTCGAATTTCAAATACCCTTGGCCCATGAAACGGATCGGGCTGCTCGTCACCCTCTTCATCCTTCCCGTGCTGGCTGCTTCGCCGGAGTCTCCGAGCGAGCTGCGCGTCACCGAGGCGATCGTGTTCAAGAACGGCCTCGCCTTCATGACCCGGGAGGGAACGCTGTCGTTTCGCGACGGCGAGGCGCGCGTCGCTCCGGCGCCCGAGGCTTCGCTCGGAACGCTGTGGATCGCCGCCGGCGACCGGCGGGTCGACCTCGTGCGCGCGTCGAAGGAGATGGTCGACGTCGAGAGCGCGGCGACCTCGATCAACGCGCTGCTGGATGCGAATGCCGGCAGGAGGGTGACCCTCACGATCCAGGATCGCGAGCACACCGGGAAACTACTTGCCGCGCCTGCCGGCGATCAGCTTTTGTTGCTGGAGATCGACGGCAAGGTCCACGCGTTCCACCGGCTGAACGTGAGCTCGGTGGCGTTCGCGGAGCCGCCCATCCTGAAGACCGCGGTGGCCACCGCGCGGACGTCCCTGTCGATTCAGGCGAAGGGCGGCGATGGATCGGAGCGGGGGATGATCCGCTACCTCCGCTCCGGCGTGAGCTGGATCCCCGCATACTCGATCGAGCTCCTCGACGAGCGCCGGGCGCGTCTGGCCATGAAGGCGACTCTCATCAACGATGGAGAAGATCTGCGCGACGCGCGCGTGCGCTTCGCCGTCGGGTTCCCGAACTTCGCTTTCGCGAGCGTCCCGTCGCCGATGACGCTGCAGCAGACGTTGCAGGATTTTCTGGGACGTCTCGCTCGCGATGCGTCCGGCGCGGCGGATCGATTCGGCAATGTCATGACCCAGCAGTTGGCCGTCAATCTCGCGACCGGCAGCGGCGACGTCCCTTCCGTCTTTCCGGGACTGCCGGCGACGGGCGAGTCGGCCGAAGATTTGTTCTTCTACGAGAAAGAGCGAGTCACGCTCGCGAAAGGCGAGCGCGGTCTGTACCCGATCCTCGAGGAGGTGGTTCCGTTCCGTCACCTGTATCGCTGGGCCATTCCCGACGAGAACGAAGAGACGCGCAGCTATGGTGCGCCGGCGCGCAAGACGGTCGCCGATCAGGTCTGGCATTCGGTCTCGCTCACGAACGGCGGCACGACGCCGTGGACCACCGCGCCGGCGCTGGTGCTGTCGAACGGAAAGCCGCTGGCGCAGGACACGCTCGCGTACACCGCTGCCGGCGCGAGCGCGGAGGTGAAGCTCACCGTCGCCACGGACGTGGCCGTCGAGCGCACGGAGGTGGAGGTGGAGCGGAAGCCGCGCGACCTCCAGCGCGCCGGCTACTCCTACGACGCCGTGATCGTCGAGGGGACGCTGACGCTGCGCAGCTTCAAGCGCGAGCCGATCGCCGTGGACGTCACGAAGAACATCGAAGGCCAGTCGATCCTGCGCGAGCCCGAGGGCAAGGTGACGCGCCGCGCCCTGCAGCCGAAGGCGGTCAATCCGAGCGAGCGCCTCGAATGGCAGGTGCCGCTTCCCGCCGGCGGCACGCGGACGGTGCGCTATCGCTACAAAGTGTGGGTGCGGGAGTAGGCCGGGCCGGCACGGCCGGCAGCGCCGGTTGCTCCGCCTTGCGGCATGTGACGGGTGCAGTCACCCGTCGCGGCTTCGGGCGGCGCAGCGCGCCTGGCCGGCCCGGCCGGCGGCGCTGGTTGCTCCGCCTTACGGCACGCTCACGGATGGATTCGGCGTCCGCGGCTTCGTCCGGCGCAACGCGCGACCTTTCTGCCAGACCCCACTGCCCCTTCAAGGGCACTACTCGCTCGGGCGCTTCACGGCTTTCGCGAGGCCTATCGTCTCGAGCATCACGATCGCGTACCAGCCGAAGTCGATCTGCCAGAAGGTCCAGCCGAACCGCGCGGAAGAGGGCTTCGCGTGGTGATTGCGGTGCCAGTTCTCGCCCTGGAAGAAGTGGATCGGCGCGAGCCAGGCGATGTTCTGCGATGAGTCCTCGCCCAGCTCGCGCGCCTCGCGCATGTGGGCGATGCTGTTGATGAAGCACTGCGCGTGCAGCGACATCACCAGGCGCATCGGTCCGAGCCAGAAGAACGCCGGGATGCCGAAGGCCAGTCCGCCGAAGAGCGAGACCGCGAGCAGCGGGATCTGCATCCGCCGCCAGAAGCGGTACTCGGGCCTGTCGAGATCGGGACACCAGCGCTGCAGCGGCACGTTCCCGGCCTGCCACAGCCACCGCAGGTGCGCCCACCAGAAGCCGCCGATCGCGGGACTGGAGATGTCCTCCGCGGTCTCGACCTTGGAATGATGCTGGCGGTGATTCGCGGTCCACGAGTCGGGCGAGCCCGAGCCGTTGAACATGGCGAAAAAAATGAGTAGATGCTTGACGACCGGATTCAGACGCAGCGCGGTGTGCGCGAGCGCGCGGTGGTAGCAGACGGTGACGCCCAGTCCGCCGATCCATCCGAGCGCAACCGTCGCGACGATCACTTTCCAGCCGGGCTGAGCGAAGAACACCAGCCCGACCGCGGCCAGCAAATGAATGAGGATGACGTAGAAGAAGGTGGCCCGGTCGCCCCTGGCCGTCTTCCACCACGGACTCTTCCACGGTTCCGGCCCGAGGCTGGAAACGATCGGCGCTTCGGTGGGGCGTGGGGGTCGTTGGGTGGGCAGTTCCTGTACGACAGGCATCGCGCTCGAGGTCATCAGTCCCTTTCCGGCTTCGACCTCGGCCGAGCACGAACAACTGTTGCGCGGACCATAACACGTGCGGGGCGGGGGGCAATCCCTTGCCCGGGAGAGTCGCAAAGTCGCAAAGTCGCAAAGTCTCAAAGAGGGTGATCGCCGCGTTCCTTGAGACTTTGAGACTTTGAGACTCTGAGACTCCGGCACTCGTCGTCCGCAAGCCAGGAGTCGTGACGCACCCTTCGCGAGCCCCATCGCGACGCGCGGTAGCCAGGCGTGGGATCGCCGCCGTCCCGGCGGCTGACGCGCACCGTTTGTGAGACACCACACTGGCGGTCAATGCGCCCGCGTAGCGGGCAAGAGGAAATAGCCCCCGGCTTCAGCCGGGGGAATTGCGCCCGTTAGAGTCCAGCCCGCGTAGCGGGCGACAGGACGCCCGAGGTACCCACGTGAAGGCGCGCAGATGAGGCTGCGAAGGAATTGCGGTGTCGGAGATCTCGGAACGCCGCCGTCCCGGCGGCTGGCCCGGCGGCGTCCTCGCCGCCGG
>CAZLGP010000214.1:0-31139 GCA_964558905.1 uncultured Thermoanaerobaculia bacterium | reverse complement strand
AGGAGTGGGCCAAGAGGATGCGCAAGATCGTGGAGTCGCGGCCGCGGTCCACCGATCACCCGAAAGCGCAGCGCGCCGTCGGACGGCCGAAGATGCACGAGGTGGTCGCTGCGGTGGCACGCGCCGCCGGGCAGACCGCTGCAGCGCTTCGGACGCGCGGAAGCACCTTGCGGCGCCTGGCCGCGTGGATCGGATGGCACGAGGGCCTGATCACGCTTCGGTCGATCGCCGCGGCTCTTCGATTGCGAAGCGAGGGCCACGTTTCCGGCATGATCCGACGGTGTGAACGAGAGTTCGGCGGGGATCCCACGCTGCTGCGGCATCTGGATCTTGCGCTCACGACGCTTCGCGCTTGATCCATACCCGACTGATCGCCCCACCTTCACGGTCATTTAGCGATCGGACGTGCATCGCCATGCTCACTCACTGCGGCACAGCCGACGATGCTTCGGGGCACACCGGAGCCCTCATCCTAGCGGTGCGAGTTTTCAGCAGACGCGCATCAGCGACACGCGCAAAAACCGGGCGCTTGTTTGGTTGATGCTGTAACAGCTTCAGCCGACTGCCCGTCTTTCTTTCCTTCTCAAACGGAACAAATGCCTGACCCCCACTCCACCGACCCCCACTCCACCCCACTAAGAACGAAGGCCTGACCCCCACGCCACTCCACCGACCCCTCCACCCTCAAGGCCGACCCCACTCCAGCATTCGCAAACGAAGAACGAAGGCCCGACCCGACTCGCCGACCCAAGAACGAAGGCCTGACCCCGACTCGCCCCCTCCGACCCCGACTCGCCCCCTCCCGACTCGCCCCCCCCGACTCGCCCCCCCGACTCGCCCTCCTTTCCACCCTCGCCGACCCCCACTCCAGCATTCGCAAACGAAAAACGAAGGCCTGACTCGCGATGACCCTGACTCGCGATGACCCTGACCCCACTCGCGATGACCTGACTCTCCGCCCCGCTGCCGCCACACGCCCCAAGGCGAGCTCAATCGGGCGGTGGTCGACGCGTAAAAAGGGTGTAGAGACGCACCAATGGAGCGACACGCAGCAGCGAAGCCCGCGTCCGGAAGAAGGGCGAGCGCTGCAGGACGCGGAGCGAATCGGTCGTCATTGCCAGCCTTTCCTCGACTGCGGCGAGCTCGTGGTGGGAGTCGTGCCGGCCCTGGTCTTGCCTCGGATCAGCGCCAGTCGCGGCACGCACCGCATCCGTGATCTCCGTAGCAATCTGCCGTTCGATGAATGGGCCGAGCCACTCCAGATAGCGCGACGCGGCGAGCTCGATGGTTCCGGAATCGGGTGGCCGATCCTCCGCAAGCACCTCGCCGTAGATCCTCAGCAGGTGCTCGACCGCTGTCGGCAGGCCGCACCGCGAGCGCACCTCTTCGCACACGCGCGCGGCATCGGCTGGATCGTAGCGGTCAACCGCCGCGGCAAGGCGGCCGGCGGCGATCGGCCGTTGCAGCGCACCGAGGCCGAAATTCAGCGTCCTGAGCCGATCGAAGTTTTCGGACGTGACGAGCGGCCCGTCCCCTTCGACGTCGCACAGGATCACGGCCGCACCGACCGCCATCGCCTCCAGAGCCGAGCGCCCGCGGGCGAATACGAGATCGAACCCCGGCAGCATCGCCTCGGGATCACTCACGGGCCGTCCCGACCGCAGACCGACCGTCTCGAGCTCGAGCCCGCGAGCGCCACAGACTTCGCTTACCGCCGTCGATAGCGGGTTCTGTCCCGCCTGATTGCTGAACAGAAGCGCACGTCGCGGCCGGGAGGGAAGAGGGGTGGTCCGCCGCGCGAAGCGGTCGGTGTCCACGAAGTTCTCGACGATCTCCACCATCCGCGGCCCGATCCCGTGCTCCAGCACCAGCCGGTCGCGCCGCAGCGTGTCGACCGCCACGTACCGCCGGATGCTGGGGAACCGCGGCGGAGCCTCCGGCCAGGGAAGCCACCCATGACAGACGAAGATGGCCGGCACGGCTGGGAATCGCAGCATTGCCGCCATCGCCTGCAGGTGATGCTGCCCATGGATCAGATCGGGAGCGACGCCGAGTTGGTCCAGCTCCCGGATCGTCGCCACGCCTCCTGCGCGGGCCTCGGCCGCGACTTCGCCGAGGATGGGGGCGAAGACGACGGGCTGATGGCCCGATCGCCTCAACGCCAGCGCGAGGTCGCGTGTATGGAGCTGACTTCCTCCTCGGAGCGAAAACTCGCGGCAGGTGAAGAGGACGCGCATCCTGGAAGCATACAATCCGCACGCGTGATCGATCGGCCGGAGCTTGCGTGTGTCGTCCTGGCGGTCGGAAATCCGCCGGCGTTGATTGCAGCGGTTCGATCGCTCATCGAACAGAACGAGCCGGTCGAGGTCGCCGTCATCAATTCCGGAGGACAGGGCGCGGCCGCGTCGCTCGTCGAGGCCGGATTCGACGTGAAGGTCATTGAGATTCCCGAGCGGGTGCTTCCCGGCGCGGCGAGAAATCGGGGGATTGCGGCGACGAACGCGCCATATGTTTCGTTTCTCGCCGCCGACTGCGTTGCGGAGCCGGAATGGGCATCGGCGCGACTGCGTGCGCACCGCGCCGGCGCGGTCGGCGTGGCAAGCGCCGTGACGAATCCGTTCACGACCAACGTCTCCGCGTGGACGTCCTACATCGCCTTGTTCAATCGACGAATGCCAGGCATTCCGCCGCCGCACGCACTTCTGTACGGCGTCTCCTACGCACGCCGACTTTTCGACGACTATGGCTTCTTTCGCGAAGACATGCGCGGCGGCGAAGACACGGACTTCCATCAGCGCTTGAGCGCGGGTGGCGTGGTGATCGTATGGGAGCCCGGAGTCCGCACGGCGCACCGCCATCCGACGCGACTCGTCGATCTTCTGCGCGATCAGTTCCGGCGCGGAGCGCGGACCGCGCTGGCGTGGGAGCGGTTGCGTGGCCCTGCGCCGATGCGCGTCGCGACGAACGCGTTCCAGCGGCTCCCTTCGACCGCCCGTCTGGCCTGGCGCGCGGTCACGCGTGCCGAGCGCAAATGGGTTGCCGCGGCCGCCGTGCTTCTTCCCCTCGCCGCGATGGCGTACGCCGCCGGGTCCATCGCCCACGCGGTGCTCAAGAGCGGGAAGGACGAAGAGTGAGACTCTGGCCGTGGCGACGACGGCCGCGCATCCTCGCGCTGCTCGTGTTTCGCGACGAGCTGCCCTTTCTGCCGGACTGGTTCGAGAACGTTCTGCCGCACGTCGACGGGGTAGTCGCCCTCGACGATGGCTCGAGCGACGGTTCGACCGAGCTCGTGGCGCGACAGCCCGGCGTCCTTCAACTGATTCGCAATGTCCCGGCCGAGCCGCACGTGTGGGACGACGCGATGAATCACCGTCGCCTCGTCGAAGCCTCCTGGCGTTACGACCCGGACTGGCTCGTTGCGATCGACGCCGACGAGAGGATCGAGATCGATTTTCGCAGGCGTGCGGAAGCGGAGATCGCCCGCGGCAAGCGCAAAGGCCACCGTGCTTATCGGATTCACATCCGCGAGCTCTGGGACGATCCGCTGCACTATCGCGCGGACGGAATCTGGGGACTCAAGAGCGGCGCGCGCTTCTTCGAGGCGCGCCGCGACCACGAATTTCACATGCAGCGGCTCCACTGTCACTGGGCGCCGCTCAATAGCATGGAGAAAGGCGACTTCCCTCAGTCCGATCTGGTGCTCTATCACCTGAGAATGCTCTCGGAAAACGACAGACAGATGCGGAGGGCCCGTTACGAGGCGCTCGATCCCGATCGAAAACTCCAGGCAATCGGTTATGCGTACATGACCGATCCGACCGGACTCCGGCTCGAGCGGATTCCACCGGGGCGGGAATATCGGCCGCTGCCGCGAGCTCGCTGAAATACGATGCAGAATCTGAATCCGATGCCGGTGATCGTCGGTGCGCCCCGCTCCGGGACGACGCTGCTGCGGTTCATGCTCGACGCGCATTCCGACCTGGCCATTCCACCTGAGACCGCGTTTCTCCGGCTCGGTCCTGAGCTCGTCGAACGGAACGTCACAGTGGGCGAGCTCTTCCGAGCCATTGTGGGTTTTCCTGCGACCGCGCCGGCGTGGGGAGATTTCGGTATCGCCGAGGACGCCTTTCGCGAGGCCCTCGCGCAGCTCGTGCCATTCACGGTCGCGGATGGCTTCCGCACGTTCTATCGCCTGTACGCGTCGCGGCACCACAAGAGCCGGTGGGGAGACAAGACGCCGCTTTACTGCAAAGCGGTGGGGATGATCCGGCAGGTGCTGCCGGAGGCTCGGTTCATTCACATCATTCGCGACGGACGCGACGCGGCGTTGTCGCTGAGGAAGATGTGGTTCTCGCCGGGTCATGACATCGAGACCCTGGCAGCCTACTGGCGGGACTGCGTCGGCGCAGCCCGCGGCGCAGGTCTCGGCCGCGCCGATTATCTCGAGGTGCGTTACGAGGCGCTCGTCGAGGGACCGGAAGCCGTTCTTCAGGAGATCTGCAGGTTCGTCGCCCTCGATTACGAGCGGGCGATGCTCGACTATCATCGGCGGACGCCTGCCCGCCTCGCCGAGCACGGGACGCGGCTTCGCGCGGACGGCACGCCGCTCGTTACCGGCGAGCGGCGCCTGGATCAGGTGAGGTTGACGACGTCCCCGCCCGACCCGTCGCGTGTTTCCGCCTGGAAGAGAGAGATGCCTGTCGAGGAGCAGCGCCGGTTCTCTCTCGTCGCCGGGGATCTGCTCGAGGAGCTTGGCTACGGGCGCTGAAGGAGATGGACGCTCAGGCGATCTCCTCGCGCTTGAGGATCTTGCTCTTCGTGCTCCAGGCGATCACGTCGTCGGGAAAGCGGCTCATCGTTCGCGCTCCCATTGCGCCTTCGCGATCTTCCAGTTGCCGGATTCGGTCACGAGATCGATCGCGAAGCGGTATCTGGCCGAGCGCGGGAGAAACTGGTCGAGTCCCGCGGCCTGCTTCGGGACGCCGGTGAAATCGACCGTGAACGTCGCCCATCCGCTGTCCGCCGTGTTGTCGGACTGGAGCTCGCGCACGGTGATGTCGATCCGTTCGTAGCCGAAGAAATATCGCCGCAGTTCCCGCTCCACCTCGGCGCGGCCTTCGTAGC
Source organism: uncultured Thermoanaerobaculia bacterium (assembly GCA_964558905.1). GTDB lineage: Bacteria > Acidobacteriota > Thermoanaerobaculia > Gp7-AA8 > Gp7-AA8 > QHVT01. Next base: position 26,015 of record CAZLGP010000214.1, on the reverse strand, counting down.
CGGAGGAGAGCGACTGCACGATCTCCGCGGCGTCGCGATCCTCGGCGGCTTCGACGACGCGGTCGATGGTGCGCACGACGGGGTCTTTCTCCGCGCACGCGGAGAGGAGAATCAGGGCGCAGAGCGCAGGGCGCAGGGCGCGGGAGAGAGACGCCCGCGGTTTTCCGCGCCCTGTCCCCTGTGCCCTGCGGCCTGCCTGCATGGAGTGATGATAGTCTCGCCGGGCATGAAACGGCTCGCGCTGCTGCTCCTTCTCGCCACGCCGCTGCTCGCCCAGAAGAAAGCGCTGACCCTCGACGCGCTGTACGACCCGAAGACCATGACCCGCTTCGGCGGCGCGGTGCAGCGCGGGTTCGAATGGGTCGATGACACGACGTTCATCTGGCCCCGCACCGACCCTGACGGAACGGTCGTGGAGTGGCGCCTGTTCGACGTCGCGACCGGGAAGGAGCGGCCGCTCTTCGATCGCCAGAAGCTCCAGCGGGCACTCGAAGCCGCCGGCCTGGCCGAGGAGGTTGCCAAGGAGACCGTGCAGGCGAGGTCGCTCACGTTCGACCCGAAGAAGTCGGCGATCGTCTTCGCCGCCGCGGACGACCTCTTTGTCTTCTCCTTCAGGAGCAACACCGTCGCGCGTCTCACCTCCGCTCCGGGCCAGGAGGAAGTTCCGTCGTTCAGTCCGGACGGGCAGAAGGTCGCGTTCGTGCGCGCGAACGACCTCTATGTCGTCGACCTGAGTGGCCGTGAGCGACGCATTACGACCGACGGCGGCGCGGAGCTCCTCAATGGAAAGCTCGATTACGTCTATCAGGAGGAGGTCTACGGTCGGGGCAACTTCAAAGGCTACTGGTGGAGCCCCGACTCGTCGCGCATCGCCTTTCTCCAGCTCGACGAGCGACTGGTGCCGGAATACACGATCGTCGACGACATCGACTACCGCCCCGACGTGAAGGTATTCGCGTATCCGAAAGCGGGCGATCCGAACCCGCGCGTTGCACTGAAGATCGCGCCGGCGAACGGCGGCAAGATCATCGACGTCGACACTGAGCGTTACACGAGCGGCGAGTTCCTCATCGTCGACGTCACCTGGGCGGAGGACGGCAAGAGCGTCACCTACCAGGTGCAGAACCGGGAACAGACGTGGCTCGATCTCGTCTCGGCCACGCGCGACGGTGAAAGCAAGACGCTCTTCCGCGACACGACCCGCGCCTGGGTCGATCCGCTCGGGCCCCCGGTCTGGCTTCCGGACGGCTCGTTCCTCTGGCAGTCGGAGCGCTCGGGTTGGCGCCACCTCTATCACTACAAGGGCGACGGCACTCTGATCCGACAGGTCACGAGCGGCGAGTGGGAAGTGCGTAACGTGGCCGGCGTTGAGGGTCCGTTCGTCTATTTCTCGGGAACGGAGCGGAGTCCGATCGGACTCGATGTCTACCGCATCCGGCTCGACGGCTCGGATCTGAAGCGATTGTCGGCGTCCGAGGGGACGCACAGCGCGATCTTCAATGGGAAGTTCACGCATTACGTCGACAAGTGGAGCGACCTCCGCACGCCGGATCAGATCCGCGTACATCGCAACGACGGGCGCGAGACCCACGTCGTCGAGGCGAACGTGGTCACGCACGATTACGATCTGCCGCCGGTGGAACTGCTGCAGGTGAAGACGCGTGACGGTTTTCCAATGGAAGCGATTCTCGTCAAACCGCCCAACTTCGACCCGGCCAAGAAGTACCCCGTCTATCAGATGCTCTACGGCGGACCGCATGCGCCGCGGGTCGTGAACCGGTGGAGCGGACAGGGGATGCAGTCGTTGCTGTTCCTGCAGTTCATCGCCCAGCAAGGCGTCATCGGGTGGATCTGCGACAACCGCACCGCCAGCGGAAAAGGAGCCGTCTCCGCATGGCCGGCCTACAAGAACCTCGGCGAGAGCGAGTTGCGGGACGTCGAGGACGGGATCGCCTGGCTGAAGGCGCAGCCTTGGGTCGACGGTGACCGGGTGGCGCTCTTCGGGTGGAGCTACGGCGGATTCATGGTGGCGTATGCGATGACGCACAGTAAGTCGTTCGCCGCCGGCATCTCCGGCGCGCCGGTGACGGACTGGCGCGACTATGACTCGATTTACACCGAGCGGCTGATGCTCATGCCCCAGAACAACCCCGAGGGATACCGGAAGAGCTCCCCGCGCTTCGCGGCGAAGGATCTGCACGGCCGCCTGCTGCTGATCCACGGCACGACGGACGACAACGTGCACCCGCAGAACACGATGCAGTTTGCGTGGGAGCTGCAGCAGGCGGGCAGGGAGTTCGAGATGATGCTCTATCCCCGCACGAAGCACGGCGTGGTGAACAAGAAGACCGTGTTTCACATTCAGAAGACGGTGGTGGATTTTCTGAGGAGGCAGCTGTTGGAGTGAGTTGCCCGCCCGTTGCCCGTTGCCCGTTGCCAGGGCGGTTCGGACTTGCGGCACAGTTGGCGTGAGCGACGCCGTACCGGCAACGGCCAACGGGCCGACGGCCAAACGCCACGGGCCACGGGCAACGGGCAACGCTTCCTTGGCAGCCACTTCGCACTGCAAGACGGCATGAGCAAGCACAGCCCGAATCAGGATTTCTACAAGATCGCCGGCCGCTCGCAGTCCGACGGGCCGGATCGCGATGACGCCAACGTCAACGCCGACAAGCATCAGCTCGCCCAGTCGCAGCCGGGGAAGGATCGGGAACACCCCGCCAGCCGCCGCGCGAAGAGAAAGTAAGGAGAAAAATGAGGGACCGCGGGCCCGCATTCAAGTATGACGTCGCTTCATGAGCTGGAGACCCGTCGCGCGCCGGTCCTGTCCCGTCGCGCGCATGCGATGCCGGCCTCACCCATTCGCAAGCTCGCGCCGCTGGCCGAGGCGGCCAAGGCGCGAGGGACGCGCGTCCTGCATCTCAACATCGGCCAGCCGGACATCGAGACGCCCGCGTGCATGCGCGAGCGTCTCAAACAGATCGACTCTCGCGTGCTCGAGTATTCGCCGTCCACCGGGACGCCGGAGTATCTTCGCTCGCTGGTGACCTACTACGAGCGCCGCCTCGGCCTGCGACTCGAGACCAAACAGATCCTTGCCACCACCGGCGGCAGCGAGGCGATTCTCTTTGCCTTCGTCGCGTGTGCGAACGAGGGCGACGAAGTGATCGTCGTCGAGCCTTACTACGCGAACTACCAGGCCTTTGCCACGATGACGGGACTGAGTCTCGTGCCGGTGACGAGCCGCGGCCGGGACGGGTTCCATCTGCCTCCGCGTGCGATCTTCGAGCGGGCCCTCACGCCTCGCTCGCGGGTGGTCATTCTCTGCAATCCCAGCAATCCGACCGGGACGGTGTACGCGCCCGAGGAGCTGGAGATGGTCGCGGACTTTTGCCGCGAGCACGGCCTCTTCCTGATCTCGGACGAGGTGTATCGCGAGTTCGTGTACGACGAGGGCGTTCGGGCCATGAGCGCCCTGGAGCTGAGCGGAATGGACGATCTCGTGGTGGTCGTCGATAGCCTCTCGAAGCGCTACAGCGCGTGCGGGATCCGCCTCGGGTCGCTGGTCACGCGGAACGCGGAGGTGTATGACGCCGCGCTGCGGATGGCTCAGGGGCGTCTGTCGCCGCCGGGGCTGGCGCAGTTCATCGCCGTCGCCGCGGAGACGCTCGGCGAGGAGTACACGCGCGGCATCGTCGATGAATATCGCCGTCGCCGCGACATCCTCTACGAGGGACTGATCTCCATCCCGGGCGTCGAGCTGTGCGAGCCGGAGGGGGCGTTCTACTGCATGCCCCGGCTGCCGGTCGCGAGCGCGGAGAATTTCTGCAGCTGGCTCCTCTCCGATTTCCAGCACGATGGCGCGACGGTAATGCTCGCTCCGGCGCGCGGGTTCTATGCGTCGGACCTCGGCAAGAGCGAGGTGAGGATCGCGTATGTGCTCAACGTCGACGACCTGAAGCGATCTGTCGAGGTGCTGCGAGTGGGGCTGGAGCGGTATCGCAATCCTGAGCGCAGCGAAGGATCAAGGGAGCCCCCTCGCTGAGCGCGTCATGAACGCTTGTGGTGAGGGCTCCGTTGATCCTTCGTCGCTTCGCTCCTCAGGATGACCGCCCTCTCGATGGACGCGCCATGGACGCTCAGCGAGAGGGCTCCCTTGATCCTTCGCTGCGCTCAGGATGAACGCCGCATCGCCAGCTCTACGATCTCGCCGATCAACTCCGTGTAGGACCTCCCGCTCTCTTTTGCCGCCATGGTGAGCTCCGCGGCGGGATCGAGCCATGGATTGGGATTGGCCTCGAGCACGTAGACCTTTCCCTCCTCCGTGAGGCGCATGTCGATGCGACCGTAGTCGCGGAGCTTGAGTGCGCGATACGCGGTGACGGCTGTCTGCCGGATGCGCGTGGTCGTCTCGTCATCGAGATCGCGCGCGGGGGCGGACTTCGTTTTCCGGTAGGCCTCGGTGGTCACATCGAACTTCACCTCGTAGCCGGCGATGCGCGGCATGCCGTCGGGGAGCTTCGACAGGTCGAGCTCGATGAGCGGCAGGGCCTCGGGACGGTCATTGCCGAGGATGGCGGCGTAGATCTCGCGGCCTTCGATGTACTCCTCGAGCAGCACGGGCGAGTCGAACTCCTCGTGCACGTAGGCGATCTTCTCCAGGAGGTCTTTCACCGAACGGACGACCGACGTCGCGTCGATACCTTTCGACGCGTCCTCGCTGGCCGGCTTCACGATGACCGGGAAGTGGATGTCCTGCGCGTACTCGACACGACCCTTGTTCACGACCGCGGAGTAGGGGGTGAAGAGATCGTGGTGGCGCATGATCATCTTGGCGATGGACTTGTCCATGGCCAGGAACGAGCCCTGCGGGCCGGCACCGGTGTAGCGCTTGCCGATGAGGTCGAGGAACGCGGCGAAGTGCATTTCCATCGTGTCGTCGCCGGCGTAGGACTCGACGAGGTTGAAGAACAGCTCCGCGTCGTTGCGGCGGACGTTCGTGAGCGTTTCCGGACGGCCGTCGATCGCGAGCGTGGACGGCTCGTGTCCGAGGGCGCGTAGCGCGTCCCCGATCGCCTCGATGTCGGTCTTTTTCTTTTTCTTCTTTTTTCCGCTTTGCGCGGCGTTGCTCGCCTCGATGTTCGCGCCGGGGTACTCCTCGTACCCCTCGAACGTGTTGTAGAGGATGGTCACCTTCATCGCGCGGACCTCGGATGCCGCAGTCGTTTCTTTCCGGTCAGGAAGGTCATGGAGAGGGCTGAGATGTACACCGTCAGCTCGAGCATCTGTTCGCGCGTGGCGTGGACCTGCAGCTCGCGCAGGCGTCGCTCGATCGCGAGGACCAGTGTACGCACGAGCGAGCGGCGGACGCCGGTCCAATAGTGCACTTTGTCGATGATATGCCGGCGATGGCGCTCGAGCACGTCCGCCGCGAGGCTCGCGCACTCGGCGTCGGGAGTGAAGATGTCGAGGAGATCGGCGTCGAGGGGGAGACCGTCGATCAACTGGGTCTCGTCGACGTGGTACTCGCTCAGCATCTCCTCGACGGTCTGCTCCATCTCGTCGGTGGTGATGTCGGTCTGCCCGTGCGGTCGCGGCGGCGCTACCTCGGCCAGAGCGCGGGCCACGCCATCGACGTACTCGAGCTTCCGCATGGCGCCCCAGCCCCTGTATCGCTTGCGCCACTGGGACTTGGGATCGAGCCACACGGCGAACGTCTCGGCGAAGTCTTCATCGGGATGCTTCTGGGCGTACCAGCCGGGGATGTAGCGGACGTAGTCGCGCGAGAAGGGGATGAACGGGTAGTCGTCGCGATAGGGCTTGCGCACGGAGCCGAAGATCCGGCGGAACTCGGAGGTGCGGTCGAGCTGATAGGCGTGATTGAACGCGTGGCCGGCCTCGTGCCGGAGGTACATCATGATCTCGCGCTCGCCCTCGACGTCGTGGAGCGCATCCTCGAGGGTGCTGACGCGGGGATCGCCGAGGTAAAACGGGATGCCGATGACCGGCTCGCCGGTGGGCGACCCCCATTCGTCGGAGAGGTAGCAGCGCGGGCGGAAGTGATGCAGACCGGCGACTTCGAGCTCGGCGTAGAGATGGCGGATGAGCTCCGCGACGGGCGAGCTCTCGATCGCCAGGCCGAGGTCGCGGATCCGCATCGGCAGGAGCTGCCGTGCCTCGGGGGGCGCGTGCTCGAACGAGACCATCGTGAAGCGGATTGAGCAACAAACGGGCCGGTGAAGTCGAGCCGGCACGGCCGGCGGCGCTGGTTGGCCAAGCCTCGGGCACACCTGTCGCCTGTGGGAGGCTGCGGGCAGGCGGTTGACTGATCGATGCTCATCGCTCATCGTTCCTGGCTCATGAAGCACTGGCTGATGAAATCCGAGCCGTCCGCGTACTCGATCGACGATCTGCGGCGCGACGGCTCCACCAACTGGAATGGCGTGCGTAACTATCAGGCTCGCAACTTCATGCGCGACATGAAGGTCGGCGACCGGGTGCTTTTCTACGCGTCGAACGCAGACCCTTCGGGCGTGACGGGCGTCGCGGAGGTGAGCCGGGAGGCGCACGCGGAGCCGGACGATCCGACCTGGTCGATGGTGGACATCAAATTCGTGGAGAAGTTCAAGAGCATCGTCCCGCTCGAGGTGCTGAAGTCGACGAAGGGGCTGGAGAAGATGGTCGTGACGCAGAAGGGGTCGCGGTTGTCGGTGCAGCCGGTGACTGCCGGCGAGTTTGCAATCGTGGTGAAACTGGGGAAGAAGTCGTAAGTACTGAGTGCTGGGTGCTGAGTGCTGAGTGCTGAGTCCCACCGCCCGGAGGGATTCAGCACTCAGAATTCCAGGACTCAGGACTCAGGACTCAGGACCGATTCGGACATGAAACTCGAGCTGCATCGCGGCGACATCACGAAGCTCGCGGTCGACGCGATCGTGAATGCCGCGAACACGACGCTGCTCGGCGGCGGAGGTGTGGACGGGGCGATCCATCGCGCGGCGGGGCCGGAACTGCTGGATGAATGTCGGGTCATCGGCGGATGCCCGACCGGAGAGGCGCGGATCACGCGCGGCTATCGGCTGCCGGCGAAGCACGTCATCCACACCGTCGGTCCGGTGTGGCATGGCGGCGATCGGGATGAGGCGGAGCTGCTGGCTTCGTGTTATCGCGCGAGTCTCGTTCTGGCCGTGGAGCACGGCATTCGCAGCATCGCCTTTCCGGCGATCAGCTGCGGCGTGTACGGCTTCCCGGTCGACGCGGCGACCCGCATCGCGGTGCGGGAGGTCTCGCAATTCGCCGGACCGATCGATCGCGCGATCTTCGTCTGCTTCGGCGACGACGTCTGGCAGGCGTACGAGCGGGAGCTGGGCGGATCAGCGCTCGGCTGAGGCGTCCTGCGGTTGTCTTCCCGGTCTCTCGCGCGTCCAACGGGGCGTTGGAGGTCGATGTGAAGAAACTGATCCCGATGTTGATGTTGATGTTGATCGCGGCGTGCAGCCGGCAGGAAGGCGCCGCGAAGCTTACCCAGTCGAACGCGGATGCTCCGGTGACGGCAGCCGAGGCGTCGCGCGCTCCCGTCGCCCCGCGCATGATCGTGCGCACCGCGGACGTGAGGATCGTCGTCGCGGATACGTCGAAGACCGTCGAAGCGGTCACGAGATCGGTCGAGAGCGCGGGCGGCTATGTGTCCGGCTCGCAGATCTGGCGCGAAGGGGAACTACTGCGGGCGAAGCTCACGGTGCGCGTGCCCGCGGACAAGCTCACGTCCACGCTCGCGTCGATCCGCGCGCACGCGAAGCGCGTGGAGAACGAGACCATCAGCAGCGAGGACGTCTCGCAGGAGTTCGTCGATCTGGAGTCGCAGGTGCGGAACCTCGAGGCGACGGAGGCCGAGCTGCTGGAGTTGCTGAAGGTCGCGCGCGTGAATTCGAAGAAGGCGACCGACGTGCTGGAGGTGCACAATCATCTGACGGTGATCCGCGGCCAGATCGAGCAGGCGCGGGGGCGAATGAGGTACCTGTCGCAGGTGACGTCGATGTCGTCGATCGCGTTGGACATCGTCCCCGATGCGATCGCGCAGCCAGTGGTCAAGCCGGGCTGGCAGCCCTTGGTGGTGGCGAAGGATGCGAGCCGCGCGCTGGTCGCGCTTCTGCAAAACCTGGCCACGGCGTCCATCTGGTTCGTGATCTACCTCGCGCCGATTCTCGGTATGCTCGCGCTGGCGATCGCCGCGCTGGTGAAGGTCGCGCGGAGATCGCGGACGCGCGAAGTATGAACGAGCTCGTGAGCTATTTCGATCGCATCCGGGAGCGGACCATGCGCGTCGTCGCATGCGTCCCTCCCGAGCGGATCGAGTGGACGTACAAGGAAGGGAAGTTCACCTTCGGCGACGTCATGCGCCACCTCGCGTCGATCGAGCGCTGGATGTTCGGCGAGCCGCCGGTGGACCGGCCGGCCAGCGGCCGGCGCGCCCCTTGCGCCTAGCGGCGCATGGCGCGGCGTTTGACCGGACCCTTCGTGAGGGTCACGTGGGTGGTCTGGCCGGTGTTGCGGGGGAGGGTCAGGACGATCGCGCGTGGGGAGCGCGTGGAGGGGACTTCCGCGGTCTGCCAGTTGCCGGGGATGGTCAGGGTGAAGGTGCCGGTTGCGCTCGCGTTGGGGTCGGCGGCCCACACGTTCATCGTCTCGGAGTCGCTGGTGATGTAGACGACGGCCGCGGATGACGATTGGACGCCGTCGAAGGACGCCGCGCGCCAGAAGGTGATGCCGAGGTTGCCGTTGCGGTTGTCGCGGACGGCGGAGACGACGTCGTTGTTCGCGAGTATGGAGAGAGGTCGCGACGCGGCCCATTCACTCATCGCCGCGACGGTCACGTTCGGGACGATCACATACTCCGCGGTCGCGTTCACCGGCGCGATGCCGTGGTCGAGCCACATCGTGACGAACGGCCTGGTGTGCACGGTCGTGTTGCTCGAGCCGCCGAGGGAGGCCCAGGTGCCGCTGCGCGACTCACGCGCGGTTTGTAGCGCGACGGGCGTCGGGAACCAGTAGCCGACGTCGTCGAGGTGGGCCCAGTCGTCGCGGCGCGTGAGCGTCGACGACGTGCTGACCTGATTCACCACCGTCTCGATGCGATTCTCCGACGCGGAGCGGATGCTGTTGGTGAGGAAGACGATCGCGTCGTCGAAGAAGAACCAGGATTTCCGCGCGGTGAGCGCGGAGGACAGCGGTGCGAGCTCCATCGCCGAGACGCCGTTCTGTTCGTCCCCCGTGCCCCCGGCGAGCGAGCGCGAGCCGTAGCCGTAGACGTCGCTCGCCGCGCCGGCCCTCTGCTCGACGGTGGTGCCGGGGAGGCGCGTCCAGTCGAGCGCGGGCCAGACGTTGCGGCCGAAGTACTCGTCGCCGCGCAACACGAGATGGAAGCGGCCGTCCGACTGGCGCGACCCGAGGAGATTCTCGTTGTTCGTCTTCTCGCCGGACTTCGTGCGCGTGGAGAACATTTTGACCGAGGCGAACCAGGCCGGCCGGCGGTGGATCGTGTAGTCGGACGCGAAGTAGTGGCGGTGACCCGAGGGCCACGCCGCTTCGGACTGCGCGCTTTCGACGAGCGCCGCGCTGCCGGCGATCTCCGTGATCATCGTGCCGCGCCACGTCTCCAGCATCTTCGCGGCGGCCGCGCGGATCTCGGCCGTGCGCGGGCTCGCGATCTGCGCCGCCTGCACCAGGGCGGCCATGCCGTTGTAGCCGGTCGTCGACGGACGCGCGACCTCGCGGCTCATCACCGAGACGTCGAAGTGGTCGCCGTAGAGCGCCCAGGCGATTCCGTCGGCGACGTAGTCCAGGAAAGATGCGAGCGCATCCGAAGGAAGACCGTACGTCGTGCCGCGCGTGATCAGCGCGTAGCGCGCCACGTCGTTCGCGAACTGCCCGCCGTAGCCGCCTGTGTAGAGCTGCGCGCCATGCTGATGGAACGAGTGATCGCGCTTGATTCCCTCGAGAGACGTAGGCCGGGCGACAGATGCCATCGCATCGCGCACCGCCGCCAGCATCGCCTCGTCGTCTTTGAGAAGCGCGAGGCAGAGGTGCGTGTACGCGGACCAGACGAGGTTCTGTCCCGTCGGCGTCGGCCCGACGAGCCCGCGCGCGGCCGGCGAGCTTCCGATGCGCAGGTGCATCGCCAGCACGAGATCGTCGAACGTCGACGGATTCACTTCGCCGCGCATGAGCACGAGTGTCGGACCGAGGTCGATGGGGATGCCGATCGTCCAGAACCACCAGTTGCCCGTCGGGAGGATCGCCGCGCCGTAAAACGTCTTCGTGTACGCGAGCGCCGCGTCGATGTCGGCGAGGAGCGTTCCGTTGCGAAAGAGCGCCTGCCCCGGGGTCTGGTAGGCCTTCGCGAGCACCCACAGGCGCTGCGTGTGCCACCACGGTCCCCAGTTCCCTTCCGGCGTCTCGTGGTAGTTGATGTCCGGCCAGCTCCCGTCGCTGTTGAGCGCGTCCGCGTGTGACCGCGCGACCCACTCGAGCGTGCCCAGCGCCTCGGATAGTCGCGGGCTGTTGCGATCGGCGCCGGCCGCGGTCGCGTAGCCGATCCACTGCTGGCGGACGACGTCGATGTCAGCGGCGCGGGCAACTGCAGCGGTCAGGAGGACGGCGACGATCAGGAGCGGTTTCATCGGGATCCCGGAAATGAAAAAGGACGGCGGTACGCCGTCCTTTCGTTGGTGGTTGCTCGTCGCTCAGATCGCGACGACGTTCGAAGCCTGGAGGCCCTTGGGACCCTGGATCAGATCGAACTCGACCTGAGCTCCTTCAGGAAGCGAACGGAAACCCTGGGACTGGATCGCGGAGAAGTGGACGAAGACGTCCTCTCCGTTCTCCGCGGTGATGAATCCAAACCCCTTCGCATCATTGAACCACTTGACTTTACCTGTGCTACGCATACCTCGAGGTTCTCCTTCTTCTTTCTGCACCCCGAGCCCCTGGCAAGCCGCTACCTCTCTTTCCAAAGTTGCACGGAGATCACGCGTGCCGACCGCAACATGGCGTTCCAATGAATAAATTTCAGTTCGAAACCAAGCGAGGCGACGTTTCGTCGAACCCCAAACGAATCGAGTACACAGGAGGTTCGACATGCCCCTCGTAGCTCTGGTCCTCCTCTCTCTTCTCTCGGGATCCCTCCATGCTGCCGAAACGGACGGCACCCTTCAATGGAGGGACAGCATTCGGGATATCTACATCGACGGCAGGCTCGAGCGCAATGCTCAGGCTCTGACGTCGAGCTCGCCCCGAATGATCGCGGTGGTCTGCGGCGACGAAGTCCTGCTGCTGGATCCGGAGAAACAGACGGTCGCGCGCGCACCGCGGTCGCAGTTCGCCTTTGCCGCCGACCGGACGAGTGCATCGACCAAAGAGCTCGCCTCGAAGCCGGCCGGAACGCTCGTGCAGGCCGATCCTTCGACGCTGCTCGCGGCGGTCGAGGGCCGCACGCTCCTGATTGCCGCGCATCAGAGCAAGGCCGGACCGATGACGATCGAGGAGTTGTGGGAGACCGCGCCGGTGTGGCGCTCGATCGCGGACGTCTACGAGCCCGATGGCGCGATCGTGGAGCGGTTGCGTGCGATCGATGCGCCGGTGACGCTGCAGGTCGTGCTCGCCACCTGGTGCGGGGACAGCCGCGAGCACGTGCCGCGTCTTCTGAAGTCGATCGCGACGGCGGCGAACCCGAACGTGCGCGTGGAGCTGACGGGCATCGGACCGGACTTCACGACGCCGATGAACGTGGTCGTCGGACAGAACGTCACGAACGTGCCGACGGTGATCGTGCGCCGCGGCGACCGGGAGCTCGGACGCTTCGTGGAAACGCCGGCGGGAGCGACCGTGGAATCGGATGTCGTGGACATCGTCGCGGGAACGCCGCGGCCGCATCCGTCGCGGTACGAGCGCGGCGCGATGCTGGCGGTGGGAACGTATCTGCTGCGTGACGCGAGGAAGCGTCACGCGGGAACGGAGCGCTTCGAGCTGTACGAGCGTCCGGGCGGAGGCGTGGTCGCGCATAGTGTGATCTCGCGACGGGACGGATCGTCGGTCGAGACGTGGGCGGCGCGGGATTCCGAGGGAAGGCCGCGGTTCGTCGAGGTGACGAATCGCTCTGCATCGGTGACCCGGACGCGCTTCCGCCGCGACGGATCCGTCTGGTCGGCGACGTCGCGCGGTGCCTCCGGCGGGATCGTCAGGCAGAGCGTCCAGGCGCCGGAAGCATTCGTCGCGCCGGCGACGGTCACCTACGCGTGGGCGCGCGGCGCGGGCGAGGTGTTCGTGGTGCCGGAGAGCGGGGTGGGGGACACGCGGGTCTTGAAGGTTGCGCTCGGCGCCGGGGGCATTCCGCGGTACGTGAAGCTCGAGGATGGATCGTCGCGAACGCTGGTCGACTAGTTGGTTTCGTTAGTTCATCCGCGCGCAGACGCGGGATCTCAGGCTCCACCGCGAGAGGCTCGCCACGTGCGCTGCACGGTCGTCGCCGATCGGGACGTTGTGCGTGGGGGCACCCGAGATGCCGCGTCTCTCGCGCGGCATAAACTGAAGAGCCTACGCCGCGGTGAAGTAGATGCTCTGTTCCTTGCCGCAGGCACCGCAGTGGCGGGTCACGATCGTCAGGGCGCGCTCCGCGTACCGCGCGTTCTGGAACTCCGGCGAGGTGTAGCGCGCCGCGCCGCACGCACACGACAGTTCCGCGAGGCGGGCGTCGATCTCCTCGGCGCGCGCCACGGCGAGCGCGGACGCCGGTGCCTCGCCGGGGCCGAACGACTCGAGCACGAGCACCGGCTGCTTCCGCCGCGTCGCCAGCATCCAGCAGATGCCGACGAAGCACGCGACGAGGATGACGCCGACGAGCCAGTTCGAGACGTGACTCTGCGATTCCGGCTCGGCGGTCGCGCCCGGAGGCGCGATGCGGAAGCCGATCTCGCTCCAGATCGCGCTCAATTTGGTCAGATGCTCGGGGACGTCCTTCACCGCGACCGCGTCGGCGAGCGAGCGCAGCGACTGGCGGATGGTCACGGTCTTTCCGTTCGTGTCGACGCTGTACTCGTAGCGGAATGTCGGCGTCTCCGTGACCGAGGTCGACTTGCGAAGGTCGAGCTTCTCGGGAAAATTGAACGCCACCGTCTGCTGCACGTTCAACGGATGCGGGAACGCGAGCGGCATGGAGCGGATCATCGTCTCCGGCCGCGTCAGGTGGACTCCGACCACGCGCGGATACCACGACCAGTCGCCGTCGCTCCACAGCTCCGGAACGCGATACCGCTCCGTCACCACGATCACGTTCCTCATGCGGTCGTCCGTGACCCGCGGCAGTCCGTCGGCCTCGATCTTTGCCTGATCGAAGGCGAGCGCGTTGATGCGCTCCTGCGCGTAGTCCTCGAGGGAAAACGTTGCGAGATGCGAGCGCGCCGCGTCCGCCTCGCCGCCGGTGAACGTGGTCTTCACGGTGAGCAGGGTCGGCTTCGCGTAGTCCGCGGTCGTGTATGTCTGCTCGACGAGGGTCCGGCCCTTCGCGTTCGGCACGATCTTCGTCAGCGCCGCTGTATGCGGTCCGACGACGAGAGCCAAGCCGTCGCTCGGCGTCTCGATCGTGGTCAGCGTACCGCCCTGGTCGGAGATCGTGCCGTCGATCCAGTAGGCGCGGCCGCGGTCGACGACCTGGGCGATGACGTGATCGAACAGGAAGGGCGAGGGAAGCTTCTCCGCGAGGCGGTGCTCGAGCCGGGTGTTCACGAGAGCGGGCCAGGCCTCGAGTCCGAGCTCGCGCAGGAGCGCGACCAGCAGGAGCGTCTTGTCTTTGCAGTCGCCCCAGCGCGACTCGAGCGTCTCCCACGGCTGGTGGGGCTCGTGCGAGTTGCGCCCCATCTCGATGCCGAGGTAGCGGATGTCGTCTTGCACGAAGCGGATGGCAGCGGTGATGCGAGCATCGCGCGTGGCGTTCTTCGCAACGATTCGCGCGGCGAGCTGCTTCACTTCCTCGGCCGACCGCGCGTCGAGCACGAACATGGCGTTCGCCCACGCCGCAACCTCGCGCCATGACGCGAACTCGCTCACCTGGATCGACTCCCACGGCTCATACCACGACGGGATCTCGTCCTCGACGCCGAGCGGGGGGACGTCCCGTCGCTCCCAGATGAGGACCTGCGCGTCGCCATCCATCACGATGTCGGGATCGCCGCCGCGCCACTGCAGGGGACGGCCCGCGGGCCACAGCAGCCGGTGGCGGATGTGCCGCGTGGGGACGGCCGAGCTGAGGTCGTATTCGTCGCTGGTGCGCCCGCCCAGGAGGGGGTTCTCGCCGACGATCGACCAGGCGTAGTCGAGGACGTCGCCGGGCCGGACGTCCTTGATGAACAACAGCGCGGTGCGCCGGCCGTCGTAAATGCCGCTGTCGGAATCGTCTTCCTTCTCGATGACGCGGATCTCGTCGGGCTCGAGCGAGTCGATGCGCGCGCCGCCGCGGAGGACGTCCACGTGATGGACGATCAGGCGCTCGAAAGACGGATCGAAGTCGAGCTCGAGCTCGGAGGCGTTCTGCACGCCGCGGGGGGAGAGAACCTTGCGCGCGACCCGGTGATAGTGCGCATCCCCGCGCATCTGGTGATCGTTGACGAGGTCGTAGAGGCCCCAGCGGACGTTCTGCCGCGCGATGACGAGCGACGTCTCGGCCTCGATGGGCTCGATCCATCCCGGCGCCGGACGGACATCGACTTCACCCGGGAAGAGAGGGAGCGCGATGGTTGCTGCGAGGACGAGGACGAGGGGCCGCACGGACGGTGTTGATTATAGGGGAGTTTGCGGTTGGCGGTTGGCGGTGGCCAGTAGCCAGTAGCCAGTAGCCAGTAGCCAGTGGCAGTAGCCAGTAGCCAGTAGCCAGTAGCCAGTGGCAGTAGCCAGGGCTGTCCGGACTTGCGGCAAGTTCCCTCGGCAACTGGCAACTGGCAACTGGCCACGGGCAACTGGCAACTATCTCCGCGCGGCCCATGCACAGATCGGACACTCGGCCGCGTCGTGTCCCCGTGCCGGACAGTGCTCACGTCCGAAGTAGATGATCTGCAGATGCCGGCGGGTCCATTCCTCGCGGGGGAAGACCTTCTTCAGATCGCGCTCGGTCTGGACCACGTTCTTCGCTTTGGAGAGCCCCCAGCGCGCGGCGAGGCGGTGGATGTGGGTGTCGACGGGAAAGGCCGGTTCTCCGAAGGCCTGCGCCATGACCACGCTTGCGGTCTTGTGGCCCACCCCGGGGAGGCGCTCCAGCGCCTCGATGTCGGGAGGGACCTGCCCGCCGTGCTCGGCGACGAGCGTCTCGGCGAGCTTCTTCACGTTCTTTGCCTTCGTCGGAGCGAGTCCGCATGCGCGGATGCACGACAGGATCTCGTCGACGCTCAGCTTTGCCATTCGCTGGGGCGTCGATGCCCGGCGGAAGAGCGCGGGCGTGACCTTGTTCACCTGGGCGTCGGTCGTCTGCGCGGAGAGCAGCACGGCCACGAGGAGCGTGAAGGGATCGCGATGCTCGAGCGGGATCGGCTGCGCGGGATAGAGCTCGTCGAGGATTGCGCCGATCTTCCTGGCTTTCTCGGCCCGCCTCACCGTCCATCCTCGGCGGGCCGCCACTCTTCGACGAACGATGGCAGCGGCGGCGACTCGGCGTCCGGGAGGCCCGTCATCTCGATGAGCTCCCGCGGATGGACCGTGCCGCCTTTCTTGCGCAACAGAGTCCGCGCGTACGCCATCGCGGCCATCGAGCCGTCGTTGCGGTTCAGGGTGTGCTCGATGTAGAACCACTTGTCGTCCCAGCCGACGACGCGCGACTGGATGGTGAAGCGCTCGAATGGCTCGACCGAGCGGCGGTAGCGGATCACCACGCCGCCGACGACCGGTCTCCATCCTCTCCCGATCACGCGGCGCAGCACGCGCATTCGCACGAGGAGCTCCACGCGGGCGATGTCCATGAAGCTGAGGAAGCGGCCGGCGTTGAGATGGATGTTGAGATCGCAGTCGTGCGGCAACACGGTGAAGCGGACGAGGGACGAGTCGAGCGGCCCGATCTTCGACCGGAACGCCGCCTTCGCCAGGGTGAGGACGAAACGAAAAAGGAGGATCATCAGTTCAGGTCGAACAACAGCACTTCGGCGCCTTTGCCCGTGAGCGTCACGCGCGGCTCCTCCGCGATCGCCGCGCCGTCGCCGGCGCTGAGTTTCTGGCCGTTGACCTCGACTTCGCCGCGCGCGACCTGCACCCAGCCGTAGCGGTTCGGGGCGAAGTGGTGCGTCACGGACTGGCCGTCGTCGACGAGAGCGGTGTACAGCGCGACGTCCTGGTGAATCTTCAGCGAGCCGTCGCGCGCGTCGGGAGAGGCAACGATGCGCAGCCTGCCGCGACGGTCATCGTCCTCGAACCTCTTCTGCTCGTAGCCGGGCGCGATGCCGTTGCGCTCGGGGAGGATCCAGATCTGGAGGAAGTGCACGAGCTCATCCTCGGACGCGTTCATCTCGCTGTGCATGACGCCCGTGCCCGCGCTCATGCGCTGGACCTCACCCGGGCGGATCACGCCGTCGGTGCCCGTCGAGTCGCGATGCCCCAGCGCGCCCTCGAGCACGTACGAGATGATCTCCATGTCCCGGTGACCGTGCGTGCCGAACCCTCGACCTCCTCGCACCCGATCTTCATTGATGACGCGCAGCGTGCGGAACCCCATGTGCGCGGGATCGTAGTACTCGGCGAAGGAGAACGTGTGGTACGTGTCGAGCCAGCCGTGATCGGCATGTCCGCGCTCCTCCGCGCGGCGAATGGTCATCATCGTTCGGTGCCTCCTGCCTTGCGGTAACAATCGTACATTCCCGGGCGGGGGGGAGTCTCAAAGTCTCAAAGTCTCAAAGGAGGCTATTGCCGCCCTCTTTGAGACTTTGAGACTTTGCGACTTTGAGACTCGGGGAATGGGCGATGGGACGATGAGGCGACGAGACAATGAGCCGACGAGACGACGAGCACGTATGATTCCGCACGAATGCTCGACGACCCTCCGCCGCGCGCGCTCCCGGAGCGAACGGGAAAGCATTACTGCGTGAAGTGTCTCGCGCAGATCCCGGCGGACGAGTATCTGCGCAACGATCACATCTGCGACGAGTGTTCGCAGTCGGACGAATATCCCCTTGCCTCCACGCCCCACCCCAAAGGATGAAGGATGAAGGATGAATTGACCCCGGACCCCCACTCATCACTCATCACTCATCACTCATCACTCGGCAAAGTGGCCGTCATCCACGACTGGCTGACCGGCATGCGCGGCGGCGAGGCGGTTCTCGAGGGGATTCTCGATGCGGTGCCGGGCGCGGACCTGTTCACGCTTTTTCACTTCCCCGGGTCCGTCTCGGCGAAGATCGAGGCGCGGACGATCCACACGTCGTCGCTGCAGCGTCTCGCTCGGCGCGTGAGCGACTATCGCCAGCTCCTTCCCCTCTTCCCGCGGGCCGTGCGCGAGTGGGACCTCGGTGCATACGACCTGATCATCTCGTCGAGCCACTGCGTGGCGAAGGGCGTCGACGCAAAGCGCAAGCCGCACCTCTGCTACTGCCACACGCCGATGCGCTACATATGGGACCGCTTCGACGACTACTTTCCACGCTCCAAGCCGCTTCGCCGCGCGGCCGCGGTCTCGGTGGCGCCGTGGCTGCGGAGGTGGGACGTGAACACGTCCGCCGGCGTCACGCGCTTTGTCGCCAACTCGACGTTCGTTCGTGACCGCATCCGGCGCTACTACGGCCGCGATGCCGACGTCGTGCATCCGTATGTCGATGACGCCTTCCTGAGTGCCCCGCTCGCGGGAGAGCGCGACGACTACCACATCGTCGTCTCCGCGCTGGTGCCCTACAAACGAGTGGAGCTGGCCATCGAGGCGATGCAGGGACGGAGGCTGGTCGTCATCGGCGGCGGTCCGCTCCTCGAGCGCCTTCGGCGCCGAGGCGGGCGCCGTCGCGATCTAGACGTCGAGCTCATGGGGTCCGTACCGAGGGATAGAATCATCGAGCGGGTGGGGCGGGCGCGAAGCCTCATCCTCCCTGGCGTGGAAGACTTCGGCATCACACCCCTCGAAGCGATGGCCCTCGGCACCCCGGTGGTCGCGCTCGGGGAAGGGGGCGTGCGGGACTCAGTGGCGGACGGAACGACAGGAATTTTCTTCGAGGCGCCGGAGGTAGAGTCGCTGCGCCGGGCCCTCGACGCGGTCGAGGCGCAGGCGTGGGACCGCGAGACCATTCGCGCGCAGGCGCGAAAGTTCTCGCGCGCCGTATTTGATGATCGATTGCGCGTGATCCTGGAGTCGACGTGGAAGGGATGAAGGATGAAGGCCGGAAGGATGAAGGACTCGTCGACTCGTCAACTCGTCAACTCGACGACTTGACGACTCGACGACTCGACGACTCGTCTTGACGACTGGAAGACTCGACGACTCCAGATGATCGAAACAAAGCACAGGACCCTCGCCTCGGTCTACCTCGTCAACGACGCGGTGGCGTCGAATCTGGCGATGCTGACGGCGTGGGTCCTCCGCTTCCACTTCGAGGTCATCCCGGTCGTCAAGGGCCCGCAGGAGCTCTCGACGTATGTGAAGCTCCTACCGATCGTCACGCTGGTGTTCCCGCTCGCGTTCGCCGTGCAGGGGCTGTATCGGATCCGTCCGACACGCAGCCGGGCGGAGGAGTGGCTGTCGGTTGCGGTGGGCACGGTGGTGGCGACGATCATCCTCTCGGGCGTCCTGCTCTGGGTGCGGATCGGCTCGCCGGACACGCATTACTCGCGCGCCACGCTCGGCCTGTTCATGGTCCTGGCGATGACGCTGGCGATGCTCGGGCGGACGGCCGTGCGGGCGTTCGTGGAGCGCCGTCATCGCGCGGGGAAGGACCTCGATTGCGTGCTGATCGCCGGGAACGGCGAGCTCGCGCGCGCCGTGCTGGAGCGGATGAGCGCGCATCGCGAGCGCCTCGGCTTCCGGATCGCCGGCTACCTCCGCAACGGCTCGGACGAGGAGCTCCCCGGTCTGGAATGCCTGGGAACGATCGCCGACGCAGAGGAAGTGGTGAAGACGCACGCCATCGATCACGTGTTCGTCGCTCTGCCGCACGCGTCGGCGCAGGCGATGATGGCCCTGCTCGATCGTCTGACGCGCAACCTCGTTGCGATCCACGTCGTTCCCGACCTGTTGCAATTCATGGTGTTGCGCTCGCGCGTCGAAGATCTCGACGGGCTGCCGACGATCAACCTTTCCGAGACGCCGCTCGAGGGATGGAGCCGCTTCGTCAAGCGAGGCTTCGACCTCGCCGTCGCGGCGGCCGCGCTGGTGTTGCTCTCGCCGGTGATGGCGCTCGTGGCGATCGCGATCTGGCTCGAGGACGGCGCTCCGGTGCTTTACCGCCAGGTGCGGATGGGCCTCGACGGCAAACCGTTCGAGATGGTGAAGTTCCGCTCGATGCGCGATGGCGCGGAGAGTGTGACCGGCGCGGTCTGGGCGGCGAAAGACGATCCCCGGCGCACGCGGGTGGGCCGTTTCATCCGCGCGTGGTCTCTCGACGAGCTGCCGCAGCTCTGGAACGTGCTCGTCGGGGACATGAGCGTGATCGGTCCGCGTCCCGAGCGGCCCGAGTTCGTCGAGCGGTTCCGGGCGGAGTTTCCACACTACATGCTGCGCCACAAAGTGCGCGCCGGCATGACCGGCTGGGCGCAGGTCCACGGCTGGCGCGGCAATACGTCGATGCGCATGCGCATCGAGCACGACCTGTACTACATCGAGAACTGGTCGCTGCTGCTGGACCTGAAGATCCTGGCGCTCACGGTCGTACACGGTCTGAGGCACGAGAACGCGTATTGACGAGTGCTGAGTGCTGAGTCCCGCCCTCCCCGGTTCTCATTCATCACTCGTTGTTCGTTAACGGTCCCGCCGTGCCAGCATCCTCGAGACATGTTTACCCTCATCGCCGCTTTCCTCTTCTCGTCACTCACGTCCAACGTGCGGATCGCGACCCTGTCCGAGCCTGGGGAACGGCTCGTCCTCAGCGGGACGGTCTACCGCGCCGACGGGCGCACGCCCGCGTCGAACGTCGTCCTGCTCGCGTATCACACGAACGCGAAGGGGATCTATCCGCAGCGGGCGGGAGGCGACCGGCGAGGCACGCTCAGCGCCCGGCTGCGCACGGATGGGAAAGGCCGGTATCGGATCGACACGATCCGTCCCGGCGGATATCCCGGCAACGTTGCTCCGGCGCACATCCACCTCGTCGTGCAGCCGGAGGGGAAGCGGGAGTACTACATCGACGAGGTCGTCTTCGACGACGACCCGCGCGTGAACGCGGTCCGCGGGAGAAAGGGCTACGCGATCGTCAAGGTCGCGAAGCGCAACGGTGTCTGGACGGGCACGCACGACATCGTTCTGCCCGCCGAGTGACTTTCGTCACGCCAGTAGCCGGTAGCCAGTAGCCCGTAGCCAGTGGCCAGTAGCCAGTGGCCAGTGGCCGGTGGCCGGTAGCCGGTAGCCGGTAGCCGAGGGACTGTGCGGCAGGTTGGGCCGTCCTCGTCAATGGCTCACGCGGCAACGAGACCCTCGCGACGATGCCCGCGGTCGCAGCGCAGGACGTCGCGAAGGAGCCGTGGTGGAAGGCGCTCTCCCATTTTAGTGACCCGGTGCCCGTGACCCGTTGCCCGGGCATCTGCGCACGGGCCAGCACTCGCGAAGCGCTCGGACCCGCGAAAAGGTCCCGGGGAACGGGGAACGGGGAACGGGGAACCGCTGGCCACTGGCTACCGGCAACTGGCAACTGGCAACTGGCTACCGGCAACTGGCAACTGGCCACTGGCAACTGGCCACTGGCAACTGGCCACTGGCAACTGGCCACTGGCTACCCGCTACTGGTCACCGGCTACCGGCAACGCCTCGTATAATCCGCGCCGACTATGGCGAAGCAATCGGAAGCTCTCTTTCAGCGTGCACAGGAAGTCATCCCCGGGGGCGTGAACTCGCCGGTACGGGCGTTTCGCGGCGTCGGCGGCGCCCCGCTCTTCATCGAGCAGGGGCAGGGCAGCCGCATCTTCGATGCCGACAACCTCCAGTACATCGACTGTATCGGCTCGTGGGGGCCGATGATCCTCGGCCACGGACACCGCTACGTCGTCGAGGCGGTGAAGAAGGCGGCGACGCGCGGCTTCTCGTTCGGCGCGCCGACGGCAGGGGAGATCGAGCTGGCCGAGATGATCGTGCAGGCCGTGCCGTCGATGGAGATGGTGCGGCTCGTCAATTCGGGCACCGAGGCGACGATGAGTGCGTTGCGACTCGCGCGCGCCGCAACCGGGCGCTCGAAGATCCTGAAATTCGAGGGCGGCTATCACGGCCACGTCGATTCCCTGCTCGTGAAAGCGGGGTCCGGCGGCGCGACGTTCAACGTCCCCGATTCGGCGGGCGTTCCGGCGGAGCTGACGAATCTGACGCTCATCGCGCGCTACAACGATCTCGAGGACGTGCGGAAGCAGATGAGCGATGAGCTGGCGGCGATCATCGTCGAGCCGGTCGCGGGAAACATGGGCTGCATTCCGCCGCAGCCGGGATTTCTCCAGGGACTCCGCGAGATCTGCGATCAGCACGGCGCGCTGCTGATCCTCGACGAGGTGATGACCGGGTTCCGCGTCGCATACGGCGGCGCGCAGGCGCGCTACGACGTCCGTCCCGACATCACGACCCTCGGCAAGATCATCGGCGGCGGCATGCCCATCGGCGCATACGGCGCCACGCGCAAGCTCATGGAGCTCGTCTCGCCCCTCGGACCGATGTACCAGGCCGGGACGCTCTCGGGCAATCCCGTCGCGGTTGCCGCGGGGCGGGCTACGCTCAGCGTGCTGCGCAACTCCTCGATCTACGACGACCTCGAGGAGCGAACCGGCGAGTTCGAAGCCGGCGTCCACGCTTCGGCCGACAGGCACAACGTGCCGATCACGTTCAACCGCGTCGGCTCGATGTGGACACTGTTCTTCACCGACCGTCCCGTCACCGACTTCGACAGCGCAAACACGAGCAACCGCGAGAAGTTCGCGCGCTTCTTCCACCTCATGCTCGCCGAGGGCGTGTACCTGCCTCCATCGCAGCTCGAGGCCGCGTTCTTCTCCTGGGCGCACGCGAAGAAGGACATCCAGCAGATGATCGAGCGGGTCGATCGCGCCATGAAGAAGGTGGCCTGGGAGTTCGGAACGTAACGCGAGCGCAGCAAGCGAAAACCCTGAGCGCAGCGAAGGGTCAGCTTAGCGTCATGGTTCGATGGGACCTATGGGACGAATGGGACCCATGGGACGAATGGGAGTGGGACGAATGGGACCCATGGGATTTCCCATAGGTCCCATAGGTCCCATAGGTCCCATTCGTTCTCTCACGCCCCTTCGCGCAGTTTCACGAGGATCTCTTCCTCGGCGTTCGCGTGCAGCTCTCGCGTGCGCGCCCATGCCGCGTCGGCGCGCTCGAGGAGGGCGCGCTTGCGCGTCGCGTCGTCGAGGCCGGCGAGGTTGATGCAGACGTTCTGGTAGGCGCCCGCGGCGGCCGCGCGTGCCATCTGTGCTCCGACGCCGGCGTCCGAGAGTGATGCCTGCAGGCCGATCTTCGCGACCTCGCGATTGAGCTCGATGACCTCCGGACACGCTTCGAGCACGCTCAGCGGAACCTCGGCCGCGCCGACCGTGGCGTCGGCCAGGGCGGTGCTGCGCAGCGCTTCTTCTTCCGGCGTGGCTTTCGGCATGCGCATGGCGGTGAGCAGCGTGTCGAACGCATCCGTGTCGGCGTCCACCGCGGCCAGGAGCTTGTCCTTCAGCTCTTGGCCGCGCAGGGCGATCCGGTCGAGCTCGGGCTGCTTCGCCTCGAGACCCTTCTTCGTGTGCGACAGCACGGCCACCATGGCCGCGAGACCGGCGGCCATCGACGCCGCGAGGGCGGAAACCGAGCCGCCGCCCGGCGCGGGCGACTCGCTCGACAGCTCATCGAGGAAATCGCGCAGCGACATCGCGGCGAGACGCGGTGTCTTGTGCGCGGCGAGGCGGTACTCGATCACCCGCTCGCGCGGATCGAACGGTTTCACCTCGCTCAGCCCCAGCGTGCGAATCGCGATGTGGACCAGCGCCGATTCCGAGACCCCCGTGGGACGGCCCATCCTGCCGAGGTAGTGGCGGCCGGCGTCGAGGAGCACCTGCCGTGGGACCAGGCCGACGATCTCCGAGCCGGTGACGCGCAGGCCGCGCTCGCGAGCGCGATCCTCGCAGGCGTCGAAGGCGACGTGCAGCGGCGTGGTATCGAGGTCGGTGAGGTTGATCGAGATCTGCGCGCAGCCGAACTCGGGGATCACCCAACCGACCGCCTTCACCGACTTGAGGATCCCCGGCTCCCACACCGGCTGGCCGTTGGCGTCGACGACCGGCTGATCGTTCTCGTCCCGTTTCATGCGCCCGCGCTCGCGAACGTCGAAGGCGACCCGGTTCGCGAGGCGTTTGTCGAGCGTGTTGATGTTGACGTTGTACGCGACGAGGAACTTGCGGGCGCCGATCACCGTCGCGCCCGAGCGAGCGATGAACCGCGCCGGACCGAAGTCGGGGAGCCATTTCGGATCGGCGACCCTTTTCGCGAAGCCCTCGTACTCCCCCTCGCGGATTTCGGCGAGGTTGCGGCGCTCCGGGACGCTGCAGGCGTGCTCGTAGAGATAGACGGGAACGTCCAGCTCGCGACCGACGCGCTCGCCGAGTTTCCGGGCCAGCTCCGCGCACTCGTCCATGGTGACGTTTGCGACGGGGATGAACGGCACCACGTCGACCGCGCCGATGCGCGGATGCGCGCCGCGATGCGTGGTCATGTCGATCAGCTCGATGCCCTTCTTCACGAGGCGAAACGCGGCTTCGAGCACGGCGTCCGGTGCGCCGACGAAGGTGATGACGGTGCGGTTCGTGTCCCCTCCGGGATCGACGTTCAGCAGCGTGACGTCGGAAACGGACGCCGCCGCCGCGGCCACCGCGTCATAAACGTCTTTCCTTCGCCCTTCGGAGATGTTCGGAACGCATTCGACGATCTTCATGCGTCCCGGATGCTATCGCAGGCAGGAGAATCCCGTGGCCCGTGGCCCGTGGCCCGTGACCCGTGACCCGTGACCGGGGATTTCAGGCTCGGGCAACGGGCAACGGGCAACGGGCAACGGGTCACGGGCCACGGGTCCTTCACTTGCGCGCGAGGAAGGGGAAGAAACGTGCGAGCTCGGTCCGGTGCTTTTCGACGAGCCTGGCATTCGCCAGCTCGGCATCACCCATGGTTCGCTCGAAGGAGCGGAGGTTCTCCTTCGCTTGCCGGACGGCCGCTTCCTTCCGTTCGCGCAGGTAGGGCACGCTCTCGTTGTTCCGCTCGCGTTCCGCCCGAGCCAGAGCTTCTTCCGGGGGGCGGAGCCGAGCCGCGGCCCGGCCGCCGTCGATGATCCGCTCGAGGACCCACTGCTGCTGGTTCGGGTTGACGTCGAGGGTCAGGGCGGCCCGGAGATGGGCGGTGCTGATCGCTCTCGCGCTGCCGATCGCGGCGAAGGCGGTGCCCATGCGGGTGAACCGGTCGTGGTCGCGCGACGCATTCTCGATCTGCTCGTCGAAGCGCGATCCGGCGACTTCCATGATTTTCTGGGCGAGCGCCGCCACCTTCACGAAATCGGCGATGTGCGCTTCGGTCAGGAGGAAATCGTCCGGCGGCCGCCACGGAAGCTGCTCGGCTTCCTCATACAGCTCGCGCACGGTGCGCTTCTCGAGATCGCGCTCGATCGACTCGGGGGCCATGGGATCGGTTTCCCCGCCACAAGCGATCATGAGAAGCACCAGAAGGGAGAGGGACACGCGGCGGCGTGCGGACATGCGCACCAGTATAATTTGCCAGCTTCAGCAGTTGGCCCGGGAGGTGGAATCGTGGACTGTCCGAAATGCGGCGCCGCGCAGGACGACGGACGAGAGGACTGCAGCTCGTGCGGGATCGTCTTCAGGCGATTCCGGGAAGCGCAGGAGCGCGCCCTGCTGGCGCGGCATTCGACGGAGGACGCTTCGATCGAGTCCTCCTCGGGAGAGGGCCTGAAGGTCTCTCGCACGATCGTCTTCGTGGCCCTGTTCCTCGTTCTCGTGTTCGGCGTGTTGTGGACGAAGTCGCGCCGGGACGCTCGTGCCAGCCGCGACCTCCGCGGGGAGGGCATGTCGATGCTGGACGACATCAACAAGAAGGGCGCGAAAGAGCGCCGGAGACTCGAGGACGAAGCGGAGCGCGCGAAGAAGATCGCCGGCGCGATGTCGGAGATGCCGAAGCCGGTGAAGCGTCCCATCGGCATGGAGGAGGCGGATGCGACGAGGCTGATCGAGCAGTGCGCCGGGTTCAGGGAGCGGGCGTCGATCAAGCTCCCACGCATCTATGACGAACGGCTGCGGTACCACGACGCCTATCCCGCGCTGGCCGAGGCGCTGCGACTGCGGATCGTCGAGAAGAGCACCGACGGAACCGGAACACTCTGGCCCGGGCCGGGAGTGGGCGGGATGGTAATCCTGAATCAGGGCGACGAATACGAGATCGACCTCGGATTCCGCCGGGTGCAGGAAATCACGTCGCTGTCCGGCGGGGTCGATCGTGCGACCGCGAACTTCCGATGGATGTGGCAGGGCCGCGTCGCCGCCGAGACTCTGCTCACGGGCGACACCTACACCGGGATCGCGGAGCTCGTGAAGAAGGAAGGCTCATGGCGCGTGGTGCACGCTACCGCGGACACGTCGAGCGGCCGCGTGACCGCGCTGTGCAAGCCGGCAGGGCCGGCTGCGCTGATTGCTCCGCCTTAGTACAGCGCCCCGGAAGTTGGTGTCCGGTACTTGCGAGCGCCGACCGGCCAGATGCGAGGCGCCGCGACGAGGCGATGCGGGGACATCGTAGAGGAGCGGCAACGAAGCAGATGGCC